>NZ_JAFNOP010000001.1:0-321354 GCF_026536195.1 Gilliamella sp. B2969
AGGTAACCGTAGGGGAACCTGCGGTTGGATCACCTCCTTACGAAGTGCTCGTAAGTGTTCACACAGATTGTTTGTTTAGAAAGAGATAATTAAGTCCCCTTCGTCTAGAGGCCTAGGACATCGCCCTTTCACGGCGGTAACAGGGGTTCGAATCCCCTAGGGGACGCCATACAACGTGACGTAATTATTTCTTAAAACTATTATGTTTGTATTTACTTGAAAGAGTAAATAGAAAGATAACGCTCTTTAACAATTAGGAACAAGCTGAAAGAAACGAGTTCTCGTTTTTACGGAAGACATTGATATGCAAGTATGAATGTTGCGAAGTAGAAAAGAGAAAAAAGCGTAATTGAAACCAAGACAACTGTGAGTTGTAAGGTTAAGAAATTAAGCGTACACGGTGGATGCCTAGGCAATCAGAGGCGATGAAGGACGTGTTAATCTGCGAAAAGCGACGGTGAGCCGATAAAAGGCGCTATAACCGTTGATGTCCGAATGGGGAAACCCAGTGCAGGCGACTGCACTATCACCTAATGAATACATAGTTAGGTGAGGCGAACCGGGAGAACTGAAACATCTAAGTACCCCGAGGAAAAGAAATCAACCGAGATTCCCAAAGTAGCGGCGAGCGAAATGGGAGTAGCCCAAGCGGGTAGCATAATGTATTAGTGGAAGCGTCTGGAAAGTCGCACGATAGAGGGTGAAAGTCCCGTACATGAAAGTGGATTATGTGGAAGCTTATAGAGTAGGGCGGGACACGTGATATCCTGTCTGAAGATGGGGGGACCATCCTCCAAGGCTAAATACTCCTGATTGACCGATAGTGAACCAGTACCGTGAGGGAAAGGCGAAAAGAACCCCGGGAGGGGAGTGAAATAGACCCTGAAACCGTGTACGTACAATCAGTGGGAGCATGTACCGTTGGGTATGTGTGACTGCGTACCTTTTGTATAATGGGTCAGCGACTTATATTCTGTAGCAAGGTTAACCGAATAGGGGAGCCGAAGGGAAACCGAGTATTAACTGTGCGTTAAGTTGCAGGGTATAGACCCGAAACCCGGTGATCTAGCCATGGGCAGGTTGAAGGTTGGTTAACACTAACTGGAGGACCGAACCGACTAATGTTGAAAAATTAGCGGATGACCTGTGGCTGGGGGTGAAAGGCCAATCAAACCGGGAGATAGCTGGTTCTCCCCGAAAGCTATTTAGGTAGCGCCTCATGAGTAACTGTTGGGGGTAGAGCACTGTTTCGGCTAGGGGGCCATCCCGGCTTACCAACCCGATGCAAACTCCGAATACTGACAAGTTTAATCATGGGAGACACACGGCGGGTGCTAACGTTCGTCGTGAAGAGGGAAACAACCCAGACCGCCAGCTAAGGTCCCAAAGTCATAGTTAAGTGGGAAACGAAGTGGGAAGGCTTAGACAGCTAGGATGTTGGCTTAGAAGCAGCCATCATTTAAAGAAAGCGTAATAGCTCACTAGTCGAGTCGGCCTGCGCGGAAGATGTAACGGGGCTAAAACTATGCACCGAAGCTGCGGCAGTGCACGTAAGTGTATTGGGTAGGGGAGCGTTCTGTAAGCCGTCGAAGGTGTGTTGTGAGGCATGCTGGAGGTATCAGAAGTGCGAATGCTGACATAAGTAACGATAAAGCGGGTGAAAAGCCCGCTCGCCGGAAGACCAAGGGTTCCTGTCCAACGTTAATCGGGGCAGGGTGAGTCGACCCCTAAGGAGAGGCCGAAGGGCGTATCTGATGGGAAACGGGTTAATATTCCCGTACTGGCTATAACTGCGATGGGGGGACGAAGAAGGCTAGGTTTACCACCTATTGGATGGTGGGTTAAGCGTGTAGGGGTGTGATTAGGCAAATCCGGTCACTGAAACTCTGAGGCGTGATGACGAGCTACTAAGGTAGTGAAGTAATTGATGCCCTGCTTCCAGGAAAATCCTCTAAGCTTCAGGTTATAGTTAATCGTACCCGAAACCGACACAGGTGGTCAGGTAGAGAATACTCAGGCGCTTGAGAGAACTCGGGTGAAGGAACTAGGCAAAATGGTGCCGTAACTTCGGGAGAAGGCACGCTGATGTTAATTGAAGTCCCATGCGGATGGAGGTGAAATCAGTCGAAGATACCAGCTGGCTGCAACTGTTTAATAAAAACACAGCACTGTGCAAACACGAAAGTGGACGTATACGGTGTGACGCCTGCCCGGTGCTGGAAGGTTAATTGATGGGGTTATGCGTAAGCAGAAGCTCTTGATCGAAGCCCCAGTAAACGGCGGCCGTAACTATAACGGTCCTAAGGTAGCGAAATTCCTTGTCGGGTAAGTTCCGACCTGCACGAATGGCGTAATGATGGCCAGGCTGTCTCCACCCGAGACTCAGTGAAATTGAAATTGCCGTGAAGATGCGGTGTACCCGTGGCAAGACGGAAAGACCCCGTGAACCTTTACTATAGCTTGACAGTGAACATTGAGCCTTAATGTGTAGGATAGGTGGGAGACTATGAAGTGTGTACGCCAGTATGCATGGAGTCGACCTTGAAATACCACCCTTTAATGTTTGATGTTCTAACCTATACTTCTGAATCGAGGTAAGGGACACTGTCTGGTGGGTAGTTTGACTGGGGCGGTCTCCTCCCAAAGAGTAACGGAGGAGCACGAAGGTTAGCTAATCCTGGTCGGACATCAGGAGGTTAGTGCAATGGCAAAAGCTAGCTTGACTGCGAGAGTGACGGCTCGAGCAGGTACGAAAGTAGGTCATAGTGATCCGGTGGTTCTGAATGGAAGGGCCATCGCTCAACGGATAAAAGGTACTCCGGGGATAACAGGCTGATACCGCCCAAGAGTTCATATCGACGGCGGTGTTTGGCACCTCGATGTCGGCTCATCACATCCTGGGGCTGAAGTAGGTCCCAAGGGTACGGCTGTTCGCCGTTTAAAGTGGTACGCGAGCTGGGTTTAGAACGTCGTGAGACAGTTCGGTCCCTATCTGCCATGGGCGTAGGAAAATTGAGAGGGTTTGCTTCTAGTACGAGAGGACCGAAGTGAACGCACCGCTGGTGTTCGGGTTGTGATGCCAATTGCATTGCCCGGTAGCTACGTGCGGAATAGATAAGTGCTGAAAGCATCTAAGCACGAAACTAGCCTCGAGATGAGTTTTCCCTGAAGAGATTCAGTAAGGTCCGTTTGAGACTAAGACGTAGATAGGTCAGGTGTGTAAGTGTAGTGATACATTGAGCTAACTGATACTAATGAACCGAGAGTCTTAACCTTACAACTCGGAGTTGTTTTGGATACGCGAAGTTGAGAGTAAGAAGTCATCGAAAGATGGTTAAAGATTAATAAAACAGTTTGTTCCGGATTGAGCGATTGGTGAAGATATGTGATAATGTTCATCAATTGAGAGAAAGAGAAGACAGAATATGTCTGGCGGTAATAGCGCGGTGGTCCCACCTGACCCCATGCCGAACTCAGAAGTGAAACGCCGTAGTGCCGATGGTAGTGTGGGTATTACCCATGTGAGAGTAGGGTGCCGCCAGACTTTTAAATTTTAGCTTTATAGACACACCAAATACGGTGGAGCGGTAGTTCAGTTGGTTAGAATACCTGCCTGTCACGCAGGGGGTCGCGGGTTCGAGCCCCGTCCGTTCCGCCACCTTATTTAGGGGCGTAGTTCAATTGGTAGAGCACCGGTCTCCAAAACCGGGTGTTGGGAGTTCGAGACTCTCCGCCCCTGCCAAAATAATTGTTTTGCCTTAATTTTAGCCGTTCAGTCGTTTTTACAAGTATAAATAAAAAAATTTTGTTTACAGATTAACTTAGTTAATTATAATTCCCGCCCAACTACTTTTACAACTTAGAGGATATAAGATGGCTGAAAGTTTTATAAGTCAACAACGTTTTTTTGATAATAAAAATTATCCTAGAGGATTTTCTCGCCACGGAGATTTTACAATTAAAGAGGCTCAAATTTTAGAAAAGCATGGCTGTGCTTTTAAAGATCTAGATACAGAAATCAGAAAGCCTGTTACAGCTGAAGAAAAATCATTTGTTGCTGTCTGTAAAGGAAAAAAAGAACCTTCCACTGAATTTGAAAAAGCTTGGTTAAAATATCTATCCCGTATTAATAAGCCAAAACGTTTTCACACATTATCAGGTGGCAAACCACAAGTAGATGTCACTGATGATTTTGTTGATACTGATGATTAATATCATTAGCCAATGTTTTTATGTAATTGAATTAATAACCTGTCCATAGAACGATAACTCAGTGCTTCTGAAATGTGTTTTCGTTTTATGGTATCAGACAAATCTAAATCAGCAATTGTACGTGATACTTTCAAAATTCTATGCCACGCTCTTGCTGATAGTCCTAATTTTATTAAAGCTTGTTCTAAAAACTCATTATCTTCTTCCGATAACTGGCAATAGCATTGAATTTCGTTAGGGTTTAGTTGATTATTTAATTTATGACTTCTTTTTAATTGCCTGTTTCTGGTTTCTAACACTCTTTTTTTGACAATTTCGGTTGTTTCCGTTGTTGTTACTTTCTTACTTAAGGTTCCTTTAGGTAAAAGCGGTACTTCTATTGAAATATCAAATCTATCTAAAAAAGGTCCTGAAAGACGATTCAGATAACGAATAATTTGTTGTGGTGTTGTACGATTATGCGTTCCCTGATAATGACCGGTAGGACTTGGATTCATCGCAGCAATAAGTTGAAACCTTGCTGGAAATTTGATTTTAGCATTAGCTCTAGAAATAATAATTTCTCCTGATTCAATTGGTTCTCTTAACGCATCTAGAACTTTTCGATTAAATTCAGGTAATTCATCTAGAAATAGCACGCCGTTATGTGCTAAAGACACTTCACCTGGTTTAGGAATTGAACCACCACCAACTAAAGCCGCTGTTGAAGCACTATGATGAGGCGCTCTGAAAGGCCTTTGACGCCAGTTTTTAATTGTTCCATTTGCACTAACTAAACTTGTTATGGCTGCACTTTCTAAGGCTTCTTCATCTGAGAGTGGCGGTAATAGTGATGTAAGCCTTGTTGCTAGCATTGTTTTACCTGTTCCTGGCGGTCCTATAAACAAGAGATTGTGCCCACCAGCTGCTGCTATTTCTAGTGCTCTTTTAGCATGCTCTTGTCCAATAATATCCTCTAAATTCCTATCGGTGTTATAATTACTCTCATATTCCCGATATTCTACTGAAGATAAACTAGTTTGATTTGATAAATGTTGGCAGACTTCTATCAAATTATTTGTAATTAAGGTGTTGCTTTGATGTATCAACGAGATTTCAGATTGATTCTCTGCGGATATAATTAGTGTGCGTTTTTTCTTTTGTGATGAAATGGCCGCTGGAATCGCGCCTTTTACTGCTCGAATATCGCCAGTTAAAGCAAGTTCACCTAAAAACTCATAATGTAGCAATTTATCGGTTGGAATTTGTGCGGTAGCTGCAAGAATTGCGATAGCAATAGGTAAATCAAAGCGACTGCCTTCTTTTGGAAGATCCGCAGGGGACAGGTTAACTGTGATCTTTTTGGAAGGAAAAGTAAAACCACTATTAATAATTGCACTTCTAACGCGATCTTTTGCTTCTTTAACCGTTGCTTCAGGAAGACCAACTAAGACAAATCCAGGTAATCCATTACTGATATGAATTTCGACATTAATTTGAGGTGCTTGTATGCCTATTGATGCTCGAGTATAAATAATTGCAAGTGACATAGTATTTACTTTAATTAAATAATTAATTTGTGTTATTACCTTAATTACTATGCGTAATATTTAAATTAACCAATTTAATTAATTCGTTTTTAGTCACAAAAAATGTTTAATTTTTTCAAATTTTACTCGTTTTTTCACCTAAAAATAATTTTGAAATAAGCAATGATATAAAAAATAAACAAGTATTACTTAATACAACTGATGGTCCTGTTGGTGTGTCATAAATTAATGAGAATAATAACCCACAAATGATCGATAACATTCCAATGATAATGGCAATTAGTGCCATTGATTCCGGTGTTTTAGAATAGTATTTTGCTGTTGCAGCAGGAATTATCAGTAAAGATGTAATAATTAGCGCCCCAACAAACTTCATTGCAATACCGATTGTTAAAGCTAGTAATAACGTTAAAAGCAGTTTTGTAAATTGAATGTTAATACCATGACTAAATGCCAATTCTTCACTAACGGTAATAAAGAGAAAATCATTCCAACGCCATAATAATAAAATGCCTATTAATGCAACACAAATTATAATTTGATAGACGTCAATAAACGTCACTGATAAAAGATCGCCAAATAAGTATCCCATTAAATCGATACGGATATTATCCATTAAACTAATTACGACTAAGCCTAGAGAAAGTGCGCTGTGGGCTAATATTCCTAGCAATGTATCTATTGGTAATTGTTTTTGTGCTTCTAACCAAAGTAAACCTAAAGCTAGAATAAGCGTAATGAAAATAACAGAATAGAATAAATTAATATGCAGTAAAAAGCCAAAAGCGATACCAAGTAAAGCTGCATGGGATAAAGTATCACCAAAATATGACATTCTGCGCCAAACAACAAAAGTACCCAATGGTCCGGTTACTGTTGTCAGACACAAACCAGCTAACAATGAAGGTAATAATAACTCAATCATAGTTTTATGTCCTAATTAGAGCATGTAACGCAATTATTATGATGATCATCATCTTGCTTACAAAGATCATGTTGATGGTTGTGATGATGCTTGTAAACGGCAATTTGTGATGCGCCATGTTGACCAAAAAGAGAAATAAATTCAGGATCGTTAGAAACAATAGCAGGCGTTCCTGAACAACAAACATGGTGATTTAAACAAATCACTTCATCTGTCTTTGCCATAACAATATGCAAATCATGGGAAACCATTAATACACCACAATTAAACTCATTTTTGGCATTAATAATGAGATCATATAATAGCACTTGTCCGTTAACATCTACGCCTTGCGTAGGTTCATCCAGAATTAATAATTGTGGACGTTTAGCTAAGGCTTGCGCAAGTAAAACGCGTTGTAATTCGCCACCTGATAGCTGGTGCATTGATTTATCGATTAAATATTCTGCTTTAACCATTGTTAAGACTTTTAGGATATCCTCATTATTAAGTCGTTTATTTAGCCGCATAAACCGTTTTACAGTAATGGGTAAAGTTGGATTTAATTTAATGGATTGAGGAACATACCCAATTGTTAAATTGTCGGAACGATTGATTCTTCCTGAAGAATAAGGGGTTAGTCCAAGGATAACTTTGACTAATGTTGATTTACCTGCGCCATTTGGTCCTAGTAAGGTGACGATTTGATTCGTACTGATAGTAAATGAAACATTATCTAATATCTTTTGTTGGTTAAGTTCAACCGAAACCCTATCAAGTGAAATTAGCTGTGTCATATTAGTGTAAATCCTTGCTCACTGACATGTTATGTTATATTATAACAATTAATGCATCTATAATATCATATTTTATGAATATAAGGTAATAATGTGAAAAAATATATATCACTAAATTTTAAACAGTTATGGCGGATTTTGATACTACTAAGTTTGGTATTTATCACACAAAGTATTACTATTCGTGCCAATGCCAATGTCTTAACTTCAGTCAAACCTATTGGTTTTATAACTCAAGCTATAACTTATGGTGTAACCGAGACAGATATTTTATTACCCGATGGTGCTTCCCCTCATACTTATTCTTTAAAACCTTCTGATTTAGTTAAAATCAAACAAGCACAATTAATAGTTTGGGTCGGTGAGGATTTAGAAGCTTTTATGCCGACCGTTTTAAAAGGTATAGATAAAGACAAACAGATAGAATTAATGGCGATACCAGACATCAAAAAACTACTTAGAACGGGTACTCAAAATCATGAATATGGAAAATTAGATTTAGATGATGAACATGACCATGACCATCATGGTTCATATGATGAGCATATATGGCTTTCTCCACAGATAGCGAAAATCATTGCAAAGACTGTGCACGATAAGCTTATCGACTTATATCCTGATAAAAGAGATTTAATTGATGAAAATCTAAACGAATTCACTATTAAACTAGCAGAAACGGAACAAAACATTGCAAAAAAACTGATTAACGTACAAAATAGCGGATATTTTGTGTTTCATGATGCTTACGGGTATTTTGAGTCACAGTTCGGATTAAAAAACCTAGGAAGTTTTACCATAAATCCAGCAGTACAGCCCGGTGTTCAAACGGTTTATGCGATTAAACAAGAGTTGAAAGAACATCAAGCAGTATGTGTATTTAGAGAGCCACAGTTTAGCCCTGCAGTTATTCAAAAATTAGTGAATGGAACTGATGTTCGAATTGGGGAATTGAATCCCTTAGGTACAGATATCGCTTTATCAAAAAATGCCTATTCACAATTTTTATTGAGATTAACACAGCAACTGTTGGATTGTTTAGATAAGAATTAGTTTAGATAATAAATAGTTAAGGTTAATTTTGGCACGAAAGATTGAATCCCCTAGTATTGAAAAAAATAAATTTAAAACTCCCTATTTTTCAGTATTAGGCGTCCTTCTTATTGTTATTTTATTTACCATATTATGGCGACCACTTAATTTGGATCGTACGGAATATGTTCCTTTAACTCCTCAAGCAGAAACGACTGTCACCGATGACGTAAATTCTCCTGTTGTTGTAGGTGATGGTCGAATAGAAGTGGTCGGTGGAAAATCTAAAAATGAAGAGGTTACTGAATCATCAGATGTTCCCGAAGATGAGATTGTTAAAGATGAATTAGATGACATTATTGATGATAAAGACAACACCGTGCAATATACTATTGCGCGCGGCGATACTTTGCATGATATTTTGCAACGCTATAATGTTAATAAAAATGATGTTTATCAATTAACCACTAAATTCAAACAACTAGCAAATTTAAGAATAGGTCAACAAGTTAGTTGGACAACTGATGATGATCATAATCTACAAAGTTTTACTTGGACCATTTCTAGTAATAATATTCGTATATATGAAAAATCAGGCGATAAATTTATTGAGAGTTCTGAAACGGCAGAAGCCGTTCCAGAAAATGTGGTTGTTAAAGGTGAAATTAAAGCTAATTTTGTCGCCGATGCGCGTAAAAGTGGTTTAACCAGTAGTGAAATAGGCATTATAACCCGAGCGTTACAATGGCGGTTAGATTTTAGACGATTGCAAGTCGGTGATAAATTTTCGGTAGTATTATCGAGAGAAATGCATGGTAAACGTTTATCTAACAGTCAACTATTAGGCGTTAGAATTAAAAATGGTAGTAAAGATTATTATGCCGTATTAGCTGATGATGGTAAGTATTATGATATAACTGGTGGCAGTTTATCACAAAGCTTTTTTCGGTATCCTTTAGCTAAGCAAGCGCGGGTATCGTCCAATTTTAATCCTCGTCGTTTACATCCTGTTACAGGTATTGTTACGCCTCATAATGGTGTTGATTTTGCTGTCTCTCGCGGTACGCCTGTTTTATCTGTTGGTAATGGTGAGGTCGTGATTGCCAAATATAGTGGTTCAGCAGGTAATTATGTGGCTATCCGTCATGGTCGGCAATATATGACCACTTATATGCATTTAGACAAGATTTTAGTCAAACCAGGTCAACAAGTAAAACAAGGTGAAAAGATAGCATTATCTGGTAATACTGGTCGTTCAACAGGTCCACATTTACATTTTGAATTACATATTAATAACAAACCCGTTAATCCGTTAACTGCAAGTTTACCAATTTCGGAAGGATTGACTGGTAAATCTAAAAAAGCATTCATAGAAAAAGTTAAAGATATTAAATCCCAACTTGTTTTTTAAAGCTTGTGATTTTTTAACTACTAAACTGAATACTTACTTCAAACTCTTTACACAAACAATGCCATAATATCGGCTAAAAAATATGTTATTATATGACGAGTTTCATAAAATCTAAATTTTAGGTGCAGTTTGAATACATCAACTCAAAAACGAGCCAATAAAAAAGCTAAAAAAAATAAGATGACACTAAAGCGAAGACTTTGGTCGTTATTGTTTAAACTTTTTCTTATTTTTGCTGCAGTGACCGTTCTTTACGGTATCTATCTTGATCAACAAATAAAAGAGAGAATTGATGGTAACGTATGGGAATTACCAGCGGCAGTTTATGGTCAGATCATTGATCTTGAACCTGATAGTGAATATAGTTTAAGTGATGTCGTTAGTATGTTAGTGGGCGCGCAGTATCGTCAGCAAGATACTAAAGCCACCCGCCCAGGTGAATTTATTGTTAGTAATGATTCTATTGAAATTTACCGTCGACCTTTTACTTTTCCAGATGGTGAAGAACAAGCATTTCGTGTCAAAATAACGTTTTATGAAAACCGCGTTGATCGTATTATTAATTTAGATACAGGGCGTGATTTTGGCTTACTACGCATTGATCCAAAATTAATTACCATGATGCACTCTCCAAATGGAGAACAGCGATTGTTTGTTCCATTAAAAGAATTTCCTGATTCTTTGCTGCAAACATTAATCGCCACAGAAGATAAACGTTTTTATGATCATCACGGTGTTAGCTTGTATTCGATTGGACGAGCAATTTTTGTTAACCTCACTACAGGACGTACTGAAGGCGGAAGTACTTTAACCCAGCAGACGGTTAAAAATCTTTTTTTGACTAATGAACGCAGTTTATCTCGAAAAATACGAGAAGCGTATATGGCACTAATTTTAGATGCTCGCTACAGTAAAGAACGCATATTAGAACTCTATTTAAATGAGGTCTATTTTGGGCAAGCTGGCAGTGAAGAGATTCATGGTTTTCCGTTAGCAAGTCTTTACTATTTTGGTCGCCCCGTTAATGAATTAACCTTAGATCAACAAGCTGTTTTAGTGGGTATGGTAAAAGGTGCATCACTGTATAATCCATGGACACAGCCACAGCAAGTGATTGAACGTCGAAATGTTGTTTTAAAACTGACTGAACAACAAGGAATTATAGATGATGAGCTTTATAATTTATTAAGTCAGCGTCCACTTTCAGTTTTACCTAAGGGCGGGGTTATTTCTCCTCAACCTGCATTTATGCAAGTCGTTCGTAGCGAATTACGAAAACAATTAGGTGATAAAGCTGATCACCTATCAGGCATGAAGATTTTTACCACCTTTGATCCTGTTGCTCAAGCTGCTGCGGAGCAAGCTGTTACTAACGAAATAGATGCTTTGCGTAAATCAACGAATAAAGATTTACAAACAGCGATGGTCGTTGTGAGTCGAGAAACCGGCGAAATTCGTTCCATTATTGGTAGTGCAGAGCCTCGTTACCCAGGTTATAATCGCGCTTGGTTAACAAGGCGAGCAATTGGTTCTTTAGCTAAACCTTCCACTTATTTAACAGCACTAGGTCAACCTGATCGCTATCAACTAAATAGTTGGCTCAATGACACACCAATATCAATTAAACTTGATAATGGCACGTATTGGGAACCTAAAAATTATGATCGTAAATTCCGTGATAGAGTGATGTTAGTTGATGCATTAGCGCTCTCACTTAATGTGCCCACTGTTAATTTAGGGATGGCCTTGGGATTAGATGCAAGTAAAAATACATTAGAAGCCTTAGGTATACCGTCAGATCGTATTCCTAATCTACCATCACGATTACTTGGTGCTTTGGAGTTAACTCCCTTAGAAACAGCGCAGATGTTTCAAACTATTGCTAACAATGGACAACGTTCTCCGCTTACTATTTTAAGATACGTATTAACTGATAAAGGTGAATTGGTCTATCAAAGTTACCCTCAACAGTTACAAGCGGTTTCTCAACAATCAGCGTTTCTTACAACTTATGCTATGCAACAAGTTGTTGAATCCGGTACTGCGCGATCGCTAAAAACAAAATATAGTGGATTTAAGTTAGCTGCAAAAACAGGGACAAGTAATGATTCGCGTGATAGCTGGTTTACTGGTATTGATGGTAAAAATGTTGCTGTCATTTGGATTGGACTTGATGATCATTCCCCGATGAAATTAACCGGCGCAACGGGTGCATTGAAGATTTATAGTGAGTATTTACAAAATAATCCTCCGAAAAAATTGGTATTACCTATGCCACAAAATATTTTTATGATACCTATTGATAGTAATGGCAAATGGCAATGTGACGGCAGTGGTAGTAGAACATTACCTGCTTGGACTATCAACCCTCAGAGTTTGTGTTCGGGTAATAATCAATCCATGCAAGGACAGCAAGCACCCACTTGGGTCACTGATATGTTAAATAATTGAGTAACTAAATATGCCTGAATTACCTGAAGTTGAAACAACCAAAAGAGGGATTCTGCCTTATCTTAAAGGACAAACCATTAAGCAAATTATTGTTCGGCAATCTAAATTGCGTTGGCCTATCAGTGAAGCTATTTTCAACGCTCATGGCCAAGAAATTTTAGATGTAAAACGACGGGCAAAGTATTTGTTGCTCCAGTTACCTAATAATTGGATTATTATTCATTTAGGTATGTCTGGTAGTTTAAGGGTATTATTAAATCCTCAACAAGCCGCTAAACATGATCACGTAGACTTAATTCTTGAAAATGGTGTGATATTACGTTATACCGATCCAAGGCGTTTTGGTTCTTGGCTTTGGGCAAAAAACCTTGACCACGTTACTCAGTTACAGCATCTAGGGCCTGAACCATTAAGTGATGAATTGACTGCCAAATATTTATTCTCAAAAGCTCAAAATCGTCATGTGCCAATTAAAACGTTCATTATGGATAACCCTATAGTAGTGGGGGTTGGTAACATTTATGCATCAGAATCACTGTTTATGGCAAAAATAAACCCTAATCGTAAAGTAAATACTTTATCTTTATTCGAATTTGAACAGTTAGTGATAGCTATTAAACATGTTTTGGCTAAATCGATTGAACAAGGTGGTACAACCCTTAAAGATTTTCTTCAATCAGATGGTAAACCTGGCTATTTTGCTCAAAAACTGCAAGTGTATGGTCGAGATGGCGAAAAATGTTATCTTTGCCAAACCGAAATAAAATCACAAAAAATAGGGCAACGTAATACATTTTATTGTGAGATATGCCAAAAATAATAATTTTATAAAAATAAATCATAATGTTATGTTTTTGTTGTTTGTATGTAACAACTGATATATTTGTACTGGATAATCAAATAATTTTGTCTAAATATTGTATATTATTCCTCTTTCAACCTTAATAAAATCGGATTAGTATATACAACTAATCACTTAGTCATAATTGTTAATCTTAAATGTATTGATAATAGCGAGTAGGTAAAAAGTTAATATTTTGAAAATCTTTTTATTTTGAAGAGTATGGACTTGTTACGCGATATCGGCTATCTTTCTGACTGTAAAAGTTTTAATCTTTTATAAAGTTTAATATATAGTACTAAATGATTGTAATATATTAAAAAATCACGGATTTTTCTTGCGCGTTATTTCTTATTTGCATTTATTTTTAACGCAATTTATTTTGTTTTTATTAAGGAATCTAAGATGATCAAATTTGCTTCTCGCTTTTTGATAACTTTTTTTGTGTTATTTTATACAATGATTGCGAATGCAGAAGTTCGCATTATTATTACCGATGGTGTTAGTACTGCTAAACCAATAGCTGTGGTGCCTTTTAAATGGACGGGTTCGGGCGAGCCTCCACAATTTATAGAAGACATCGTTGCTTCAGATTTGCGTAATAGTGGTAAATTTAATCCTATTGATGTGAGCAGCATGCCACAAAGACCAACATCACCTTCAGAAGTTAACCCTGCATTATGGAGTAAACTAGGTGTTTCTGCTGTCGTTGTGGGCACTATTCAACCTGATGCCTCTGGAAAATATCTTATCAGTTACCAATTAATCGATACCGTAACTCGCCCGGGTGCGGTATTAGCTCAAAATCAATACGCTATCGAAAAACGTTGGTTACGTTATGCTGCACATACAGCTAGTGATGAAATTTTCGAATCACTAACTGGTATCAAAGGTGCATTTAGAACGCGTATAGCTTATGTTGTAAAAACAACTAAAGGACCGTTTACTCACGAATTGCGAGTATCTGATTATGATGGCTTTGATCAAATGACAGTACATCGTTCTAAGGAACCATTAATGTCACCAGCTTGGTCACCAGATGGAAAAAAATTAGCGTATGTAACTTTTGAGGGTGGTCATTCATCATTAGTAATCAGAACGCTAGATAGTGGAGCTTCTGAAACTGTTGCTTCTTTCCCTAAACATAACGGTGCGCCTGCATTTTCTCCTGATGGTAGTAAATTAGCGTTCGCCTTATCTAAAGATGGGAGTTTGAATTTGTATGTTATGAATTTGGGCTCTAAAAAAATCACACAAATTACATCAGGTCGCAGTAATGATACTGAACCATCATGGATGCCAGATAGCCAAACTATTGTTTATACATCAGATCAGGCAGGTAGACCTCAACTTTATAGTATCAATATTAATGGTGGAACATCACAACGCTTAACATGGGATAATACCCAAAATCAAAATGCGCGCGTTGCACCAGATGGTTCTTTCATTGCAATGATTTCAACTAACAATGGTGAACAACATATTACTCGTTATGATATGTCAACAAGTACTTATCAACGTTTAACCGATACATTCTTAGATGAAACACCAAGTATTGCACCAAATGGTACTATGATCATCTATAGTTCAACACAAGGATTAGGTACAATTTTGAATTTAGTTTCAACTGATGGTAACTTCAAAGCTAAATTACCAGCGACTGACGGACAGGTGAAATTCCCTGCTTGGTCACCTTATTTATAAGAAGAGATTAAAATTTAATCGATATTATGAATATTAAAATTGTACAAAATGTTAGGTCGTTATAATATATAGCGCTAATCTGACTAATTAGTAATAATTGTTACTGAGTAGTCAGATAAATAAAATATAAATAATAATTTATTCAAACACAAAGGAGTTAATACAATGCAATTTTCTAAATTTCTTAAAGTAGCTGCGGTTGCTTTACCATTAATCGCACTTACTGCATGTTCATCAAGCAAAAGCAGCAATGCTGGCGGTAGTGCAAACGGTTCTTTGTCAAAAGAAGCTTTAGAACAACTTCACAGATTACAACAAACTAATACTGTATATTTTGATTTTGATAAATATAATGTTAAATCTGAATATACTACATTATTAAATGCACATGCAGAATTTATGCGTGCAAATTCTTCTGTAAACGTAGTTGTTGAAGGTCATGCCGATGAACGTGGTACACCAGAATACAATATCGCTTTAGGTGAACGTCGTGCTGACGCAGTTAAATCATACCTACAAGGTAATGGTGTTTCTGGCTCACAAGTACAAGTAGTATCATATGGTAAAGAAAAACCAGCTGTATTAGGTCATGACGAAGCAGCTTATGCTAAAAACCGTCGTGCTGTAGTAACCTACCCTGGTTATTAATAGCTTGTGATAACGGCTGATAATTCAGCCGTTTTATTTTAAAGTTCACGCCGAGTATATAATATGTATAAAAAAACACTCATATTGTTCTTATTTCTTTTGTTTACCGGTTATGGTTGTGCCGCTGGTAGTTCTGAGCTCGATAGAACAGTTCAAGCTCAAGGTCAATTATTAATACAAAATCAGCAACAAATTAGTGATTTACAATCAGATTTGGATACACTTCGTGGTCAATTGGAAGAAACTAAATACCAACTCAACCAAACTATAGAACGTCAAAAGATGATTCTTCAACAAATGGTTGGTGGTTCAGGATTCTCATCAAATACTAATTCTTCACAAGATAATTCGTCTTCACCTGCACCTGCTCCATCTACTGATTCTCAATCAGCTACGCCATCTTCAGACTTATCAAGTTGGACAACATCAGGTAACGATAAAGCAGATTATAACTTTATCATGCAGCATGTCTCTGAGGGTAAACAAAACAGTGATTCTATCGCTGCTTTTCAAAAGTTCATTGAAGCTTACCCAAAGTCAAGTTACCTAGCTAATGCAAATTATTGGCTAGGTCAACTTTACTATAAAGAAGGGAAAAAAGATAAAGCATCGTTTTATTATGCGACAGTCGTAAAAGATTTTTCAGCTTCTCCTAAAGCAGCAGACAGCCTTTATAAGGTTGGTATAATCTTATTGGACAAAGGCGATAAAAAAACTGCTAAAACCGTTTTTCAACAAGTTGTCAGTAAATATCCTAAAGATAAAAATACCGTTGATCTTGCTAATAAAAAATTAGCATCACTTTAGTAAAATGTATAAATAACCAGCTATTGGATGCAAAAAGCAAGAAAAGGGTTGCACTGCTTGATAATAGTAAGTAATATAGCAACCCGAAATTGCTTGTAACTTTAATTCTTAAGGACATTGCAATTCTTATCTAAAATGGGTTGTTAGCTCAGTCGGTAGAGCAGCGGACTTTTAATCCGTTTGTCGAGCGTTCGAATCGCTCACGACCCACCATCCTTATCTTCATATTTCAAATATCAAAACAGACCAATTTAAAAGATATTAAACTCAAGTAAGTTAGTTCGATATTAATTAGTTTAGAATAGATTTCAACTTTACTTAGTATTAGACTTGAATAGCTAAAGCAAACATTTTTATTTAATGAAATTATCCTGCAAGCTAAAAAATTACTAAAAATAGTATTTTTTGAGTAATCACCTAACTAAACCTCATGACCTATTTTTCTATGATCTTAATTCATCTTTATAACGATAAAAAACTATTAATAAAGATAAATACTTATTTGATGTCACTAAAAATTGAGGTTACTTTGGTATTTGTTATCTAGCTCATGCCAATTGGTTTACAGAATTAGAAATTAATAATAAAGATTGATAAATAAAAATGATAATAATCAATCTAAATGCTCTGGATTTACAGTGTAAAATGAGAGTGGTAGATTTATTTATCGCAATTTTTATAAGCCTTGTTTGCTTTAACTAATTTGTTATATAAAGAATATTGGCGGTGAAGTCGTATGTCTGGTAAGCCGTGCACCTTTGTTATGACGGTAAGTTATAAATCTAGAGTGCCGTAGCTTGCTAAATGTATGATAGATTTCAATTCAAATTAAAGTTGAAAGCAGAAAGCTGTAACTCATTGATACAATGTATAATTTAAATAGAGGGAATAATTTCCCTCTTTCATTAGATGATCAAACTTTATTTGCTAATTCGATGATTTTCATTGTTACTTCAAACGATTTAAGGAACGATGATAATGGTAAAAATTCAAAGCAAGAGTGAAAGTTATGAGCACCTGTAAAATAATTAGGTGTGGTTAATCCTCTTGCTGATAGTGCCGAACCATCAGTACCACCACGCATAGCAATAGTATTAGGCTCAATATTCAATTGTTCAAATGATTGATAAATTAAATCGATACAGCGACGATCATCACCTAAATAGTTGGCAATATTACTGTAAGTATCTGTAATTTTACATTCAATTTTAGCTCTTGGATATTTACGACTAATAAAGTCTACTACGTCTTGAATATATGCTTTACGAGCTTGATATTTTGCTAAATCAAAGTCACGAATACTCATTTTTAGTGTCGTAGTACTTTGGTTACCAACGATATCATTAAACCAAAAATAGCCTTCTTTACCTTCTGTGTGTTCAGGCGTTTCGAAACTATCAAAACAATTAATAATATCATTTGCAACGCGTATAGGATTGATTAATACATTTTTAGCTGACATTGGGTGGGCAGATACCCCTGTAATATCAATGATTGCTGAACCAGCATTAAATGTTTCGTACACCACTTCACCCAACTCACAACAATCAATAGTATAAGCAAAGTCAGGTTTGAAACGGTTCAAATCAAGTTTTTTAGCGCCATTTAAACCGACTTCTTCATCAGGTACAAAAGCCACATAGATATCACCATGAGTACAATTTTGCTTTTGTAACTGATCTAACATCGTCATAACTATTGCAATTGCGGCTTTGTTATCTGCACCTAGAACACTTGTGCCATCAGTGACAATCAACTCTTGATTAAGGTATTTATTTAATTCAGGGTGTTCATTAACTTTAAACCAGATGTCTTTATCTTTATTTAATAAAATATCCTCACCATTAAAGGTAACGCGTTGAGGGTGAATTTTATCTGATAAGGCTACATCCACCGTATCTAAATGAGCAACATAACCAATGTTAGGGGCATGTGGATTATTGCCCGGTAATTTAGCCGTAACAATACTGTGCTCATCAAGATGTACATCTTGCAAATTCAGTTCAATCAATTCTTGCTTAAGTAATTTAGCTAATTCGGTTTGTCCAGGAGTAGAAGGTACTTGCGCAGATCCAACTACACTTTGACTTGGAACACTAACATAACGCAAAAAACGTTCAACTAATTGTTCAGTAATATTCATAATAAAATGACCTCTTATTGGTACTAATTATTTACTGGTGGATAAACGTAACCACTATCAAACCCAATTGGTAGACCTAAGAACCAAAAGAGTAACAAGTTTACAGTTAATGCAATAAGCAGCGCGGCAGTATAAGGAATCATCATAGAACTTAATGTGCCCACTCCTGTGTTTTTGCAGTATTGCTGGCAATAGGCAATAATTAGCGGGTAAAACGCAAACATAGGTGTGCTTACGTTCACTGCCGAACTGATACGGTAAGCGGCTTGCGTTAATTCAGGCGAAATACCCACAGACATTAACATAGGCACAAAAATTGGTGCCAAAATAGCCCATTTAGATGAAGCAGAGGTAATTAACACATTTAACATACTGGTTAAAATGATCACACCAAATATTGTTACCACCGAAGGTAAATGTAACGCTTTCAAAAACTCAGCGCCACCAATTGCAATCAATGTGCCTATTTGAGAATTGGAAAACACATATAAAAATTGCGCACAAAAGAAAGCAAAAACAATAAAAGGAATAAGTGATTTAGTGATATTTTCCATCGATTTAACAATATCGCGAGAAGACTTAAATGCCCCAGTAATAAAGCCGTGAATCAAGCCCGGAATTGCAAAAAACACAAATAATAATGGCACAATAATTTGCATAATTGGTGCTTTATTACTTGTTAAGCTGCCATCAGGTGCACGTAATAAAGAGTCTTGTGGTAATAATAAAAGTACCAAACCAGCAGCGATGACTAAAAATACGATTGATGCAACTTTAAATGCTCGATTTTCAATAGGGGTGATTGCTGGTGAGTCAGCAAGGTTATCTAACTGTAAATCAGTATTTATAGGCATATTGGCCTTTAAGCGGGGCTCAACGATTTTATCGGTAACAAACCAACAAGCTAGTAGAACAAAAAAAGTACCGCCAAAACTTAAAAAATAGTTACAAAGCACATTAACTTGATAAGATGGATCGATGATCTGTGCAGCACTTTGGGTAAAGCCTTGCATGATAGGATCGATAATTGAGGGTGTATAACTAGAGCTAAAACCACCGGCTAATCCTGCAAAAGCGGCAGCAATGCCCGCAAGAGGATGACGACCAGTGGCATAAAACATCATGGCTGATACCGGCATTAAAATAACATAAGCTGAGTCTGACGCAATATGACAAACCATGCTAACAAAAATGACTGATGGAGTGACCAATTTTTTAGGTGTAACTGCCAATAACTTTTTGAGTAACACATGAATATAGCCGCTACTTTCAGCAATACCAATACCTAATGTGGCAACGATAGTAATACCAAGAGGTGGAAAGCTAACAAAATTTGGGACCATTTTAGTAAAAAAAGTTACTAAATGATCGGGTGCTAGCATATTAGCGACAACTAGTTTTTCTTTGGTAACAGGGTTGATGTAATCGAAACTGACAAAAGAAAGTAATAAAGAGGCAATAAAGCAGATAATTAAAGCATAAAAGAAAAGTGTTGTTACATCGGGGATTTTGTTGCCTATTCGTTCAATAGTATTTAAAAAGCCGCCCGTTTTTATAGGTGACGGATTTGTTGTTTGATTCATAAAAAAATTAGTGTAAATGTTGTTCGGGGCGTCAATTTATCACATATTTATAGTGCAGGCAAATAAGCAAAAACGTATGGTTTTTATACTTAAACATTATGTTAACCTTAATCACTTTTACATAAGTATGATGTTACTTCGACTTTTTTATAAATTAACTTCGTCATTGTTTGCAAAAATAGCATTTTCTTCAAAACTAAGTTTATTGAAAAAAGCATGGTGCTTTAAACGAATAGTTTGTAGACTATGTTTCATTGTCAGTGTTAAGTTATATACTTTGTATATAAATCGAATATGAATCTTTTAAAATCTTTAGCTGCAGTAAGCTCTATGACAATGGTATCGCGTGTATTAGGATTTGTACGTGATGCTATTATTGCCCGTTATTTTGGGGCAGGAATGGCAACCGATGCGTTTTTTGTTGCTTTCAAATTGCCTAATTTACTTCGACGTATTTTTGCTGAAGGTGCTTTTTCACAAGCTTTTGTACCAATTTTAGCTGAATATAAAAACCAACAAGGTGTTGACGCTACTCGTACATTTGTTGCTTATGTTGCAGGATTACTAACATTAGTATTAGCTATAGTGACATTAATCGGCATAGTAACTGCACCTTTTGTCATTATGTTAACCGCACCTGGTTTTATGCAAGAATCTACCGAAAAATTTGAACTGGCCACCAGCTTATTACAAATTACTTTCCCTTATATCTTTTTTATTTCGCTTGCGTCACTTGTTGGTGCAATACTTAATACTTGGAATCGCTTTTCTGTCCCCGCTTTTGTGCCAACTTTACTCAATGTTAGCATGATCATATTTACGCTATTTTTAACGCCTTATTTTAATCCACCGGTGTTAGCATTAGCTGTATCGGTAGTCGTTGGTGGCATCTTACAATTACTTTATCAACTTCCTGCTTTAAAAAAAATTGGCATGCTAGTTTTACCGCGTATTAATTTTAAAGATAGCGGTGTTTGGCGTGTATTAAAACAAATGGGGCCGGCAATTTTAGGGGTTTCTGTTGGACAAATTTCGTTAATTATTAATACTATTTTCGCCTCATTTTTAATTTCTGGTTCGGTTTCTTGGATGTATTATGCTGACCGCTTAATGGAATTTCCAGCAGGTGTACTTGGCGTTGCTCTTGGTACAATTTTGTTACCTTCATTAGCTAAAAGCTTTTCGAAAGGTCATCATCAACAATATTCAGAATTGTTGGATTGGGGATTAAGATTATGTTTTTTATTGGCATTGCCAAGTACTGTGGCGCTTGGGGTTATTTCACGACCGTTGATTTCAACACTCTTTGAATATGGACAATTTACTTTAAATGATACGTTAATGACACAACGTGCATTAGTTGCTTATTCCATTGGTTTACTTGGTCTAATTTTAATTAAAGTGTTAGCCCCCGCATTCTATTCCAGACAAGATATTAAAACGCCAGTTAAAATAGCCATTATTACGCTTATCTTAACGCAGTTGATGAATTTAGTGTTTATTGGTCCACTACAACATGCTGGTTTATCGTTATCAATTGGTTTAGCGGCATGTTTTAATGCAGGATTACTGTTCTGGCAGTTACGTAAAAAACAACTATATCAACCACAACCAGGATGGTATAAATTTTTAACTAAAGTTATTATCGCAGTCATTTTTATGTCTATAGTATTATGGCTTGGCGCACAACTATTACCAGATTGGTCAACGGGTTCAATGCTACTGCGTTTGGCACGGTTATTTTTACTGGTTATTGTTGGCGTTTTTGTCTATTTTGCATCACTTATTGCAATGGGTTTTAAATTAAAGCATTTTATTAAACGTATTGACTGATTAATAAAAGATAATTTACTAAATTATATTAGTCGTTGAACATAAACTATTATCGGCGAAGTTAGCTTTAAATATTGCGTGAACATGAGCTAAATGCCGTTATACTTTCATCATCATTATTTAGAATTTAGCCTATGATGTTGTGATTTGGGCTAAATTCTTAATCGTATTTATGCCAATTTTACTTTTGATTGTTATTTATACAGTAGGTTGACAAAGTAAATTAAGCTGGGAATTAAATTGGCTTTATCTGGATAGATTTTACGAATTTAGACGTAGTAAATAACCACAACAAATCAGGTATACACAGCATTAAATATCGATTTTATTTGTTTGCTAAATAGTTATTTGAGCAATATGAATAATCAATTTTAAAAAATTTGGACGTCAGTGTGGCAAAACAGAAGTTATAAATCACTAAACGTCCAACCTAAAAACTAATTAAAAATTTTTTTAGTTATAATCGTAATAACTATAATTTTAAATTACCTTGCTTATAAGAAGGAACGATAAGGTAATTCTGGTTCATCAGTAAAGATATCCCTAAATCCACGATAGTGTTGATAATGCATTTTATTTTTATCGGTCGGGTAAGTATATTTACCACCAACTTGCCAAAAGAATGGTGTAAATTGATATTCAAGTCGATCTTTTTTCATTTGCCAAAGCACTTCAATTTCTCGCGGATCACTTTGGAAGTTTGACCAAATATCATGATGAAAAGGAATCACAACTTTGGTGTTAAGCGATTCTGCTGCACGTAAAATATCAGCAGATGTCATCTTATCAGTAACACCACGAGGATTTTCACCATACGAGAGTAAGGCAACATCAATTTTATGATCATTACCATGTTTAGCATAATAGTTAGAGTAGTGTGAATCACCAGAGTGATAAAGTGAGCCCCCTGATGTTTCAAATAGGTAGTTAACTGCGCGATCGTTCATACCATCTAAAATGGCTTTATCTGTTGATGAAACACCCTTAGGAAGAGTAACAAGTGAAGTTCTATCAAAAGAATCTAGTATTTTAATGGTGATGTCACCTACAGTGATTGTGTCACCCACTTTAGCCACAATACAACGATCTTCTGGCACGCCCCAGCTTTTCCATAACTCAACACAAGCTTTAGGCCCAATAAATTTAACTTTAGGTGAGCAATTTTGAATCACGGCTGCTGCAACATTAACATCAATATGATCAGCATGATCATGCGTTGCCATAACTGCATCGATTTCTTTAATTGCAAAAGGATCCAACACAAATGGGCTGGTTCTTAAGTTAGGTTGTAATTCACGTACTCCCCCCATTCGCATCATTTGATGTTGCTTATTCATCAATGGATTAGCATGGGTTTTTTTACCCGTACCGCACCAAAAATCGATACAAATATTGGTATTACCTGCTGATTTTAACCAAATTCCTGTACAGGCAAGCCACCACATGGTAAAGGTATTGGGCTTAACTTCGGTCGCTTCGATCTCTTCATTGAGCCAAGTTCCCCATTCAGGGAAGGTATTTAAAATCCAAGAGTCACGGGTAATTTCGTTTACTTTACTCATACTATGTTCCTTATTTAATAGTTAGACTAATATCACTTCAACTCCTTGCTTCTTAATGCATTCAATCACTTCCTTATTCGCTTGTGTGCCTGTAATTAAAATATCAATCTTGTTTACTGGGCAAAAAAGCATGCCAGAGTTTGCTTTGGTATCGATTTTTGAACTATCAACGACAACCACTAATTTTTCGGCTTTTTCTAATATTTGTTGCTCGGCTACTGCACTTAAAATTTCATTTTTGTAAAGACCGGTGGGTGTTAATGTTTTACCGCTAGTAAACATCCATTTAGCTGCATAAGAATCGGTAATGCTTGCGATTGGATTAAGAATAATGTTTTGGGTTTTGTTATATAAACCGCCCATAATAATGACATTTTCATGATCATGTTCTATTAAGTAACAAGCGAGTGGAAAGTAATTCGTGATGATAGAGACATTTTTTCCACATAATTCCCGACCTAATAAAAATGCGGTTGAACCACAATTAATCACGACATTTTCATCGTTACCACATAATTTGGCTGCTCGAATAGCAATTCGCGCTTTTTCGTGATAATGATCAGTATTGTTGTTGGCTATTGGTGCCCAGATAGGCTTTTGCTCCTCTAAACGCATAATACCATTACGTACTTTTTTAACTCGACCTTCCTGATCTAACTTGGTGATATCTCGTCTAGCTGTTGCCGGTGATATACCGAAGTGATCAATTAATTCTGTCACTTTCACTTCACCTTTTTCATTAACTAAAGCGACGATTTCGTTATGTCGCGTTATTTCATTCATTTATGTTCCTTAATGATTTGATCAAATTTGATTACTTTGATAATAATTATCATTGCAAAACTTGTCAATTATCTTCATTGATTTATTTGTTTAAATCTAAATTTAATATTGATAAGTATAGATATAGATTTAATTTATTGTCATTATTTTTCATTGTAATGTGAAGTTGATCACAGATATTGCTGTTGGTTATTGGGAAAAGTGATCTCAATCAAAATAATCATAAATAATCATTGTGTGATTCATTATGATTATGGAATATAGCAAGCGTTAATTAAATAAATTTGATTAACAACGTACCGTATTAATTAAGCTCAAAGATTCACTTAATAGTGAACAACCATATAAAGGGCATTAGGATAAAGTTTATCTATAAATTGTAAGCGTAGTATCAACTTTCAATTTAAAAAATGCCCATAATCAATGAGAGGGGCATATGGAAGTAATCTATAACGTATTTTATATTTTTTATAGTCAAGTCATGACCAAAGCACCTTTATTACTAGGGTTAGTAACGATGCTGGGGTACTGCCTATTAGGTAAAGACGTTACCACAATTTTAAAAGGAACCATCAAAACAATTGTCGGCTTTATGTTATTGCAAGTCGGTTCGGGTGTATTGGTTTCAACATTTAAACCCGTTATTGCCAAGTTAGCGGAATATCATGGCATTAAAGGATCGATTATTGATACTTATGCTTCGATGGTTGCTGTTGAAAATGGTATGGGAGAACATTACTCTTGGGTCGGATATGCGGTATTACTGGCACTGGCTATCAATATCCTTTTGGTTATTTTTCGACGTATTACCGGTATTCGAACCATTATGTTAACCGGTCATATTATGTTCCAACAAGTAGGACTTATTACCTTATTTTATTTTCTGTTTGGTTACGGTATGTGGGAAACCATCATCTACTCCGCAATTATTACCGCTTTATATTGGGGAATATTTTCCAACATGATGTTTAAGCCAACTGAAGCAGTAACAGGTGGGGCAGGGTTTTCTATTGGTCATCAGCAACAGTTAGGCTCTTGGATTGCCGTTAAATTAGCCCCTAAGCTTGGGGATAAAAATGATTCTGTTGATAATTTAAAATTACCAAAATGGTTACATATTTTTCACGATAGTATCGCGGCTACAGCTATTGTGATGACCTTCTTTTTTGGCATTATTTTACTGTCATTTGGTTTAGATAACTTACAAACCATGGCCGGTTCAACGCATTGGACAATCTATATTTTAGAAACAGGGCTTAAATTCGCGGTAGCAATCCAAGTTATTGTTGGTGGCGTAAGAATGTTTGTTGCTGAATTGTCTGAAGCGTTTAAAGGAATATCTGAAAAACTTATTCCTAATGCAGTATTAGCGATCGATTGTGCGGCAATTTATGCTTTTTCACCTAATGCAATGGTGTTTGGTTTTATTTGGGGTGCATTAGGGCAATTTTTAGCAATTGCTTTATTACTGGTATTTAAATCGCCGATTATGATTATTCCAGGTTTTATTCCGATGTTCTTTTCTAATGCCACTATTGGGGTGTTTGCAAACCACTTTGGCGGTTGGAAAGCGGTAATGAAGATTTGTTTTGCCATGGGCATGGTTGAAGTATTTGGTTCAGCTTGGGTTATTCATATTTTTGCACAAAATGGCACGCCAATCGATTCTTGGATGGGCATGGCTGACTGGGCAATTTTATTCCCACCTATTTTACAAGGTCTATCAATTTCTCACTTATTTATCTATCTCATTATTGCTTTGGCTTTAGTGTATATGTTCTTTGCTGCTAAACAATTACGACGCGATGAAGCCAATCAAAAAATACAAGCCGACACAAATGATACCCAGCAAGATTTTAATGAACAAGTCGTTGAAAAAATGGATGAGGTAGCAATTAGCGAAGGACGTCCAATACGTATTCTTGCGGTATGTGGTAGTGGTCAAGGTTCATCGATGATGATGAAAATGAAAATTGCCAATTATCTTGATAAAAAAGGCATTGCTAATGTTATGGATTCGTGTGCGGTAACTGATTACAAATCACGATTGCCGAATGTTGACATTATTGTGGCTTCTAAACACTTAATTAATGAAATTGAGGTTAATGAAGGTCAGCACGCTTTGGGGGTACAAAATATGTTAAATCCGCAAACATTTGGTGATGAACTTATTGAACTGATTAACAAAGTGCTTGCTAAATAATTTATTGAATAAAAAGGGAGTACAACATGGCTTTGAAAGAATCATTGATAGAAAACAACTCTATTTTACTTAACGCAAATGCCGCAACCTGGCAAGAAGCTGTTAAATTAGGTACTGATATGTTGGTCGCATCTAAAGCAATTCAACCCTCTTATTATGATGCGATTATTCGCTGTGTGAACACTATGGGACCTTACATCATTATTGCCCCTAATTTTGCTATGCCTCATGCCAGACCTGAAGATGGGGTTAACCGAACTGCTTTTGCATTAGTCACACTAAATAAACCAGTCTATTTTCAAGGGGAAGAAGAACCTGTCGATGTATTAGTGACCTTAGCAGGCAGTACTTCTGATGAACATATGCAAGGCTTAATGGAGGTCACCCAAATTTTAGAAGATGAAAATAGCCCAACCGGCATCGATCTAGATAAGTTACGAGCATGTAACAATAAAGAAGATGTTTATGCTGTGATTGATAAAGCTTTATTGGGAGGTTAATTCTATGTATCAAGCTTTAAAAGAGAGAGTATTACAGGCCAATTTAGCATTACCCAAATATCATTTGGTGACCTTTACTTGGGGTAATGTTTCAGAAATTGATCGAGCAAAAGGTGTCATTGCTATTAAACCTTCTGGGGTTGAATATCACAATATGACAGTTGAGGATATTGTGGTGGTGTCATTAACCGGTGAAACAGTGGAAGGTAAGTTAAATCCTTCTAGTGATACTGCAACACATATTGAGCTTTACAAAGCGTTTGAACATATTGGTGGTATTGTCCATACCCATTCTCGTTATGCCACCGTCTGGGCTCAAGCTGAGTTAGATGTGCCAGCGTTAGGGACCACTCATGCTGATTACTTTTATGGTGATGTTCCGTGTACCCGTCGACTTACTGATAGCGAAATTACCTCTGATTACGAAAAAAATACCGGTCTGGTTATTATTGAAGAGTTTAAACGTCGAGGACTCGATCCAATGGCAATGCCTGGTGCTGTGATTTCAGGTCATGCTCCATTTTGTTGGGGTAAAAATGCTTTTGATGCTGTACATAATGCGGTTGTCCTTGAAGAAGTCGCCATGATGGCTATTGCCACTCGTCAACTCAATAAAACAATTAAAATTCAACAAGCGTTGTCAGATAAACACTATTTCCGTAAGCATGGTGCAAATGCTTATTATGGGCAAAAATAGTTCTTATAAGAGGAAAATAAAATGACAAAACCAAAACTACAAATCGCATTAGATCAAACTGAATTGCAACCCGCTTTAGCTGTCGCCAATAATGTTGCTGGATTTGTTGATATCATTGAAGTGGGTACCATCTTGGCTTTTGGTGCCGGAATTAACGGGGTAAAAACTTTACGAGAGAAGCATCCAAATCATATCTTAGTGTGTGATTTAAAAACCACTGATGGCGGTGCAATTTTAGCTAAGATGGCGTTTTCAGCAGGCGCCGATTGGCTGACAGTATCGGCAGCAGCGCATATTGCCACCATTGAGGCGTGTAAAAAAGTGGCTGATGAATTTGGGGGTGAAATTCAAATTGAACTATATGGTCATTGGACTTTCGATGATGCTAAAGCATGGCGTAAATTAGGTATTAAACAAGCTATCTATCATCGTTCTCGTGATGCCGAATTAGCTGGAGTTGGTTGGGGTGAAGAAGATTTGATTAAAATGCGTCAACTTTCTGATTTAGGTTTAGAACTTTCCATCACTGGCGGCATTGTTCCTGAAGATATTCATCTGTTTGCTGGAATAAAAACTAAAGCTTTTATTGCTGGTCGTGCGTTAGCCAATGAAAATGGACAGCAAACAGCCCAAGCGTTGAGGGAGCAAATTGCTAAATATTGGTAATTTTACATTGCAGTCGAGTAATCGACTGTTTTTGTTTTTCCTCATGTTATTGGATCATAAATTATGACTGAACAAACAATAAATTTTGTTAAACACGCGCCTAGTATTGGTATTTATGAAAAAGCGTTGCCTAATCAACTTTCATGGCAACAAAAAATGACTGAAGCAAAGTCTTTAGGTTTTGATTTTATTGAACTGTCTATTGATGAATCTCAAGAGCGTCAAGCAAGGCTAGATTGGTGTGACGATGACATTTATGCCTTACGACATTTATGTGAAAAAAATGGCATTTTTTTTCATTCGATATGCCTAAGTGCACATCGTAAGTATCCGTTTGGATCAGCGGATCCAACGATCCGCGAACAAGCCAAAATGATTATGCTTAAAGCAATTTCATTTGCTTATAAATTAGGTGTAAGAGTAATTCAATTAGCGGGTTATGATGTGTATTATGAACCTGCTGACTTACAAACCCATCAACGATTTATTGCGGGTATGCAATGGTGCGCGAAACAAGCAGAAAAAGCAGGCGTGATGTTAGCTGTAGAAATTATGGATACTAATTATCTTAACTCGTTAAGTAAATTTGAAATCCTAAAGGCAGAAATCAACTCACCTTATTTTATGGCTTATCCTGATGTGGGTAATATATCGGGATGGAACTTTGATATTAGTACTGAGCTTTTACTCAGTCGCAATCATATTGTTCAAATACACCTAAAAGATACCTATAAAGTTAAACCCAATTATGCCGGGCAATTTAGGGATTTAGTTATTGGTGAGGGTGAAGTTGATTTTGCTGCAGTATTTAACACATTGAAATTAATGAATTATTGTGCGCCACTGGTTATCGAAATGTGGGCTAATGATGATCATTGGAAAGATAATATCATCCTAGCACAGCAACGATTAAAGGCTATTGCTCAGCAGGCTGATTTTCCGCTTTTTTCTTCACTTGATTAAAATCAAAACGCTATTGATATTTTATGTTTAACTCATCACCTTTTGGGTGATGAGGCATTTTTTAAAAATATAACCTATTGAAAAAATGAAACTATATTAAATTATGGTTTAATCACTTTTCTCATTTTATTTTTGTGATTCACCTTGTGATGAATGATATTCTAGTTGGTAATGGCGCCACCTTGTGGTATTTTGTGCAAATATTTTGGTGATTTTGCAAATTTGATATCATTGCTTGTTTAACGTGCAAATTAATCTGTTAAATTAACTTACCATCTATTTGTTATCATTAAAATTTTTATAAAAAAATAGAGAATTAACAGGTTTTAGATAGACTAATGTACAAATTATCCTTTTTTAAGTTGCCCTTTATTTTTATAACACTATTTCTTATTTCAAGTGCTTTTATTTTCAACATTAGATTTGGTATAACTTTTCTTGCTACTTTTCATGACTATAAAAATTTATGGTCTTCACTGTATAAACTTACCCCTTATCAATTGCTACGTTCAATTCCCGAATGTCTATTGTTATTTGGGGTATCTGCAATTGCATTTTATCGAATTAACGTTCATTTAGTGACCTTAAAAAATATTATTCTTATTATAATAAATGTACTGATTGTTTGTGCTATTGGTTATTTATTAAGTGTTATAGCCGATTTAATGTTTGATGAAATATTCATCAATTATATCGATGTTGATTCATGGTTATTTATTTTAGTGCTAAGTATTATTCCTGATAGTCTATTTTATTTGTGTGCAGGTTTACTGACTTATTATTGCATTAGGGGATTAAATAATCAGTTTGAAAAGAGTGCGTTAGTTTTTGAACTTAATACGCTTAATAGCTGTAAAATTCATTTTATTTTATTTTTAGTCTTTTTCTTTTTTACTTTGATTGGTTTCCCGTCTTTTATTTTAGATATTTTGATCCAACAAGATCACTATCTTATTTCGATTGGCCGCCATATTGCCTTCCCTTTTATCTGTTATGTGTTGACTTTCTGTGTTGTTATAGTTGTTTGCAAAAACATGTTTACTCAAGTATTTATGGTATTACAGATTGATAGAATTGTGAAAAGTGTGGTTTATTCGAATCTGTTTATTTTTGTGTTTAATTTTACTCTTTTTAGCATTGCTGAAAGCTTATTTGACTTGACTGTTAGCCAAATCACTTTACATGATTACACTGCGTTAGTATTAAAAATAGCACTAGCAACTATCTCGTTTATTTTATCTTGTTTGATTGTGCGTAAAGTTACCCAGTACTATTTTTATCGAAACACTGGGTATAGCTTAACGTTATAATAGTGTTGTTTGTTGTTGCTTAAGTGAATCGGCAATGTGCTGTTGTGTTTTTAATGTTCGAATATTTTGTAATACTTGTGCCGCTTGAAAATAGTGCGATTTTAAGTAAGCTAGCCATTGTTTGATGCGCGCTGAATGATAAAGCGGTTTAACCTCTTCGATAGTTGTTGTAGCGTAATTGATTAAAATTTCTAAAATTTGTTGCCACTGTAACTCTGCATCATTAAAACGAATCATATTGGCTAAGTTTGGGATCGTTAAAATACCACGTCCAAGCATAATGTCTTGGCTTTGACTTTGGATAAGACAGTTTTGCGCATCTTTAACGGAAAAAATTTCGCCATTAGCAATAACTGGAATATTTAATTTTTGTTTAATTTTTCCTATTGTTTGCCAATCGATTTTGTCAGCTTGATAACCGTCAGTTTTTGTTCTTCCATGAATGACAATTTCATTTGCTCCTGCCTGTTCAATCGCGTTAGCAATGTCTAAACAGTAAGATTTGTCTGTCCACCCTAAACGAATTTTGGCTGATAGTTTTGCCGTTGTGCCAATGGCGAGTCTTGTTTGTTCAACAATATTAAATATTTGTTCTGGGTATTGTAATAAGTAAGCGCCGCCGTGGCTGCCCACGACTGTTTTAGCAGGACAACCAAAATTGATATCTATTCCATACGAACCCAACTCAATAGCTTTAACCGCATTTTCTGCCATCCATTGTGGTGATTGCCCTAAAATTTGCACACGCACAGGCGTACCGGACGCTGTTTTTCCATCATGGTAAAGTTCAGGGCATAGACGGTAAAATGTTCGGTTAGATAATTTATGATGAGTCACTCTGACAAATTCTGTCACACAATAATCAAATTGATTAATTTGAGTTAAGATTTTTCTCACATTATAATCTAACACGCCTTCCATCGGTGCTAAGATGATACGATTGAATTTCATTGTCGTGCCTGCTTATTTTGTTCATTACCACAGATTGAGCAGTTAGGTTGTTTTGTCAGCTTAACTTGATTAAATTGCATGCTCATTGTATCAACCATTAGTAGTCGACCCGATAACGGTGTGCCATAATGAGTAAGCACTTTTATTGCTTCTAATGCTTGCATTGAGCCAAACATTCCCACTAAAGGGGCCATTACCCCAGTTTCAACGCAACTCAATTGATCGTCGCCAAATAAACGACTCAGGCAATGGTAACAAGGTTCATCATGCTGATAAGTAAATACAGTTAATAAACCTTCCATACGAATGGCTGCACCAGAGACTAGTGGTGTTTTAGTTTGAAAACAGCAACGATTAATTTGTTCTCGAGTGGTTAGATTGTCGCTACAATCAATCACAATTTGATGATGTTTGATAAGTGAAAGTAAGCGACTATCATCCAGTTTTTGATTCACTGTATTTATGATAGTATCTGCATTGCGTTTACTTAGCGTGTGTTTTGCAACTTCAACTTTATATTGATTGATTGTTTTTTCTGTATATAAAATTTGCCGGTTTAAATTTGATTTTGTCACGGTATCAAAATCAACTAAGGTTAACTTTCCAACGCCAGCCGCTGTGAGGTAAAGCGAAGCTGCACAGCCAAGTCCGCCTAAACCAATAATTAGTGCCGCACTATTTTTTAACACTTGCTGTTTTTCAATATCAAAACCATGCAAAGTTATTTGCCTATCGTAACGAAATAATTCTTGATCAGTTAGCGCTTGCATAATAGATAATTGTTCATCGTAAATTGCTATATTATAGCAGACACTTGACGCCTTACGGCGCCAAGCTGTTAAGATTATTTGTCAAAACCAGATAAAAAGGTGAGATATTCTTCTTTGGTCATGAGTGGTTTGTAATTTGATATGAGGGTTTGTGCTGATTTTGCATCATCAAAAAGTAAATCGATAATTGTACACGCCATCATTTGTGCAGGGCGAATATAAGCCATTTCTTCATCAAATACGACATAATCTTTTCCATGCAACACGCCTCTCACAGATCCGATCCATGGGTGACTTACTGGCATAATGTGCGACAAATCACCTGTATCAGTACTACCAGTCATATGTGGCGCAACTGAAACATTTTCTTCACCAATTAATTTTTCAGCGTTATGCTTCAAAAGTTCATTTAACGTGGCATTATTATGTAAAGGTAGATAACCTGGTAAATCTTTGATTTCACAACTAGCCCCAACAGCCATCGCCCCCGCTTGTAAGGCTTGATTAATCCGTTCATTGGCTTTAATCATTGCAGGAACGTTACCTGCGCGCACATAACTTTCCATTCTTACATCACTGGGTACGACGTTGACCAAATCGCCACCTTGAGTAATTATTGGGTGGAATCGGATATAATCTTTTTCTTGAAATGTGTCACGAATTGCATTAACACCCATCAATCCCATCATAGCTGCATTTAATGCGTTAACGCCTGCATGTGGGGCTGCTGCTGCGTGAGCTGCTTCACCTTTATATTTGATTAGTTTTCCAATAAATCCATTGCTGGTTGTTGATATTTCAATAAAACCATCTTTACGTTCATTTGGTACACTAGTTAAGTGGATTTGCAGCGCCATATCGACATCATCAAATTCACCTCGGGAAATGAGTTCAGGCTTACCCCCGATGTATTTGATTTTACCTTCTTCAATAAGCCGATTTCGATAAGTGATTTCCACATATTCTTCAGCTGGTACTGCAAAAGGAACCACATCACCCGCTAAATATTGCATTGCGCCAGAATCGATTAGTCCCATCGTCACAGCCATCATATTCGCAATTTGTGCATTATGCCCACAGCAATGAGCTGCGCCAGAGGTTTCATCAGCAGCAGGGTGATCTGCACAAATTATGGCATCAAGTTCACCAATAACTGCGATGCTATATTTACTGCCTTTTCCGCCTTTTAACCGGCCTTTAACACCGGTTAACGCTAATTTATTTTTATAGGGTACGCCCAATTTTTCAAATGTTTGCTCTACTTTTTTTGCGGTTTTGTGTTCTTTGTAACCAAGTTCGGGTTCAGCCCAAATAGCTTCAGCAATGGCTTTTATGTCTGCTTTTCGGTTTGCAATAGCAAGGCAAACCTGTTGTTTAAGTTCTTCTTTATTCATGAGTTAATTCCTACTCCAGTTAAATAACACCTTCCCAATGTAACGTAATTTGTGCAATGATTGCGGCAAAAATAAACGTACCTGAAAACACCGCTAGCGAAACAGGGATAATTCGCCAAGAGATACTTTTAAATAATGCTAAATCTTTGCCAATAGCAAGCCCTGCGTAGGCAAGTACCGGTGTACAAACTGCAAGTAATGATACATTGTCCGTAATTGAAACAACTTGTTCGTGGAAAGGAAATATAGGGGATGAGGCAACGGCTGCAACTACTGACACCCATAAAATTACTGGAAATTTATTGAGTAAAGGTACTTTGCCAACAAAGTATCCAACAATTGATATAACCACTAAAATGGCTAATGCTTGTAACGATAACATAAAATCAACTTTATAGCCGACAGTGTTACCTGCTGCCATAATGATAGCGACTAAAATGAGTAAAAATAGCGTTTCTAAACTTTTCATTACAACAATCCTTCCTTAATTACGACGAAAACGAGCAAAAGTGTTATATAAAAAAGAAGCAAAAGGTAATGAAAATAGTGTATAAATGTAGATACCAACTATACTGGACATTAGATTTGCTGTTGTTGCATAGGCTTTAATTTCACTTGCCAGATCTGGATACAGATCGCTAATTGGTGCTAGTGACGCAGCCATCATACTTCCGCTACCAACACCCGCGCCCATCGCTAAAGCATAGGGATGAAGAATATCTAATTTAGCCATAATACTCGCTAAGATGCTCATCCAAATCGCACCATAAAGTGTGCCGCAAACGTACATAGCCATCACACCGCGTCCTTCGGCTGAATCTAAACCGTATTTATCTGCAACAATGGCAATATTAGGTTCACGTGCAACTGAGTAAGTGGCGCCAACCGCTTCACGTTTCATACCTAACATCATTGCTAAAGGTAATCCTAATAAAATGGTACCGGCAAAGTGACCGAGTTCTTGAAAAATGAGTGCCAATTTTGCATCTTTTAAAATCATATCGATTTTAGGACCAACGGCAACGCCCAATTTGGCAACAAGTAGCATTAATGTGACAATCATAACGGCACTTGCATGATTCATATTTTTTATGTTTAATATTTTGAGCTTAGGAAGGCTTATGATTCCGCCAATAATCATAGCATATAGCATGGGGTATAAAGTAATAATCCAAATAGATTGTTTACCAATAAACTCACAGATCAGAACGACTATCAGTGCTAACAAATGCACTCTATAGTCTTTAATAATTTCCATCCTTATAAACCTCTAATAGTTTTTATCAATAATCACTATCCATGATATCTAGAATCATAGTCAGTATTTGCATTGCATATTTAATATACATAACCTTGATTATTACCGTCAATAAACAACTGTTGTTAATTTGAAATCATACTTAAGATTACCTTTTTGATGAGCTGATTAAAACAATTCAATAATAAATATCAATAAATGCCTTTATAAGCCCTTTATTTGATTTATAATACAGACAATTTTTATAGCTTGAAATTTTAACAGGATATTTTATGCGTTCGATTTATTGTGGTCAGTTAAACTCATCTCATATTAATCAAGAAGTTACCTTATGTGGTTGGGTTAATAAACGCCGAGATTTAGGTGGTATGATTTTTATTGATATGCGTGATCGCGAAGGAATTGTACAGGTCTTTTTTGATCCTGATTATTTGCAGGCGTATCAGTTAGCGGGTGAACTACGCAATGAGTTTTGTATTCAAATTAAAGGTAAAGTAAGGGCTAGACCAGAAGGCCAAATCAATAAAGATATGGCAACTGGTGAAGTTGAAGTTTTAGCAACTGAACTTGTTATTTTTAATCGAAGTGATGTTTTACCATTAGACTTTAATCAAAATAATAGTGAAGAGCAGCGTTTAAAATATCGATACATTGATCTTCGTCGTCAGGAGATGACGGCAATTTTCAAAACACGCGCTAAAGTGACTGCTTTTGTGCGTTCGTTTATGAATGAACATGGTTTTTTAGACATCGAAACACCTATGTTAACTAAAGCCACACCAGAAGGTGCGCGTGATTATTTAGTGCCTAGCCGAATTCATAACGGTGAATTTTATGCTTTACCTCAGTCTCCACAACTATTTAAACAACTCTTAATGATGTCAGGATTTGACCGATACTATCAAATTGTTAAATGCTTTCGTGATGAGGATTTACGCGCAGATCGCCAACCTGAATTTACCCAAATTGATGTTGAAACTTCATTTATGACAGCAGAGCAAGTGCGTGAAATCATGGAGCAAATGATTCGTGAACTTTGGTTGCATGTTAAAAATGTTGATTTAGGCAAGTTCCCTGTTATGACCTTTGCAGAAGCAATGCGACGTTTTGGTAGTGATAAGCCGGATTTACGTAATCCGCTTGAAATTATTGATGTAGCGGATTTGGTTAAAGATGTCGATTTCAAAGTATTTTCAACGCCTGCTAATGATCCAAAAGGGCGTGTTGCATTACTTTGTGTGCCTAATGGCGCGCAATTAACCCGAAAACAGCTCGATGATTATACGCAATTTATTTCAGTTTATGGTGCCAAGGGTATGGCTTGGATCAAAGTTAATGAACGTAGCAAAGGACTAGATGGTGTACAAAGCCCTGTTGCAAAATTCTTTAATCAGGCACAAATGGAAGCATTACTTAATCGAGCTAATGCTAAAGATGGCGATATATTATTATTTGGTGCTGATAGCTACAAAGTTGTTAGTGATGCGCTAGGTGCATTACGCTTAAAAGTTGGTAAGGATTTAGCCTTAACCGATGAAAATAGATGGGCTGTTCTTTGGGTTGTGGATTTTCCAATGTTTGAAGAAACAGATGAAGGACTTAGTGCCATGCACCATCCATTCACCTCTCCAAAAGATTTTACCCCTCAGCAGCTAATGGACAGTCCTGAAACAGCGGTTGCTAATGCCTATGATATGGTCATTAATGGTTATGAAGTAGGGGGCGGCTCAGTGCGTATTCATCGCAGTGAAATGCAACAAGCGGTATTTTCAATTTTAGGTATTAATGAACATGATCAACGTGAAAAATTTGGTTTTTTACTTGATGCCTTAAAATATGGAACCCCGCCTCATGCTGGACTGGCATTCGGATTAGATCGCTTAACTATGCTATTAACAGGCACGGATAATATTCGAGATGTGATTGCATTTCCGAAAACCACAGCTGCTACCTGTTTATTGACTGATGCACCGAGCCCGGCAAATCCAGCAGCATTAGTAGAACTAGGAATCGAAGTTTGCAAAAAATAGCGAAATGTTAAATGCAAACATTTAAAAAACCTGAATCGGTGTTAGTTGTTATTTACTGCCAAATCACTTTGCGTTGTTTGATGATGCAACGCAAAGATGATCCTAATTTTTGGCAGTCAGTAACAGGCAGTTTAGAGAATAACGAATTGCCAATTGAAACGGCAATTCGTGAAGTGAATGAAGAAACAGGTATTGATATTGTTGGTAGTAATTTGTCGTTAATCGATGCTAAACATGTTGTTGAATTTGAAATTTTTCCACAGTTTAGACATCGATATGCACCACAGGTTAAGATAAATAAAGAACATTGGTTTTATCTGCCTCTGACCACAGAGGTAAAACCTATGTTGAGTGAACATTTAGCCTATCAATGGATGTCAATTCAAGATGCGGCTAATTTGACCTTATCGCCTAATAATCGAGAGGCAATCAAGAAGATTGTAAATTATTAAAATTCAGTTAAGAGGTCAGGCATGAAATTAAATCGTTATATTATGTCAATTTGTTTATCTTTTTTTACCCTAAACAGTTATGCTGAAATAAACATACCAAAGTGTCAGATTAACCAAAATCAATACATGATTTTTGATGAATATGATACTCAAATTGCAGAGAAGATAATTGATTATAAATTACATGATCAACCTGAAAAACGAGCAAGTAGTATTATTAAAATATTTGCTAATGATAATAGTGAAAATCGAAATTACTGGTTAGCTTCTTTTCAATTTGACGATAACACGACGCAATATTTATTCTTTCAAGTTGAACCAGAAAAGTTTATAGAAGTTGATCAAAAACAATTTCAAACCTTATTACCTAAAATTATTGAATGCAATCAGAATAAACAAACGCCCATTTATAGTGAAAATTTTGATGAAGATTAATCCAAGACAGAAGCCAAACCTCATTTAATAAACAAAACCCCTTTGGATTGGGTATCAAAGTAACAGGGAGTAATAGTGAATGAATTTTTCTAATTTTCGTGATTTTTTAACTTATCTTGAGCAACAAGGTGAATTAAAACGCATTACTTATCCTGTTAGTCCTTATCTTGAAATGACCGAAATTGCCGATAGAGTTTTACGTGCACAAGGTCCCGCATTATTATTTGAAAACCCTATTGGTTATACGATGCCTGTACTATGTAATTTATTTGGTACAACAAAACGAGTTGCAATGGCAATGGGGCAAGACGATCCCTCGGCATTACGTGAAATTGGGCAGCTTTTAGCTTTTTTACGTGAACCTGAACCGCCAAAAGGTATTCGACAATTTTTTAATGTTTTACCGAAATATAAGCAGATATTGAATATGCCGGTCAAGCGCCGATCATCGGCCCCTTGTCAAGAAGTAGTATTAAAAGATGAACACGTTGATTTAACACAATTGCCTATTATGCATTGCTGGCCAGAGGATGTAGCTCCGTTACTTTCTTGGGGATTAACTATTACTAAAGGTCCTTATAAAGAAAGGCAAAATGTGGGTATTTATCGATTGCAATTATTAGCTAAAAATAAATTAGTGATGCGCTGGTTATCACATCGAGGTGGTGCGCTTGATTTTGCCGAATGGCAACAAGCTCATCCTCACGAAAAATTTCCAGTGGCAGTGGCTATTGGTGCAGATCCTGCAACAATTTTAGCCGCAGTTACACCCGTACCCGATACTTTACCAGAATACGCATTTGCAGGGTTATTAAGGCAAGGTCGAACCGAGGTAGTTAAAGCATTGTCTAATGACTTAGATTTACCAGCCACAGCAGAAATTATTTTAGAAGGTTATATTGATCCGAATGAAGTGGTACCGGAAGGACCTTATGGTGATCATACCGGTTATTATAATGAAGTTGAACATTTTGCTGTTTTTACTGTGACCCATTTAACTCATCGCAAAGATGCTATTTATCATTCAACTTATACTGGACGGCCACCCGATGAACCGGCTATTATGGGACTCGCGTTAAATGAGGTATTTATTCCTATTTTACAAAAGCAGTTTCCCGAGATTGTAGACTTTTATTTACCGCCAGAAGGATGTTCATATCGAATAGCTGTTGTGACTATCAAAAAGCAGTACCCTGGGCATGCTAAACGTATCATGATGGGGGTTTGGTCCTACTTACGACAGTTTATGTATACCAAGTTTGTCATTGTTTGTGATGATGATATTAATGCACGCGATTGGAAAGATGTTATGTGGGCGATTTCAACACGTATGGATCCTCATCGAGACACCACATTCATTGATAATACTCCGATTGATTATTTAGATTTTGCTTCTCCGGTTTCGGGCTTAGGATCTAAAATGGGATTGGATGCCACAAATAAATGGCCGGGAGAAACTAACCGAGAGTGGGGCAAAATAATTAAAAAAGATCCTAAGGTCGTTGCTTATATTGATGAGATTTGGGATAAACTTGGCGTGTAGCCAGTTGATAACCATGCTTGATAAACAATATCTTTTACATAAATTTACTTAAAATAAACAAAAACTATCACCTTTTTATGCATTTATGTATAATTATTACCCATGTTATGGCAATTAAATAATTATGAAAAAATTTCGAATTTTATTGGCGCTTATGTTTTGGTTTTCTTATGGTGTCTTGGCAAGTGAAACGAAAACTCAGGCAGATACTGAACTGAAGGTTGCAGATCCTGGTTCATTAATCCCTTCTTTACGGGTTTCAGCTGAAAAAGGTGATGCCCAAGCTCAATTCTCATTGGGAACTATTTATAAGCAAGGCTTAGGTGTTGATGTTAGTGATATTCGAGCTTTTTTTTGGTATAAAAAAGCAGCGGATCAAGGATTAGCTAAAGCGCAAAATAATCTGGCTTATATGTATCAAAATGGTTTGGGTACCACAGCTGATCTTGTGCAGGCATTTCAATATTATAAACGCGCAGCAGACCAAAATTATGCCTTAGCTAAATATAATTTGGCGTTAATGTATAAAAATGGTGAAGGGACAACTAAAAATACGTTAAGTGCAATTGATTATTTTACTCAAGCTGGCGAGCAAGGTGTTTTAGATGCTTACCTTAATTTAGGTATCATGTATTTTTTTGGCGATGGTGTTAAAGAAGATAAAATGGTTGCAGCAGATTGGTTTAGTAAGGCCGCTAAAGATAATAATCCAGAAGCGCAATACTATTTAGGTTTGATGTCAGAACATGGTGATGGTTTAACTAAAGATTATGTCGCTGCTACTTATTTTTATACTCAAGCCGCAGAACGAGGGCATGTACTGGCGATGTATAACTTGGGCATTATGTATGCAACAGGAACTGGCACAAAATCTGATAATTCCAAAGCTGCATACTGGTTTACTAAAGCGGCCGAAGCGGGTAATGCTGATGCACAATACAATATTGGCGTGATGTATGAAGTTGGTGGCGGCGTGCCAAAAGATACCAAGAAGGCTGTAGAATGGTACATTAAAGCCGCAGAACAAGGTAGTGTTGATGCGCAATATAATTTAGGTATAAAGTACCTTGAAGGCGAAGGGACTGAAAAAAATACCAATCGGGCGATTTATTGGTTTACTAAAGCAAGCGAGCAAGGTGACAAAGATGCTAAAGCTTATTTAGATCAGTTATTATCGGGAAAATAAAAAGAGCAAATTGCTCTTTTTATTTTTTGATGGTCCGTTACCCTGAATTACGCATACCAGCAGCAATTCCGGATATAGTAATCATTAATCCTTGTTCAACCGTTGTATTTTCTTCTTCACTGCGATTACGCGAACGTCTCAATAATTCAGCTTGTAATAAGTTTAACGGTTCGATATATGTATTACGTAATGCAACCGATTCAGCAATCCAAGGCAAGTCAGCCATTAAGCTAATATCATCGGTGATAGTTAGTACGGTGTTAATGTCTTGAGTTAATAAATTTCTTAATTCTTCACCTAACGGCCATAAAATCGGATCGACAAGTCTTTGCTCATAATATTCATGAATATTTGGCGCAGCTTTAGCATATACCATTTCTAACATACCTAAACGTGCATTAAAAAACGGCCAATTATGATACATGTCTTTAAGTAAATCTTTTTTTCCTTCTTCAATCACTTGTTTAAGTGCACTACCGGCACCTAACCAAGATGGCACCATCAAACGGTTTTGTGTCCAAGCAAAAATCCACGGAATGGCGCGTAAACTTTCAATACCGCCACCTGTTCGTCGTTTTTGTGGACGAGAACCAAGTGGTAATCGTCCAAGTTCTGCTTCTGGCGTTACTGCTCTAAAATAATCGACAAATTCGGCACGTTCACGTACATAACTTCGATAGCAACGACATGATATATCAGACATTTCGTCCATAATATCACGCCATGCTTGTTTAGGCTCTGGTGGAGGTAATAAGTTAGCTTGTAAAATGGCTGATGCGTATAGCATCAAACTGCTTAGAGCTACTTCCGGTAAACCCAGTTTAAAGCGGATCATTTCACCTTGTTCTGTCACGCGAAGACCACCTTTTAACGATCCTGGTGGTTGTGAAAGTAATGCCGCATGTGCGGGTGCACCGCCTCGACCTATCGATCCACCTCGCCCATGAAAGAGCACAAGATTGATATTATATTTTTCAAATAGGTGAACCAACTCTTCTTGTGAACGATATTGTGCCCACGATGCAGCGAGCGTACCTGCATCTTTAGCAGAGTCAGAATAACCAATCATGACCATCTGTTTACCTTGAATCTTTTCACGGTACCAAGGAATATCCAGAAGTTTTTGCATGACAGATTTGGCATTATTTAAATCATCTAAGGTTTCAAATAATGGAGCAACAGGGATATTTTTTTGACAGTCGACCATTTTTAAGAGTAGGTAAACCGCTAAAATATCTGAAGGCGCTTTGGCCATTGATATAACATAAGATGCAATCGATTCTTGTCCTGCCTTTTTGATAACACGGCAAGTATCTAAAACTTCTTGTACCATTTCTGGTGGTTGCCAGCGGTAAGGTAATAAAGGGCGATTTGATTGCAATTCTGTTAATAAAAATGCCTGTTTTTCATCTTCAGACCACTGGGCATAACTGCCTAGGTTCAGCTCTTTAGTTAATGCATCTAGTGCTTCAGTATGGACAGCGCTATCTTGGCGAATATCTAACCTGACTAATTGTAAACCGAAGCTTTTTATACGTCGTAACGTATCAAGTAGTGGACCATGTGCTATTGTTGACATGCCATTTTCAATTAATGATTCATAGCAGGTATAAAGTGGTGTCCACAGTTGTTCATTTTTAATTAAGATATCTGTAGGCGGGATGACTTGTTCATTATTCAGTAATGAAACAATATAACTATGGGTTTTCACTAGTCGAGCTCGTAACTGTTTCATCACTGCTCGATAAGGTTCAGAGGCAGATTTATTATTTTCATCTAACAAGTTGATAACCGCTTGGCTACATTCACTCATCGATAATTCACGAACCAGTATTTGAATGTCAGCTAAAAATAACTCAATTGCTTTTAACCTAGCTTGTAACATGACCTTTTCTGTCACTTTAGCTGTTACATTTGGGTTGCCATCACGGTCGCCCCCCATCCATGAGGTAAATTTAATTGGAACATGATCAACCGATAATTGTTCGTTAAATGCATCAACTAATTGATCATTAAATTCACGTAAAAACAGTGGCACCCCTTCCCATAAACTATCTTCAATGACTGAAAATCCCCATTTTGCTTCATCAAGCGGTGTAGGGCGTTTTTTACGGATTTCATCGGTGTACCATGCTTGGCAGACAAGTTGTTTAAGACGGCGCATGATCCGTTCTATTTCGTAATCAGCTAAATCACTATGATCTAATTGAGATAAACAATTATTAATAGCCGTATAGGTATTGATCATTGTTCTGCGGTTAATTTCGGTTGGATGAGCAGTTAATACGAGTTCAATCGATAGATCATTAATAGCTTGTGTTATGGTTTGATTTGAAAAATTGAGTTTTTTTAATGTACTAAATAATTCCGTCATTTTTTTAGGGCTGCTCGATGCTTCGCCATGAGGAGAAATACCATAATATTCGGCGGCAGTATTAACCAAATTTAAAAATTGATTAAATGCTCGAGCAACATGTAACAAATCTTCATCATTTAAATTTTCAATCAATTTAAGTAATTCATTATGGGCTTGTTTATTACCTTGCTGTGCTGATTTCGATAATTGTCTTATTTCTTCCACTAAATCAAATGTTTCATTACCAGTGGCGCGTTTAATTGCATCACCGAGTAAAGTCCCTAGCATATTGACGTTGCTTCTCATTGAGGAATATTCACTGTTCATTCTGTTCTCATTTTCATAATTATGGCTAACTAAACTTTAAACTGTAAAACGATTATTACAATTTAAAGGCTAAGATATAAGTCATTGCTAATTTGTTTAAGATATATACTTTATAACAATACCACATTGAATTTAAATCATAAAATTTTATATTCTTTATTGTTTTAATTGTTTTAATTATATTCTCATCATTATCTAAATAGATAAAAAAATTAATTAAGCGTATTTTTTAGTCAGATTATGTTTTTAAATGCTTGTTTTCTGTTAACAGATTGTCTGTAAACTGTATCTTAATAGGATTTGGGTATATACTAAGGCAATGATTAATGTATATTGGATTGTTATTTGATGCTTATTGTTTTCTATATTGCGTCGATTATTACTGTTATTGCCAGTATAAAAGTGATTAGTTGCTTACGTGTTGATAAAGCCATTTTATACCTTATTATTGCGCTTTTCGCTTCAGCTTTAATATTTATTTTACTCGATACGTATTTTTCTGCTGTTTTATACATTATTTTATTTATTGGTGGCACAGTGATGTTATTTTTATCTGTTGCAACTATTCTACGAATTCGTGTCGACAATGTTGAGAATAAAAAGCGAGGCATCAGTCCTAAAATTTGGCTAGGCCCATTAGTTTTAGCTTTTATTTTATTAGTCGTACTGATTTATGGAGTAGTGAGTACTGACTATACTCAGATTAAAGAGTCACATGAGTTAATGCATGAAATGTCAGTATATGCTTACATTTTAATGTCTGAATTGGCTGTTTTTTTGTTGTTAGGTGCAGTTGTTATTGCTTATCATTTTATGCATCGGCTATTGTCGGAGAAATAATATGATTCCTTTAATGCATTGTCTTATTCTTGCGTCTGTATTATTTGTAATTGGCTTATTAGGGGTGATGATTCGACGTAATTTTTACTTTCTACTATTAAGCCTTATGATTATGAATAATGGCGCTATCGTCGCTGTGGTTGCTGCTAGTAGTTATTGGCAACAGCCAGAAGGACAAATTCTGGCTATTTTAGCTGTCATTACTGTATTAGCGCAAGCGTGTGTTGGGCTTGCGTTGCTGATGAAATTAATATACCGCCGTAAAATATTTAATATTGACTCATTGAGTGAAATGAAAGGATGAACTTACTTTATTTAACTATTATTGTTCCTTTAGTCTCTTTTTTATTATTAGTTTGTCTAGGGAGACATATTCGGTCAATTAATGTCATGATTATTGGTTTTAGCACAATGCTAATTGTTGCTCTTATTACGCTATTTTCATGTATTGATTTTAGTAAAAATACTGTACCTGATATGACGTTAGTCTATAGCCGACCACTTTGGAATTGGTTTTCAGTCGGTGATTTTGTTGTTCCTTTATCTTTAACGCTAGATGGTTTATCGCTTACTTTTCTGGTGTTAATTGCCTTTTTTGGTCTGTTAATTTATTTTTTTGCAGCCTGTTATTTAACCTCAAAAAAAGATATTTATAATTTTTATGCGTATAGTAATTTATTAATTGCTAGTATGCTAACTATTGTACTTGTTGATAATCTCTTAGTTATGTTAATTGGTTGGGAGGGGGTAAGTTTAAGTACTTACTTACTTATTGGTATTTATTATAAGCAGGTGCGTAATGGTTATGCTGCTGTTAAAGCCTTTGTTATCATGCATTTAACCGATATCTTTCTTATTATTGGTATTTTTTTACTGTATCAAACTTTAGATACGTTAAATATTCGTGACATTTTAACTCAAGCTCATGATAATCTAGCTATCGATTCAGATGTTATTTTTTGGATAACATTGATGTTATTTTTAGGGGCAATAAGTAAATCTGCACTATTTCCTATGCACTCATGGTTTGTTGAAACAACATTAGCACCTATGCCAGCAGTGGCTTTGCTGCAATCATCTACGGTTATTTTAGCAGGGGTATATTTGGTTCTACGTTTAAGTAATTTGTTTATGATGTCGAGTGATACGTTAGCCATTATGACAATTATTTCTTCGTTAACCGTATTATTTGCTAGTTCAATTGCTCTAGTTCAAAGTGATATTAAGCGTATAATCACTTTTACTAACCTTGCTCAGCTTAGTTACTTATTTTATGCGTTTTCCACACAAAGTTGGAATTTATCACTCAATTGTTTAATCAATTATGCGGTAACCAGCTCTTTACTCATTTTTGCCTCTGCGATTTTAATTAAAAAATGTCATGGTGAGCGTGATATCAACAAGCTTGGTGGATTAGTCAAATCATTCCCAATGTTGTATGCCATATTTTTGCTTGTTATGTTGTCATTAAGTGCCATGCCTTGGATCTCCGCCTCTTTTTATATCAAAGGTGATATTATTTGGGGGCTAATGGCTAAAGATCATCTCATGGCTGGTACTATTGGTTTATTAGGTATTTTGTTATCTAGTTTAAGTATTTGGCGACTAATTTTTACCGCATTTTATCATAAACCAAAGATTTTTGACTTTAATAGAACTATGTGGATAAGTTATTGTCCAGCCTTTATCCTATTGATTTTTACAACAGCAATTTTTATCTATTTCCCGCTACCTGTTCAAGGGCTTATTCCTATTGCTGAACTTGATACTAACGGTCAGTTATCGTTTCAATTACTACTCGCTGCTGTAACATTATTGAGTTTTCTTATCGCCTATATTTTGTACGCACATCCGAATAGTGAAGTGCAAGAAATACTTAATACACCAATGATTAAATTCTTTGCGCGATTATGTAATGGCGATTGGCGCTTTGATTATGTTGTCAGTTACCTATTTGTTAAACCTTATCTATTTTTAGCTAACCTACTTAAACAAGATCCTTTAGCATTATGGGATAATTGGATAATGTTAGGGATAAAGAAAGTTAACTCATATATTGTCAGCTTAGAAAATGGGCATATAAGGTGGTATATGGTTTCAATTGTCATGGGAAGCATTATTATATTAATGTTACTCGTTTTTATTTAATAAAGGTGTAATCTTTCATGTTGTTATCGCTTGTATTCTTACCTGTAATAGGCGGATTTATTAGTTGGTTATGCCATGTTTTTTTATTGCGAATTGTTAGAACTTCTTATCTACCATCGCGTTGGTATAAGTTACCAATGGTCATTGCATTTCTGACAATTTTAATTACGTTAATGCTTGCTTTAATCTTATGGTTAGATGGATTAACGGTATTACAACAAGGTAATAACTGGCTTGAAGAAGTGAATATTGAATGGATTCCTTTGCTAAATATTCATTTCCATTTGGTATTAGATGGCTTATCGTTGGTGATAATTGCTTCCACACTTTTTATTGTATTACTGACAATTGTTTATTCCAGTAAAGAAAGTTTGAATAATTTTGGTTTGTTTTATTTATGCATTTTATTTATGACATCAGCTATTATGATGTTATTTGTTATCACCGATCTGTTTTTGATGTTCTTTTTTTGGGAAGCGGTAGCAATTCCTATTTATTTTATCATTTCTTTATGGGGGCGTCGCGACTCAAGTTCCCAATTGCGTTTTAATGGTGCGAGCAAATTTTTGATTTATACTCAAATTAGTAGTTTGTTAATGTTAATATCCATTGTGTCATTAGCGTTAATTAATTGGAATTTAACGGGTCATTGGACTTTTGATTATCAAGTTTTAACCAAAACCCCCATTTCTAGCTATACTGAATTTTTACTAATGCTCGGTTTTTTAGCCGCTTTTATTGTACGCATCCCTTTTGTACCATTTCATCGCTGGTTTATTGATGCCCATATTGAATCATCCACTTCGGGGTCAATGATGATTAGTGGTTTACTTCTGACAACAGCTACTTTTGGGCTATTTAGAATTGTGATTCCTCTGTTTCCAAATGCTTCAGTTATGATTATGCCATTAATCTTAATATTAGCATTATTTACTTTGGTTTATGCAGCGCTATTAGCGTTTAATCAAACTGATATCAAAAAGTTAATTGCTTATGTACATATTGCTTTAATGGGCTATATGACAGCAATTATCTACAGTGGTTCAGTGATTGCTTATCAAGGTATTGTGATACAAATGATTGCCATTAATTTAGTTATCGTTGGCATGTTTATAATTAGTGGACTGTTAGTTGAATGTTACTCAACCCGTAATATTAATCAATTTACAGGTCTTAAACAGAAAGTTCGTTATCTTTCTACATTTACCTTATTTTTTATCTTGGCTATTTTAGGTATTCCAGGTACTGCTAATTTTGTTGGCAACTATATGATGTTACTTGGTAGCTATACATCATTCTCTTATTACACTATTTTGTTAGTGATTGGTTTACTCTTATTGTCAATTTCATTGATTATTCGCATGCAACCAATTTTTTATGGTGTTGTAGAAAGAAATCATTCAGCTAAATATCACCTTAGTAGAAAAGATATTTCATTATTAACTAGTGTATTAATGGTATTAGTTTTTATTGGCTTATACCCACAAATAGTGTTGGATATGTCATATTCTGTTGTCAACCAAACCCAACAATACATTACAGCAGAGCGCGCGGGAGAGTAATAACTTATGATAGCCTTATCGCCGATATTTGTTTTAAGCTTTACTATCATTGTTTTGCTTATTGCCCTATTTTTTCTGAAAATAAACACAAAAGGGTGTGCTTTTTTAACCGTGTGTGGTTTAGTTTGTGCATTGCTATGTTCTTCTATGATTGGTTACAAAATATCGTTCAATACTCAGATGATAACAGATATAAGCAGCGATAATATGCAAATATCTTTAAATTCGGATGTAACAACCAAAGCAGACTCTGTACCAAATAATGAGGAAACGATTGCTGTTGATGCTGTGCCCACTGAGCCCGAAACAAAGGCTGATGATAACGCTCAACAAAACAATCAAACTGATGTTAATTCCAACACAACCTCAGATACTAATAATGGAAATATTGAAGATAAATCGAACACAGATCCTTCAATGGAAGAATGGAAAGCGCATCAAATTACTGCCTTATTTACTTGTGATGGTTATGGATTGCTTTATACCAGTTTAATTTTAATCATTGCAATTACAGTATCTTGCTTAGCCTATCGTTGGTTTGTCCATGAAAGAATTGCTCATGGTTTGTTTTATGTTATTTTACTCTTTATGACATTAGGCGGCGTTACACTAGTCTATGCTAGCCATTTGATCTCTTTTTTTGTTGGCATTGAATTACTTTCAATTCCATTTGTTGGGTTAATTGGCTATCAATATATACAAACTCACTCCTTAGAAGCTGCCGTTAAATATATGATTTTATCCGCTGTGGCTAGTGTGTTTTTATTGATGGGCATTGCCTTTTATTATGCAACAACTGGCGAGCTAACTTTTAGCGGGTTAAGTTACCAACTTTCAACTATGTCTTACCCAAGTAATTTATTACTAATGGGCGTTTGTTTAATGTTAGTTGGGATTGGTTTTAAACTTTCATTAGTGCCTTTTCAGTTATGGTTGCCCGATGTTTATCAAGGTGCACCGACAGTTGTTGCTCTATTATTATCAACAGTAGGAAAGGTCGCACTATTTTGTGCTATTGCAAGGTTGTTTTTATTGGCACCGATTGTTAATAATGAAACCATTCGAATGATACTTGTTATCATGGCACTATTATCAATACTATGGGGAAATTTAATTGCTTTAATGCAAAGTAGTCTAAAACGGCTATTAGCGTATTCCTCCATTGCACATTTTGGTTATTTACTCATTGCCTTAATTGCTGTGCAATATCAAGTATTAGCTTTAGAAACAATTGGGGTATACTTAATTAGCTATATTTTAGCCAATATCTGCATATTAGGCGTGATTAGTTTAGAATCACATTCTGATGAATTGCAAGATCATGAAAACGAAGTGGATTTATCGGGATTATTCTGGCGTAGACCTATCTTAGCATTAACGATGGCCGTTGGATTATTATCGTTAGCTGGAGTCCCCCTTACAGCAGGGTTTGTTGGTCGTTTTCTATTAGTACTGTTGGGGGTAACTGCTGAATTATGGTGGTTAATTGCTGCAGTGGTAATTGGTAGCGCTCTAGGTTTATATTTTTATGCACGCTTAATTATTAATCTTTATATTAGGCCTTCTTGTCGAGACGATCAGATATTAAATAGTGCTATTATCAAACTAAAATGGCAGGATATTAAAATAAGCGAACTCATTATTGCGTTGTCTGCCTTATTAATTCTCATTTGTGGTATTTATCCTAAATGGCTATTTAATTTAGTGAGTATGGCGCAATATCTGACGACTTAATAAGCGTTTTTCGCCTTAAAAAGTTTTTACAGTTAGATTGAAATTGATTTGAAAAATGTACTTGGGTCTTTTTTATATTAGAAAATATCTGTTACCTTAAACATTTTGACAAGAAATAGTTAATAATAGATTTAGTTATTGTGTTATAATTCCGACCTTTAATATTTTATTTGAATCAAGAGGACCTATATGGACTTTTTAATTTCTAATGCTTATGCAACTGAAGGGGCTGCGGCTGAAAGCAATCCTTATTTTTTACCTATCATGTTGGTTGTGTTTGGTCTGTTTTTCTATTTTATGATTATGCGCCCACAACAAAAACGTGCTAAAGCCCATCGTGAACTTATGGCTTCGATTTCAAAAGGTGACGAAGTGTTAACCAATGGTGGACTTATTGGTCGTGTATCTAAAGTTAACGACAATGGTTATATTGCGTTAGAGTTAAATGATACAACAGAGGTTGTTATCAAACGTGACTTTATCACATCTGTTTTACCAAAAGGGACAATGAAGTCACTATAATAGCAAAAGCTGTTATAGTTCATTGTGTTAATTAGCTAATTCCACAAGAGAATATGTCGTGTTAAATCGCTATCCTTTGTGGAAGTACATTATGTTGGTCGTCGTTATTCTCGCCGGCCTACTTTATGCACTTCCAAATATTTATGGTGAAGATCCCGCTATACAAATTTCCGGTTCAAATACTGCTGAAATTAATGTTGCTACCCAAGATAAAATTAAAAAACTCTTGACTGATAATCATATAGAACCTAAATCATTTGTCTTTGAAAATAAATCTATTTTAATTCGTGTAGGTGATAATGATACTCAGCTCAAAGCCAAAGAGTTAATTTCACAAGAGTTAGGGAATGATTATATTGTTGCACTCAATTTAGCACCAGCAACTCCAGCTTGGTTAACGGCTTTAGGTGCCGAACCAATGAAACTTGGTCTTGATTTACGTGGTGGTGTTCACTTCTTAATGGAAGTTGATATGACAACAGCACTCAGTAAGCTCATTGAACAATCGACTGAAAATTTAAAATTTGAGTTAACAAATAGCAAATTAAATTATGCAGCCATCAATAAAGAGGGCAATCAACAAATTGTTGTGCAATTTGCGAATATTGAAGATCGTAATAAAGCTATCACTAAAATTAATGGTTTACCAGATTACAAACTTACCTCACAAACTGAAAATAGTATTACTATCAATATCAGTGAACAGCGTTTACAACAAGCCAAAAATGATGCTGTTCAACAAAATACCACTATTTTACGTAATCGTGTAAATCAATTAGGTGTTGCTGAGCCTATTGTGCAGCGTCAAGGTTCAGATCGCATTGTGGTGGAATTACCAGGTATTCAAGATACTGCTTTAGCTAAACGTATTTTGGGGGCAACAGCCACCCTTGAGTTTAGACAAGTAAATGAAGATAATACCCCTAATTTACCCGCTATTATCAAAGGCGATATGCGCGTACCATATGGTTCTGAAATCAAATATATGGAAAACGGGCGCCCTGTTTTGCTCTATAAACGTGTAGTACTAACTGGTGATCACATTACTGATTCTTCATTCCGAGTCAATGAATATAGCCAACCAGAAGTTGCTATTACGCTTGATAGTTCTGGTGGTAAAACGATGCTAGATTTTACTCAGAAAAATCTCAAAAAATCGATGGCAACGTTATTTGTCGAATATAAAGATACAGGAAAACGTGACGAAAATGATAAACCTATTCTTGAAAAACAAGAGCGGGTAATCAATGTTGCGACAATTCAAGGTATTTTTAGTGATCGTTTTCAGGTGACAGGGATAAGTAGTGTTGATGAAGCTAAAAATCTATCCCTACTATTACGAGCTGGCGCCTTAATTGCACCGATTCAAATTATTGAAGAGCGTACAGTTGGACCATCAATGGGACAAGAGAATATCACACAAGGTTTAGAGTCTTGTGTTTGGGGACTACTCATTTCTGTCTTCTTTATGCTCATTGTTTATCGTCTATTTGGTGTGTTTGCTAGCCTTGCGTTGGTTGCCAACTTAATACTAATTGTGGGCGCTATGTCATTATTACCAGGCGCAACATTAAGTATGCCAGGTATTGCAGGGATTGTATTAACAGTAGGTATGGCCGTTGATGCTAACGTTCTTATCAATGAACGAATTAAAGAAGAGCTCAGTAATGGTCGCGGTGTACAACATGCCATTAATGAAGGTTATGCTGGGGCTTGGAGTAGTATTTTCGATGCGAATATTACCACATTAATTACCGCGGTTATTCTTTATGCTGTGGGTACTGGCTCGATTAAAGGATTTGCTATCACCTTGGGTATCGGTATTGTAACATCGATGTTTACATCGATCGTAGGTACTCGAGCATTAGCTAATTTGATTTATGGCGGTCGTCGCGTTAATAAGTTATCAATTTAGAGGTTTATTGTGACTGTTGATAAAAAAGAAAATCATGATGTTAGAGAACTAAATCATGGACGCAGAGTGCTCGACTTTTTAAAATTTGGTTTTATCGCTTTTGTGATTTCAATGCTACTCGTAGTCGCTTCAGTTGTCGTTATCTTTGTTAAGGGTTTTAATCTTGGACAAGATTTCACCGGCGGTACAACCGTTGAAATTACGGTGACAAAAGCAGTTAATCTTGATGATCTGCGTAATAGTTTACGGGACGCCGGTTATCATGAGCCCGTCGTGCAATACTATGGTAGCAGTAAAGATATTATCATTCGATTGGCTGCGGCTAAACAAGAAAACGGTACGGTATCATCTGTTATTGATAATGCGTTAGGCAGTAAAATTTCTAATTTAATCCATAAAGATATTGATGCTGATGCGCAGATTAAACGTATTGAATTTGTAGGTCCGACTGTTGGTGCTGAATTAGCACAAGATGGTATCTTAGCGATTTGCGCTGCGTTAATTTGTATCTTGATCTATATCGCGTTTCGTTTTGAATGGCGATTTGGTACGGGTGCAGTAGTTGCATTAGCGCATGATGTTGTGATAACTGCTGGTTATTTATCGTTATTTCAACGTGAATTAGATCTAACGATTATTGCTGCAATGTTATCCATCATTGGCTATTCTCTTAACGATACCATTGTTGTATTTGACCGAATTCGTGAAAACTTTAGAAAAATTCGTCGAGCTTCTCCTTATGATGTCATTAATATTTCGTTAACCCAGACTTTACACCGCACTCTGATGACTTCAGGAACAACGCTTGCAGTTGTGATTATCCTGTATATTTTTGGCGGTTCAATGTTAAAAGGTTTTTCTGAAACATTAGGCGTTGGTATTATTTTAGGGACAATTTCATCAATTTATGTTGCTGCTTATATGTCACTTAAATTAGGTATAAAACGCGAACATTTTATGCCACCAAAAGTGGAAGTTGAAGGCGCAGATCAACCATCGATTTTACGTTAGTTATATAAAGCTCTTTCACATAGTGAAAGGGCTTTATTTGATTGTTTTTTTAACAATTAACATCAAATAGATTGACACCTATGGTCTAGTTGCATATCATTACCACCAGTTTTTATCCCTTTCTATATGGGGCCATAGCTCAGCTGGGAGAGCGCAACGCTGGCAGCGTTGAGGTCAGGGGTTCGATCCCCCTTGGCTCCACCAATTCAATATTTCGAAATATTCTTTTTAAACCCAGCAAAACACATCAAATCAAATCATAAGTTTAAAAGACTAGGGTAATACTACCTACTGACAGCGTGATCAATAAGGCTGCAACCACTTCAAATGACCCGACATTTATCAGACCGATCATGGCAATTAAGCCGACATTATTATCAGAGCCTAGCTCTTTTGTGTCATCAATGATTTGTAGCTGGCTGACTGCGCCTTTTAATAAGCTATATCGTTTAGCCATACTTTTATTGTTCTGTGTGATTTAATTTGGGCGGTTGATTATCAATATCAGGCGTAAAACCCCGTTCATCAATGACTTCGACCCAGTCCGGTAAGATTGGCGTTCGGCAGTAATAAGTAGCTTTGGCGTCTCGTATTTTGATTCGTTCAAATTCGGGGGTTTGTGGATCGTCATACAGTTCAGGATCGCCCGAGCGGTTTAATTTTTTAAAACGCTCATGTTCAGCTGACGTATCATGAGACCAAGGTTTGGGGTAGCCTAATATGGCAAAAATGCGATTACCGATAAAAGAGTAACGACCACCCGCTAGTAAAAAAAACATAATTAAAAGAACAAAAAACATAAAAAAAGCGGTAAAAGTATAAAATAATAGAAATTGAAAAAATTCGCTATCCATACTAAAATAAACAATAACCACACCAATCAGATAAGTTAATAAACATAATACGCCACTCCCTATAGCACAATATTTTAATCGAAGCAAAGCCGGTGTATCCACTTCGTGAGGAAAATATAAAGCATGGGTTTTCGGTATTCGAACCGCATAAGATTGATAATTGTTATCATCATCGCTTTTATCCACGACCATTTCCACATAATCCCCATTTTTAAATCTAATATGGGTTAATTTGCCTTCGACAAATTTACGCCCGACATAGCAACTGAATTTTTTGCCTTCTAAGGTAATGCTGCCCACTGACAGCGTGGTCAATAAGGCGGCCGCCACGCCAAACGCCCCAGTAATTAGCGCCAAAATCATGGCGATTAAGCCGACATTATTCGAGCCAATCTCTTTTGGGTCATCAATAATTTGTAGCTGGCTGACTGTGCCTTTTAACAGGCTATACCGTTTCGACATGTATAAACCCCCTTTTCTGTAAATCTTGTTCTATTAGTGCTAATGCTTCGTCAACATCAATACTGTTGGTGTTGTCTTTATTGGCTTGATTGTTATCAGTTGGTGGCTTATCGTCAATATTAAACATATCCTTTAATACATCATTTTGATAAGCTGAGCTTTGTTGTTCGGGCGTTTGATAAATTTTGAATTTATTATGTGGCATTAAATATTTATCGGTGCGCAGGGCACAGCGTTTTAACCAGGTTTCAAAATTATCATCGCTAAAATAATCAATGGCAAAATCAAAGACCATAAGCGCCAGTCCTAACCAACCCGCTGATCGCATCAAGACCAATTGTACAGCGACAATCGAAGCCACTTTTTTAACACCGATATGTTTTCCAACCTTCTCAAAAATAGCTAACATCATTTTTGAGGTCAAAAAACTTCGACACCAGACAAAACGATAAGATAATCCAATGAGTAAAGTAGCTCCGCCTATTAAAATCAGCAAGAATATTTTAAAAGAGTATAAAGTGGTTAAAGATATTTTCTCACTTTCACTTAATTTATTAGAAGCTATTGGGATCATTAAAAAAGATGCAATCCCCCCTAATACCCCTGATAATGCTTTACCTAGACTAAAAAATACATTGCGCATGCCTTTCGTCACGGCGGTGATCATTGCCATAAGTTCAACCGAAGCCGCCGCTAAGGCAAAACCGGCTGAAGTTTTTAAGTTACTATAAAATTCATCCTTTTCCAGATTAGGATTGGTTTTACTGATCGAATTAAAATTATACAGTTCGAACATGGCAACTACGGCTGACATGCGCATTGATTTAAGTGACGTTGATAGGTTTTTTGATATCCCTAGGTCGGCATCGCTGGCTTTAAAAATAAAATGAAACACTTTGTTGGCTTTAGTTTGTGACAGCGTGCGATTAAATGTTATATTAACACGCCTATCTAAATTAACGATAGCATCATTTAATAGTGTACGGGCTTTGTTCACCGCCATCCGGGTGGCAAGCTTCCAACGTGGATGATACAGCGGTATTTTTGCCGTGCCAAAGTTAGGCCCAGGGTCTAAATTAATCAATGCGGCAATAAGTTGAAATTCTAAATGTAAGTAAGTTTTTGCGGTCGTTTTTAATACTCCAGCGGTAGTTAATGATAATACTTTATATATTACGGTACTGGCATGGTATAATGAGTTAGCAATGCGGTCAAAAATTGGTTGCAGTAGTTTAGTTGCTTCAAGCAATTTTGATTCACCGAAAGTCAACCCTTTGATTTTAAGGGTGATGGGAATACCCAACAGTTTAACTGAAAACAAGTTTTCTTTTATTCGACCCAATGGATCATTACGGCGAAGTTCGTCCAATGTTAAAAGTACATCCTGTACTCTTTTAAATTTTAAGGCTATTTTATTAAAAGGTAAGTTATCTAGCTTAGCCATCAATTTATAAATTTGAGTTTCAATAGTGGATTTGTTTTCTGGCTTAGCGGCTTCGTCTAAAACTTGGTTGATCATGCTTTGCATGTCATCATTATGATAAGCAAACATACGCCATAACATGCCGTTGATATTGTCATTCGTCGTTTTGGCATAATCAAAATTTTTAAATGCATCTAAAAATGTTTTACCCTGTTCACATAATTCTAGCCCTTGAGTAACATGAGTAATAGTCACAAAAAATATTATACCTTCAATATTTACTTTTCTAAGCTCTTCTAAATCGTCTGGTGTAATTTCTTTGTGCTTAAGGGATTCTTGAAGGACGCTTTCAAATGTTTGTTTATACTCTTTGATTTTAGGATGAAAATCTTCGTCCAAGTCATAGAGTTGATTGCCGTCAAGATCATGGTAGACGGTGGAATAAAAATTGCTATCTTTAATCCAAGTAATCAGCTGTTTTGAACGGCTTTGGTATTTTTTGTCGACTAATTCGAGTAACTCTTTTTGCCTGTCTTCAAAAGGTTTAGTATTGACCAATTCGTCATATTTTTTTAAATATTGTTGGGTATCTTTTTCGCGTTTTGCTTTCAACGCTGATTCTTGGTTATAAAAGTCTTTAAGGGTGTTTGTGTACTTTTGTACTAAATTTGATTGAAGTACTTTGATTTTTTCAGTTTCACTTAGTATTGGGGGGACTTGCTGTCCCCTTGAAGCATTAAGTCCTTCTCTATTAACATATATGTCATAAATAGTCAGTTCGGGATAAGGGGTATCTAAATTTGCCTCACAAAAACTTTCAAATTTATGGAAATAATCATAGCTCCCTGCTTTACCGTATAGTTCATTACGAATTAATGCTACCAATCCATTACGGGTATTGGTCATGGGTCTATCAGGGTTATCGTCTATTTTTCCTGATTTCAGGATATGTTTTATATGATAATATTCTTCAGGTGGAAAAGAATAATCGTCGGAAAATTTTTTTAACCCTGCTAAATATTTTCCATGTTCAATGCAGGCTAAAGCTTCATATTCTAGTCGGCGTTCTTGTTGAAATTGTAAAACCCTTACATAAGAGTCGTTATAATAACCATTGAGTTCGGTTGTGATGCCAATGGGATCTTCAATAGCAATAATCATGGGTTTTTTGCTTGGGCTATATTTGGCTAGCGTTTTTGCTAAGTGTTCGCTTGAATCCGATGTTAATCGTCCCCACGGTTCACATGTGCTATTTTTATCTAATAGTGTTTTGTCAAATTGGTATTGTTTATCTCGATTTTGGCTAAATGTATCATTAAATTTTACCCCATTTTGTCCATTTTTATTATCTTTGCTGAAAATGAGCTGTCGATTTTCATCATAAGGAAGTTGTTCTCTGTCCACGTTAGGATCAAAGTCTAATATACTTCGAATATTGCTAAGGTTAGCCGTGGTTGCACTTTCGGCGTTACCTTCCCAGTGTGAAAGATCAATCATTTGCATGCGTTGTTCGGGATTTTTTTCGTATTTTTGTATTGTATTTTCAGACCATCTGTTTTCACTAAAAGCAAAATAGACTTTGGTTAAGTGTTCAGGATAAGCTAAGGTGATAAACGCATCATGGCACGGATTGGATGTTATTGTAGGACAATGATAATCCGCATTTTGTTCTGAATCAGCAATCGGTTGAGCGGTATTATTGGATGGCTGTTTAATTATATGTCCTTTACTATCAATCGAATAGATTTGCCATTTACTACCCAGTTTGTCGGGTATGTAAAGGTATAAAAAACCTTCACGCAATGTTCTTACATGATATTGATAACCTTCAGTTAAGGGTAAATTGATTACATTTGATGAGTTTGCCCAATGGGGTTGGGTACTTTTTAGGTATTTAGGCACAACGGTGTATCTAACCGGTAATATTGCAATCCCCTGTGTTTGGCATCCACAATTTGATGTTTTATTCGAATCTGTCATACATTTTCTTCCTTGTTTTTTAACGCTAATGTTTGCCAATCTTGAGGACTTATAGCGTGTAATTTTTTTAATATTGGAATATATTCACTTACCGTTGATAAATCTTTAATTATTTCATCAATGTGTGAAGCGATATCAAAATCCTTCCCAAATTTTAGCGCTAATTTTGCCCACTCCAAATGAAAGTCATTATCCTCAATTTTTTTTGTCTTCAAGCGGAGCAGACAAGGCATAATAGTTTGTAGATTTTCAATTTCATCTGTATTTTTTTGAGGATCAGTTAACTTTTCTGCTTGGATAAGCATGTTATTAATTCCAATACATTGTAGTTGTTGATACTGTTCATGGGTAATAAGCAGTTCGCCGTTATAGTTAGAATGAATTTGGCCTTCATTTTGGTGAATGTTTAATTCGCCCTGCCGATTTAATACTGCCCACATCTCTATGATGCCGAATAACCGGCTTTTTTGAGCAGGATTGAGTAGATGTAACAACTGAAAAAACACAGCAGGATCGTAATAACGTAACAATATTTTGTTATTTCGTTGCAAAGTCATGTTACTTAATTGATGTACTATGGATTTTGTTCTTTCTGCACTAAATAACCAAGCACAATATTGTTGACCTTGACCCGCTGCAATAGACTGAGGAGTTAGCTGCTTTAATGCCTTATCTACCATATATGTTAATACGGCGTGTTCATATTTATCGGAAAGATCAAGTTCAATTAACCAAGGATACCTCTTTGGCAAAACGGCTTGATGATAGATTGGAATTTGAAATAAACGAACTCGAAATTGATAATATTGCATAAATGCTTCGTTAATCGAGTTTAAAAATGGATCTAGTATGAATAAGCAACGGTTTTTATAATCCAGTGAAATATCTATCAGTTGCTGTGCAATATTAATCGCTTGATCTGATATTGCTGTTAAATCAATCGGTGTTTGTCCACACTTTAGCATTTTCATAACATCCTTTTGTTTTGATTAATCCAAATTGAAACAACCGTTTTGATCTTTTACTTGTTGCGTTTGTTTCACTTGGCAATTGACTGAATCACTTAACTTACTTGAGTGACTGATGCTATTTGGCGACATTTTTTGCATCGCATTGCATTTAAAATAGGCATTAGCTGGCGAACCTAACTCAATACCTGCTTCGTTGATTTTTATGTACGAACCACCGCAAATTAATGTCATTTCTTGTGTTGCTGTAAACTCAACATTACCGTCAACACTATCAATTTTAATATCTTGTTTAGCCGCCATATTTAGATTGGCATTTTGGGCTTGTACGTTAATATCGCCTTGATTAGCAAATACTTTCATCCCCGATTTGTGGGCAAATAATCCTATCGCTTCACCCGATGATAATGTGATGTTTTTTAATGCCGTGATGTCGGTTTGGTTTTCTGTCGTGACCGTCACACTGTTATCCGTCGATAATTGAATATTTTCTGGACTAGTTAACGCAATGCCTTCTTGTGCATATGCGAGAATGCCACTGAGGGTTAAGTTGGTTAAATTTGCCTTGAGCTGGTCTTGACTGTCGGTGTCTGCACCGTGTGCTTGGGATTGATTGGCAGCATTTTGCAGTGCTTTGGCTATCGATAAGGCGTTTTCTAGTTGGGTGATCGCACCTTGCATGTCTAGTTGATTGCCGTGTGCTTTCGGCTCGGTTTGACTGGTCAGATACAATCCTCGGTTCGCCGCAATTGCCCCCCATTCATCGGTACGTAGCTCAAACCCTTCACCCCGTTGTTCTTTGTTATTGTTAACAAGATGTCCAATATTGAGTTGTGTTTTGCCGTATTCGGTCGCCAGCTTGATATGCTCTTGCCCTCGTTTGTCATCCATGCGTAATTTATTATTGGTTGGTGTACGAATCACATTGCGATGTTTGTTTATGGTAGTTACATGGTCGGGGTGCGTACTGTCATGCATGGCATGGGCAATATACGGGCGGTCTGGATTACCGTCCATAAACGCAATGGCAACTTCCGTGCCGTCTATTAGCGGAAAGTGGAAACCATAGGTGCCACCTGCATACGGTTTTGCCAGTCTGACCCATAAACTTTCGCAACCTTTTTTCCACTCTTTTAGGTCATAATTAAATTTAACCCGATACCGTCCTTGGGTATCAATACAGCCGTAAGTATCATTGTCTGGGCTGGTCACCCGTGCAGGTAAAGAGCCCATGATTTGTGGCCACATTAAGGGCGCAGGGCGGTATGGTTTTAATACCTGATATGGTATGGCGGTAAAACTTAGTTCGTAAGCATCTGTGCGATTGCCTTTACCTTCCACGCTTAAAATAATTACACCATCATCAATATCAACTAGCGGACTGCCGTTAATCTGAATACGTTGTCCCGGTGTCAAATTGGCACGATTGCTTTTTCCGCTAATTACTATTTTTTGACTAATTGCCTGTTCATGTCGAATTTGGGCATACCATTGCCCGCTTTCAATAAAATAGTGTTGTTCGATTTGGTTTTTGACGTTATCTTTATCGCCACGTTGTTTATCTTCTTGAATATTCGGGCTTGACCCTTTGTAGTGCTCACCATAACGGTAATCAATTCCATAAGTGGTGCTGTCATTGGGTTGAGTATTGACATAACCCAGTAAATTGGCTTTGGCGTCACGGTAGTTGTAATCTTGAACCTTAACCGATGACTCCACAACCCGACTGCGTAACTGAATATCCCAGATACTTTCTGTTCCGCCATCTAATGTGCCATTGGGTAATCGATAATCAATGTTGTTGACTTGCTCATAACCTTGTTCGTAATCACCGATAACTATCACATCACAATTGTGTTCGGCATGGGTTTCAAAACGAAACCAAACACCAACATCGGCTAACAGACGTTGTATAAAGCTTAAATCACTCTCTTGCCATTGAGTAATAAATTCACGTTCAGGATAGCGATTGTTTAATTCTAGCCGATAATCAATGCCAGTAAAACCGTGACTGTGTAGCACTTCTTCAACCACACTAATCACACTTTGGTTTTGGTATATCGCATTATTACGATTCAGTGCTAATTTTGCTAAACGGGGAGACAACACTATCTGATAATGTGCCTGTTCTTTACTTACCGATAACAAACTAAAAAGGGTAATAACACCATAAATTTTACGTAAGTCACTTTGAACAGGTAGCTCACTTAAGGAACGAATTGCTGTTCCCAGCATGTTTTTAATAGCAGGATTAAAAGAAAATGACGCATTTTGGTTAAGTAACGTATCGGGTGATAAGGTTTTATCAATGCTAGTGAATTCAATGGTGTAATGCCATGGTTGATTAAGCTGTTCATTCCCTTGAACGCGTAAAACAGAAATAGGCGAAATTAGGTTATCCACCGTTAAGGTGTAGCGATTGTGGCTCACCTCTCCCGTTAATTCATTCAATAACCCTTCACCAAGTTGATTGATAAGTGGGAATAATTTGTTCGCCATTTTTGGGTCCTTTTATACACTTATTATTAAGTATTATTCGATAGTGATTATCTAAACCAAGTAAATAATTACTTTTTTTAAAAGAATTTGCAATAACTAATTTTAGTAAATAACGTTATAAAATATTTAATGTTATTTATATAGAATTGAATGTATTGTTGTATGCTTGAAATTAACCGGTAACCGTTCAATCCTATTTTGGGATCAAAAAAATTAAAGCTTATTCGATAAAATTATTTTTTTGCGAGTAGATTTATTCATAGAGTCAGTACACGAGCAATTTCATAGCATTTAATCTTGTTGCTCATTATTTTGTGAAATTTTAATGCTTATTTTAGTGGACAATGCTTAAAAATTATTTAGTCGTTTTTCTATAATGATTATAATTAGTGAACTACCTTTTTAAATTTTAATCTTGGTAAAGTGTAATTATGTTATAATTTCACGACATTAATTATCTATTCGCTGACCTTCAATTATTTTACTAATCTAACAAAAGGAATATCTTATGAAAAAATTCATATCAGTATTTTTCTTGTTTATGACATGTATTAGTTATAGTTATGCTGATTCACTACAAGAAAGTTTTAAAAAACAGCCTTCATCCTCCAGTAATCCTAAATTTACTGAATATAAAGCTCAATTAGCTAATGATTTATTTTTGTCTTTTTTTGTTGATGATCAAGAACAAAAAGCGGTTCCTGTTTTAATCAAAGAGGGTAAAAAATACCAACCAATTAGTATTAAATATTGTATTAAAAATACTGATGAGTGTTGGCGGCAAATCATTTATCACAACGCTTTATCTCATATCACAAGTAATTTAGATAAACCCGAAAATAGAAAAGATTTACTGATATGGAAGATTGAATATATTGATAATAATCAATTAAATGAAACTGACTTTTTACAAACGCCACTGACAGGTGCTTTACCGAATGGTGATGATGATTATGATCCTTATATTCTTTGGCAATCTGATTTAAGTCTTTATTAATAATATTACCGGTTCATTTTATTGGTTGGTCGCTAAGTTAATATAATGTAGATGAAATTTAATAAATCTAATTTTTTAATCTTTAATTATATTAACTTACGCGAAATTTTTTGATATCAAAATTTTTTATATTGAGTATTTGATCATATTGTTAAATTTTATAACGCATCTAGCTGCATAGAATATCTTATCATTTTTATCATTGTTGTGGTTGCTCACTAAATTAGTGTTAAATAACTGCACAAAATGTTATTGTTATTTGCGCACTAAAGATTCGTCTATTCTTATTAACATATTTCAATTGATATTGTTAACAATCTAAATAGACTCCGGCAAATACATACTCTTTTCACCTGTATCCATAATATTATTTAATTTCAAATGTTATTTTAATTATTATGTACTATGGCTAACTTTATCAATTATTACGGTTGATCATGGATAATGAGATTTAAATACTGCTATAGCACAAGATATAACACCCTATTTAATTTTAGTGTTTACTAAATAAACTTAATATAGCGACGTTATCATGATAACGAAAATTGATTGATGTTATTGTCGGCATTTATGATTAAATTGAATAATTTAATTTTGCTCATTTAATGGAAGTTTGGCAAAATAGATAACATTATTATCAATAGTCTATTAACTCTATAATTTTGATAAAAGTGTTAAGCTTAAAACTATTTATTAAGCTAATTGAATAGGAATAGCATTAGGATGATCAACCAAATCAAACAAAAATTATCTACAATACTTGTATCAAGTTGTATGAGTGGGTTGGTCATGTGTTCGTTAGCGGTTAATGCTCAAGAAAATCAACAAAATATACCCCAAAGCAACGCTGCACCGAATGTACTTTCAATAAATGAATCTAATGACAATAACTTAATAGATTTTGTTGGTCCAAAGCCAGTAACTGAAAAAATTTATCACCAAACTGTTTTTTCGCTATTAGGTGAACCTAAATATCACGATGGTTTTCAATATGTTAATTACGTTAATCCTTATGCGCCAAAAGGTGGCATAATTAAATTAGCAGAAATTGGTACTTTTGATAATTTTAATCGTTATGCTAGTCGAGGAGCCCCCGAAAAAAACTCAGGATCATTATATGATACTTTGTTCACAAATTTAGCTGATGATATTACAAGTTTTTATCCGCTTATTGCTACCTCGATTACTTATTCCGACAAATATCGTTGGGCTGAAGTTTCAATTAACCCCAAGGCACGTTTTCAAGATGGAAAACCTATAACCGCACAAGATGTTGAATTTACCTTTCATAAATTTATGACAGAAGGTGTTCCACAGTATCGAGTATATAATCAGGGCATTAGTGTTAACGCTATTGATAATTATCATTTGCGCGTTGAGCTACCAGCAAGCGATCGTGAAAAATTGCTATCCTTCGTTGGTAATCTGCCGGTTATTCCAAAACATTTTTGGCAAGATCGTAATTTTTCAGAACCATTAACTATTCCTCCAGTTGGCAGTGGTCCTTATTTTATTAGCGATTATAAAATGGGGCAATTTGTTGTGTATAAACGTAACCCTAATTATTGGGCTGTGGATTTACCGGTAAATAGGGGAATGAATAATTTTGATGAAAAACGTATTGAGTATTATATGGATAGCAGTGTTTCGTTAGAAGCATTTAAAGCCGGTGAGTATGATTTTCGTGGAGAAGGCCAACCCAAAAATTGGTTTACCCAATATCAGGGGCAGTATTTTGATGCCAAGGATATTATCAAACAAGAAAAATCTGTACAAACAGCAACCGATAGCAAATGGTTAGCGTTTAACTTGCAAAAAGATCTGTTTAAAGATATTAATGTACGTAAAGCCATTACGCTGGCATTTGATTTTGAATGGTTAAATCACGCTTTTTATTACGATAGTTATAAAAGGCCTTATAGTTTTTTCGAAAATACCATTTATGCAGCGATTGGTAAGCCAAGCGAACAAGAATTAAAGTGGTTAATGCCGTATAAAAACATTATTCCCGATGCTGTGTTTGGTGATGCTTATTATGTGCCTAAAAGTGATGGTCAGGGTTTTAATCGCAATAATTTATTAACTGCAGCTGAATTATTAAAACAAGCGGGATGGATTATCAAAAATGGTCAACTAGTGAATACAACAACCAATCAGCCTTTTGAGTTTGAATTGGTTACCTATCTTGGCGATGATATTAAATATGCTATTCCTTTTCAGCAAAATTTAGCCCGTTTAGGTATTACCATGAAGATTGTTTCACTTGATTACACTCAAGTGACTCGTCGCTTACGTGAACGCGATTACGATATGATGCCACGGACTTATAATGCGTTTAATTATCCAACATCAGATTTGATGATTTTATGGGGTAGTGAGTATCTCAATTCATCATGGAATGGTTCAGGACTACATAACCAAGCAATCGATAGTATTATTGATGAAATAACTAAGAATGTTGGTAATCAAGCTGAGTTAATTTCGCTTGGTCGAGCGCTAGATCGCATCTTAACGCAAGAGTATCCTATGATTCCAATGTGGTATAACAGTAAAACCTATTATGCTTATTGGAACAAATTTGGGCAGCCAGCGATTCAGCCAACTTACGCTATTGGTGTCGATAGTTGGTGGTACGATGCTGACAAAGCAGCTAACCTGACAAAGAATCGGAAACATTAATATGCTCAATTATCTTATTCGTCGTTTATTATTGATTATTCCAACGTTGTTTGTGATTTTAACGATCAACTTTTTTATTGTACAAATTGCACCTGGTGGTCCGGTCGATCAAGCACTAGCGATGATTGAAAATGGTCCAGATTCTGGTCAAGCATTATTACCGGGGGGTGATAATGCAGCGGTAAAATTATCACAGCATAAAAATGAGTCTAATTATCGTGGGGCGCGCGGGCTTGATCCACAAATTGTTGCAATGATTGAAAAACAGTATGGCTTTGATAAACCCATTATTGAACGTTATTTTGATACTTTAAAAAAATACGTGTTATTTGATTTTGGTGACAGCTTTTTTAAAAGTGAATCGGTATTAGGTTTAATTGCTAAAAGTTTACCGGTTTCGATTTCGCTTGGTCTTTGGAGCACGTTGATTGTTTACCTTATTTCAATTCCTTTAGGTATCAAAAAAGCTGTTAAAGATGGCTCGGTATTTGATTTTTGGTCAAGTACATTAATCATTATAGGATATGCAATACCTGCTTTTTTACTCGCTGTATTGTTAATAATATTATTTGCGGGCGGTAGTTATTGGGATATTTTTCCATTGCGTGGGTTAGTTTCAACGCATTTTGAGCAACTCGATTTTTGGGGAAAAGTAAAAGATTACGCATGGCATATTTGCCTACCGACTATTGCGATGGTTATTAGTGGTTTTGCTTCATTGACTATGCTAACTAAGAATTCATTTTTAGATGAAATTCGTAAACAATATGTGATTACCGCAAGAGCAAAAGGTTTAAGTGAACGACAAATTTTATATAAACATGTGTTTCGTAATGCGACACTATTAATTGTGTCAGGTTTTCCTGCTGCCTTTGTTGGCATTTTATTTACCGGTTCGTTATTGATCGAAATTATTTTTTCACTCAATGGGCTTGGGCTATTAGGTTATGAAGCCATTATTCAACGTGATTACCCAGTCATTTTTGGATCACTATATATATTTACGTTAATTGGGCTAATTGCCAAACTGTTATCTGATTTATCTTATATGATAATCGATCCACGCATTGACTTTGAGGCACGCAACTGATGAACAGCCATTATTCTATTAATCAGCAACGTTGGCAACGATTTACACATAATCGACGTGGATACTATTCGCTTTGGCTGTTTTCTTTGTTGTTTGTTATTAGCTTGTTTTCTGATTTTATCGCCAATGATAGACCGATTTTTATCAAATACCAAGATAACTATTATTCGCCTATTTTTCACTTTTATCCCGAAACTGAATTTGGTGGACAATTTAGCACTCAAACAAATTATTTAGATCCAAAAGTACAACAAAAAATAGAATCTAATGGTTGGATTTTATGGGCACCTTTTCGCTATAGTTATAATACGTTAATTTATGATACGCCAACGACGTTTCCAACCCCACCTTCAGCGTCGCATTGGTTAGGGACAACTGATGCAGGTTTTGATGTGCTTGCTAATATTTTATATGGTTTTCGTATTTCGATGTTTTTTGCCATTTTACTGACCGTTTTTACCACAATTATTGCGGTAATTATTGGGGCTATACAAGGTTATTACGGTGGTAAAATTGATTTAATCGGACAACGCTTTATTGAAATTTGGTGTGGATTACCAGAGTTGTTTGTCATTATTCTTCTTGCCAGTATTTTGCCCCTTGATTTTTGGTGGTTATTGGCCATCACGGTACTATTTGGTTGGATGGCTTTATCGGGTATTGTACGAACTGAATTTTTACGAACACGTAATTTTGACTATGTACGTGCAGCTAAAGCCATGGGAGTCGGTGATGTTAAAATTATGTTTCGTCATATTCTACCGAATGCAATGGTAGCAACATTGACATTTTTACCTTTTATTTTATGTGGTTCAATTACTACTTTAACCTCGCTTGATTTTTTGGGATTTGGTTTGCCTATTGATTCCCCTTCACTTGGGCGTTTATTGTTACAAGGAAAAAATAACTTGCAGGCTCCATGGCTTGGTATTAGTTCATTTTTGATTATTGCTACTTTGCTTTCGCTGCTTATTTTTATTGGAGAAGCAGTTAGAGATGCATTCGATCCTAACAAAGGAGGGTATCGATGAGTTCTCCTTTACTATCTGTTGAGGATTTAAGTATTGCTTTTAAACATGAAAGTAACACATTATTGCAAGTGGTAAATAATATAAGTTTTGATATTCACGAGCAAGAAACCCTAGCATTAGTCGGTGAGTCAGGTTCGGGTAAAAGTGTGACCGCTTTGTCTATTTTGCGTTTGCTACCTAAAAGCTTAGTGTCTTACCCTACCGGTGATATTGTGTTTGAAGATCAATCTTTACTACATGCACCTGATAAAGTACTTCGTCAGATTCGCGGCAATCAAATCAGTATGATTTTCCAAGAACCCATGGTATCGCTTAACCCACTACACACGGTAGAAAAACAGTTGTACGAAGTGTTATCTTTGCACCGGGGTATGCGCGCTAATGCTGCTCGAAGCGAAATTTTACAATACCTTGATCGAGTTGGAATAAAAGATCCAAAAAATAAATTGTCAGCTCTTCCCCACCAATTGTCTGGCGGCGAACGGCAGCGAGTGATGATTGCGATGGCAATTTTGACTCATCCTAAATTATTGATTGCTGATGAACCTACAACCGCATTAGATGTATCAGTACAAGCACAGATTATTCAGTTACTTAAAGAGCTAAAAAATGAGTTAAACATGAGTATGTTATTCATTTCTCATAATTTAGGTATTGTCAAAAAATTAGCCGATAAAGTTGCTGTTATGCAGCAAGGTGACATTGTTGAATATAATAATAAGCAGCGTATTTTTTTACGGCCGGAACATGCATATACGCAAACATTACTTAATTCAGAACCGAGTGGCGATCCTGTTCCATTACCTGATACACCCGGAATATTATTGAATGTTAATCATCTTGATGTTGAAGTGACTACTAAAAAACGACTTTTAAGTAGCCAGAAAAAGAAAATTGTCGACAATGTTGGTTTTACTGTGCATCAAGGTGAAACAGTTGGCATTGTTGGGGAGTCAGGTTCGGGTAAAACAACTACCGCATTAGCGGTGTTGCGTTTGATAAAATCACACGGTGATATCTTATTTGATAGTTATCCAATACAACATTTGACGGGAAAAAAATTACTGCCATTTCGTAGCAGAATCCAAGTGGTATTCCAAGATCCATTTTCGTCACTCAATCCTCGTTTTAATATAGAACAGATTATTTGTGAAGGTTTAACGACTCATAAAAAATTGACTAAAGCAGAACAAGAGCAGGCATTAATCGATATAATGCAAGAAGTCGGGCTTGATCCTAATATGCGATACCGCTATCCAACGGAGTTTTCTGGGGGACAACGTCAACGAATAGCGATTGCGCGAGCTTTAATCTTAAAACCTGAATTGTTAATTCTAGATGAGCCTACGTCATCTTTAGATCATACGATTCAAAAACAAATAATTCATTTACTCAAATCATTACAGCAAAAGCACCAGCTTAGTTATCTATTTATTAGTCATGATTTAGCCTTAGTTTATTCAATGTGTCATCAAGTGGTTGTGATGAAAGAGGGTAAAATTGTCGAGCAAGGCTCGCGAGAGAAGATCTTTTATTCTGCGCAAAATGAATATACCAAAACGTTACTTTCGTTTTTAGATAAACCACTTAAACCTAAAAATAAAACATTTATTCATGCAGATATGGTAAATAATAAAGATAAAAATGAGGCAAAAGTAGAAGAACAAGTCGATTGGACCGATGCTTTATTAATGGGAAAAAGTCATCGCTATGTCGATAATTAAATTACTTCAAGTTGATAACACGATTAATAAATTAATTCATTTTATAGGATAATCATGCATAAATATATTTTACCTTTTTTATTCACACCATGCTTATCGTTGATTTCGTTAAATGCCACCGCTTTGACTTGTAACGATAATCCTGCTGAGAATTTGGTTTCAGCCAATAACTATATTTTTCAAATTTTAGATTATATTGATTTGCCAACCAAAGGTATTAAGCAAGAAATACGCACTATAGCAACTAAACTTGATAAGGGAAATAGTATTAGTTCTACTGCTAAGCATACCTTAGATTATGACTCGAATGGACTGATAACACAGAGTCAATATGAGCTGTTTTCAAACGAAAATCAACGCGTTTATTCAGAACATCTGCAAAAAACCAATGTTGGATGGGAAAATATTATTGAAGATGTGGAAGATAGAACAAATAGTATCATTCAATTTAAAACCGATAGCCAAGGTAAAATTGTTGAATCGCAACAAGCCAAAAAAGCAGTTGATTTTATCTTTATTGAAACTGACAGCTATCAGTATGATGCGAATAATTGTCTAATTAGTAAAAATGTACAATGGAAAGTTAAAGGTGTTGATGAAAAAGGAAAATTTACTGGTGTAGATCAAAATGGTGGTTCATCTTATACTTTTGCTTACCAGCAACAGCAATTGGCTAAAGTTTTGTATCAATTTAGTAACAATATGAAAAATGAAAATGATTTTTTATATCAGTTTGATAATAATCACCGTTTAAGCTCAATACAAACTTCTTATTGGTCAAGTGGTAAGAATGTTGCAAATTATATGACTCATTTTTTAACGTTTAATGATAAAAACGATTGGCTTACAGCCAGTAAAGTAAAAGTCGATCAAAGTGATAAACAAACTCAAATTAGTAGGCAAATTAGTTATTACTGATCTTTACCGTTCTAACTGAGGGTTATTTATTAAATAACCCTTTTTTTTATTTGATTTATATTCGTATAAAAAGAATATAAATTGCATGTAAAGTCCAGGCAAGAGCTAGCCCATAAGTTAGTATTTTTTCACGTTTAGGGTAAATATTAAATTGATGTAATATCGTTAATATCTGTTGTAATCCACACCAAATAGGTAGAGATATCATCAAAAATAAGAATAGTTTTCCTACTTCTGTATTTGCTATTTTTAAGATATAAGAACGCGTTGTTGCATCACCAAAAGGAATAATATAAGCCATTATGATAATAATCACTGGCGAAAAAATTGCTGCCCATATTCCCCCTAAAGCAAACAATCCTTTTGCTACTTTTCCTTGCTTTTTTTGTTCTAAGTGCTGTGTTTGGATTTGTTGATTTTTCATGATGTAAAGACCGTTTATCTTAAAATAAATAACAGTAAGCAAATTGTAATGATGATCGAAACGAACCATAAACCTGCTGTAAGTAGGTAACACTTGGTTGTTTTAGTTGAATTAGCCGAAAAAACTACATTTGGGGCTAAATTAAACCAGTGTATTGAATGGTAAATTGCTCCTAGCAAGGCAATACAATTAAGTACAATCACAAAAGGACTTTGTAAAAAAAAGATAAAACGATAAAACTCATCTTGCCCCATCATATTGGTGTACATACAAATGACCCCGTACATTAATACAAGACTTACCCAAATCATAGAAAAGGGGACCAATTTTTGTATGATAGATAATAGCCAATTCGGTTTTGGTGATAGATTATTAAGATAACTTTCTATAGGATATTGATTGTTATTTTTTTTATTCATAAATTTTTTTACATTGCCTATTTTAAATTAGGTAATTTATTATGTTGGTGTAATTTGAAGTTGGATTATTCATTATAATCGTAAATCCAATTCATGTCGTTAATTTAAGCTTATTTATCATAGCGATTTTCACGATAATTAGGCTTTGCATATCGTGCCGCAAATACAAGTTATTGAATCGTGCGTTTACCTTGTGTTATTAAAAACACAGATTCTTTTATTCATTTGATAAAAGCTAGATGGAAAACATCTTGTCAGATGACACAGAGCAGAATACTAAACTATTTCGATTTACTTAATTTTTTCCTAAACAGATATAATAGAGGTAAAAAAAACAACCATTATTATTCATATAGTTGCACCAATAAAATATCTGTATTAATGATGATTATTAGAATTAATAATTTAGAAAATATCAAATATTTTCATAAAGATATAGTTAATTATTTTAAGGATAGATGTAATTTAGTATTAACTGTCACAAATTTTATGCAACGGTTAATTATTATTTGTATTTTTTGGATAATTGAATAATATAGCAACAAAACTTACTAACGCGATATTATTTGCATCCTCGATATTATGCTAGTTATAACAAGGATGTTTTGATTTAAACGAAAATGAACAACTCAAGTCATAAAATTCCGGTCGGAATTGTGGGTATTATTAGTGCCATTGGTATTGTCTATGGGGATATCGGTACATCGCCGCTATATGTGCTAAAGTCTATCATTCATGGTTTACCTAATAATCAATGGGCAAACCCTTTCTATATTTTGGGCGCCGTGTCTTGTGTAATTTGGACATTGACTATTCAAACTACCTTAAAATATGTGATTATCACATTGCGAGCTGATAATAAAGGTGAAGGAGGAATTTTATCCTTATATGCTTTAATTCGACGGCGTTACCAGTGGACATTTATTATTGCAATTATTGGGGCAGCAGCGTTACTAGCCGATGGCGCTATCACACCTGCTATTACCATTATCACTGCAATTGAAGGACTAAATGTTATTTATTCTAGTATTCCAATCATTCCAGTCACCTTACTTTTAATTGCAGTACTATTTTTTATCCAACCTTTTGGCACGGGCTCCTTAGGACGATTTTTTGGCGTTGGCATGCTGATTTGGTTTTCAACATTGGGTATTTTAGGACTGTATCGATTATTGCCGCATTTGAATGTGTTAGCCGCTTTTAATCCTATGTATGCGATAAGATTTATTATTGAAGCGCCCGATGCACTAGTTATCTTAGGTGCTATTTTTATGTGCACAACAGGGGCTGAAGCACTTTATTCTGATTTAGGCCACTGCGGACTGAAAAATATTCGTATTTCTTGGGGATATGTAAAGAGCTGCTTGATTATCAATTATTTGGGGCAAGCGGCGTGGGTGATTTCTCATCCGCAAATAATTGGTCCTGAAGTCAATCCATTTTTTATGATGATGCCAGAGTGGTTTAGATTAACGGGAATTATTATGTCGGCATTGGCTGCGTTTATTGCGTGTCAAGCTTTAATCAGCGGTGCCTTTACCATAATTAGCGAAGCTATTTCATTGGATTTATGGCCAAATGTGCGGGTAAAATATCCAACTTTGATTAAAGGCCAGATGTATATAAGATCAATTAATTATATATTGTTTACCCTTTCTGCATTGATGGTAATAAGCTTCCAATCCTCAATTAATTTAGAAGCGGCTTATGGATTAGCCATTACTCTTAGCATGTTGATGACCACTGTATTGTTATTCTTCTATTTTATGAAAAATAATAAGCCACTTTGGTATAGTGTCCCATTGACATTATTTTTTATGGTAATTGAAATTGGTTTTTTTGTCGCTAATATCCAAAAATTCTTCCATGGTGGGTTTGCCTCTATTTTAATTGCTGGTTTTATATTTATTATTATGTACTCATGGTTTACTGGGCGTCGTTTGAAACGTGAGCATAATTCATTTGTCAAATTAGATGCTGAATATTTAGCTAAAATTGTAGCAATTAGCCATGATAAAACTATTGATAAAACCGCAACCCATCTTTTTTACTTAACCCGAGCACAAGGGTTACATGCAGTTGAAAGTAAAATCACTTACTCGTTATTTGAACGGAAACCTAAACGTGCTGATACATATTGGTTTGTTTCAATTAATCGCATGGATGAACCCTATAAATTTGAGTATCAAGTTGAAGTTTTAGTACCATATAAAGTTTTTCGTATCGATTTAAATATTGGTTTTAAAGTCGACATGCACGTTGAACAATATGTACAATTAATTGCAACTAGAATGGAGCAACAAAATTTAGTGAATTTGTCATCACGCTATCCTTCAATAAAAGATCAACGAGGAGATAGTTTATATGTTATTGTTGAACGTACATTACGAAATGTTGATGTCAATTTTATCAATCGCCCAATGCTGGCTATTTACTCTTTTATTAAAATGAAATTTACCTCTGATGCTGAAATGTTTGATATCGATCCAACATTAACATTAGTTGAATTTGTGCCAATGATTGCTAACGAGTATGAATCAGACTGTGAAACGTTAAAACAACTTATTGAGCAATCACAGTTGGGAATTACAACTGATCTGGATATTGCAGATGCCATACCCGATACCGATCATAATTGAATTCAACGAAAATTAAAAAATAGCGTACAATAGTCATTATTCAATAAACGTTCATTAATATAGTAGGAAATGAATATGACAGGTAAATTTATTGTCATCGAGGGACTGGAAGGGGCAGGTAAAACCACTGCAATTGATACTGTTGCTCATATTTTAAGTCAGCATAACGTTGGCGATATTCAATTTACTCGTGAGCCTGGTGGAACGCCAATTGCAGAAGCACTACGTAATATTATTAAAAATGGTTTAGATAATGAACCTTTGACAGATAAAGCCGAATTATTGATGTTATATGCTGCTCGCATTCAACTTATTGAAAATGTGATTAAGCCTGCACTTAAATTGGGGAATTGGGTGATAGGTGATCGACATGATTTGTCGACGCAAGCCTATCAAGGTGGTGGTCGTCAATTAGATGATGTTTTTATTAAAACATTAAAAGATCAGGTGCTTGGCAATTTTAAACCGGATTTGACGCTATATTTGGATATTGAACCTAAAATTGGTTTATTACGAGCAAGATCGAGAGGTGAACTCGATCGGATTGAACAACAGTCTTTATCTTTTTTTGATAGAATACGCGAGCGTTATTTAACACTTGCGGCACAAGATAATACTATTGTAACAATTGATGCTTCACAATCAATTGAAGTAGTGACTAAACAGATTGAAACAGTATTAACTCAATGGTTGTCAACACAGGTTTGATATATATATGATTTTTAATGATTATCCTTGGCTTTCTTTACCTTATCAACAATTAGCTGATAGTATTTTACATCAGCGAGCTCATCATGCTTGGTTAATCAATTATGTACAAGGCAGTGGCGAAGATAAGTTTGTTAGTTTGCTTGCTAATCGTTTGTTGTGTCAATCGTCACATCAGTTAGAACCATGTTTAAACTGTCACAGTTGTCGATTATTTTTATCGCAGCATCATCCTGATTTTTATATAGTCACTAATGAGCAAGGTAAGCAATCCATCGGTATCGATCAAATACGAACGCTTACCACTAAAATTTATGAAAAATCGCAACAGGGTGGTAATAAAGTTATTTGGATTAAGAATGCGGCATTAATGACAGAGGCCGCAGCAAATGCATTATTAAAAACGCTAGAAGAACCCCCTGAAAATACTTATTTTATTTTAAGTAGTGAGCATAATAGTCATTTATTACCGACTATACATAGTCGGTGTTTTCGTTATTTTTTACCTGTTCCTGAATTAGAACAATCTGTTTTGTGGTTAAAAAAACAACACATTCAGCCGTATAATGATAATGAACTTGCCTGTGCATTGTTATTGAGCGAAAATGCACCAATAACAGCTGAAGCGTTATTAGCGCCTGAAAAATGGCAACAACGAAAACTTTTTTGTGAGCAGTTATTAAACGTTTTACCACAAAATAATTATTGGCAATTGGCCAAAACACTTAATAATGAGCAAGTGATTGAATATATAATCTGGTTTTCAAGTTTGTTAAGTGATGCTTTAAAAGCACAGCAAAAAGCGGGACGTTTTATTATTAATCGCGATCAGGTGCCATTGGTAAGGTTATTGGCGAGAATGGATAATGAAAAAATTCTAGCTCTTTATGATTTATGGTTGCAGGCAAGAATATTATTATTATCGGTTACAGGTTTGAATAAAGAATTAATGGTTTATAATGTGCTTGCTCAATCGGAATTAATTAGTCAATGATAAGCTAATTATATTTTGTAACTACATTTTAGTTTGATGTATGTTTAAGTTAAAAGGATAACTGTGAGTTATTTATCTATTGAATTTGGCCTACTTTTTATTGCTTTCTTTGCTTTGTATTGGGGATGCTGTTTTTCACCTAATTTACAAAATAAATTACTATTAATAGCAAGCTATTTGATTGTTGCTAGTTATAGTTGGCAGTTCGCGCTAATTTTGCTTGTTTACACCTGCATTATTTATCTATTTTCACTTGCTATTGCCTCATCACAACGTCATGCAAAGCGATGGCTAATTTTGGCTTTGTGTGTATCGATAATTAATTTAGCTTTATTTAAATATTTTGATTTTTTCCGATATGAATTACAAGCATTACTGAATTTTTGCCATTTACCTATTTTATTACCCGTTATCACCGTACTGATTCCAATCGGAATTTCATTTTATACTTTTCATTCTGTAAGTTACTTAGTATCGGTGCAAAAAAAAGCGTTACCTGTAGCTAAATTTTGGGATTTTGCTCTGTTTTTGTCTTTTTTTCCTAGTATTATTGCCGGTCCAATTAATCGTGCTAAAGATTTCCTGCCTCAAATTGCGGTGAGTCAACCTCGTGAAATATTACAACCGTTTCGAGCTTTTACTTTAATAATTTTAGCCGTGATTAAAGTGTATTGTTTAGGTGGTTTAGTTAGTGAAAACTGGGTAAAACCAATTTTTGCTAATCCATTGGAATTTAATGTTATTGATTTGTTAGTGGGTCTTTATGGTTATGCAATGCAAATCTATTTGAATTTTTCTGGTTATACTGATTTAGTGACAGCAATAGCTTTATTATTAGGTTTTCGTTTACCAATCAACTTCAACTTTCCTTATTTAGCTCTGAATTTACGTGAATTTTGGGATCGTTGGCACATCAGTTTATCGCATTGGATTCGTGATTATATTTATATACCACTAGGTGGTAGTCGAAAAGGATTTATTCGCACACAAATAAATGTCTTGTTAGCGATGTTATTATCTGGGTTATGGCATGGAGCAGGCATTAACTTTATCATTTGGGGTGCGTGTCATGGCATAGGTATTATTGTCCTTAATATTGGTGATCGTTATTTCGGTCGAAATTGGATAACTGCACGTTCACCAATAATAGCAAGGTTAATTACTTGGCATTATGTCTGCTTTACATGGCTATTTTTTAATAGTGAAAGTTTGCCTGATGCCATCGATTATTTAACTGCATTAACACATAACTTCTTTATTGAACCCAATTATATTGGTGCTTTTTTATTTATATGTATTATATTTTTTACTTATCCATTGTTTAAAAATATTCCTGATTGGTTTACTTTGCAATTAGGTAAAATAAAACCATGGTATTTGCCTTTCATTTTTATTTTGATATTGTGGGTTACTATATATATTGCACCATCAGGTGTGCCAAACTTTATTTATGCTAACTTTTAATTATGATGTTAATTCATTATGCTATATAAGAAATCGTTTTCTAAAAATAAGAAAAAAAACAGATCGAATGTGAAACGGCGACGTCATAATACGATCAATAAAAAAGAAGTAGCTAATAAGTCTTATAAAAAGAGAGATGTTGCGGTAAATATCAATACTTGTTTATCAGCAAGATATATTTTTATTTTATTGTTTGTAACTGGAATAGCTTTAATGGTGCTTTATTATAAATCAATACTGATTTATTGGCAGCAAACTTACCATTCTGATCTATTTCATTCTAATACTTTAATACAAGACTCTTTTCCAGAAGAACAAGGTGAAGAATCGAGTGAAGATGCTATAGCTCAAACCCAAGATTCAACTATAACAAAAGATAGTAAACATGAACCACAAGTTGATAAAAATGTAAATCCAATAGAGCAAAGCCATCCTGTTAAACCTATAATTATTCAACCTGATGCGATTAAACGATTAAGTAAAGATAAGATTAAAGATGAAATCTTACCAAAAGATAAATCATTATCAGATAAAAATAAACAGGTTGAAAGTAGTATTAAAAAACCACTTGAAAAATCTAACAAAGCGCCAACGTTATTACCAGCAAAAGAAAAAGATGAATTACCAAAAGTTCAAATACATGATGTCCCGTTGATTCATCAACCGTTGCCAATTGTTTTAACTGAAAATGATAAGGTTTTTTTTGCGGGTGACTCATTAATGCAAGGTGTTGCACCATATGTTAAAAAAATGTTATTCAAACAGTATAAAATAGAAAGTATAGATTTGAGTAAACAAAGCACCGGACTTGCTTATCCCAATGCTTTTGATTGGCCAAAAACTATTAGTGATACACTAGCCGACGATCCTACAATAAAGCTGCTTGTGGTTTTTTTAGGGCCTAATGACCCTTGGGATTTTCCCGTTAAAGGATACGCTAAATACGCGAAATTCAAATCTGAATTATGGGAAGAACAATACCGTTTACGTATCGCCAATATTTTGAGTAATGCTCGTGAACATCATATACAAGTGCTTTGGCTAGCTGCACCATGTATGCGTAAACCTAAATTAAATGATGGCATGGTTTACCTTAATACATTATATAAATCTGAGATTGACAAAACGCAACAGCATTTTTTAACAACCAATGAGTTACTTGGTTGTACATACGAAAAATTCAATAGTTTTATTGAAACAAATAATGAAAAAATAAAAGTAAGGGTGGATGATGGGGTTCATTTTACACCAACTGGCCAAAAAATTCTGGCAAAGGCCATTATGGAAAAAATAATTTTTAAAGAATTAGAGGGTACCCATAGTGATTAAGTTTTTAAAGTATATTCTAGCTATTATTGCGGTGACATTCACTGTTGGATGTAGTGTAGCAGAAAGTACGACCACAACAACTGTATCGGGGATTATTGATTTTGGCGATCCCAACGCTAAACAATTTGCAACACGGTTAAAATCGTTAGCAGCGAACAGAAATAGCGATGATGTTGTTAATATAACCCAATTTGGTGATTCGCATACCGCAGCAGATTTTTTCACTGGTGAATTTAGAACGTTAATGCAAGGCAAATATGGTGATGCGGGTATTGGCTGGATAACGCCTGTTGCAATTAAAGGACAAAGCCATGCAGCGGTTACCTGGAAAAATAAAAATTGGGATGTATTAAGTAGTAGAACACTAAGCAATTTAGATTTTCCTATGGGGGGGTTTATTGCCAAACCGTTGAAGGATTCTGCTGTAATACAAATTTCACCAAAATCATTAGCCAATAAAGATTGGCAAGTAAAATTCACTTTTAAAACATCAAAAAATACGCCTAATGTATTTGGAATTTATGATGTTAATAATAAAAAGATTAATTTTAATTATGTGCCTCAAGCGAATGTGTGGCAAACGGCTTCTATTGTGTCGAAAATGCCTTTAATGATAAAAGGGCAAAATGATGTTGAACTCGGTGGAATATGGTTAACGCGTTATCAACAACCTGGCGTAGTTGTATCGGCTATAGCCACTAATGGCGCTAAGCAAACCATATGGCAAAAATGGAGCCCTAATTGGTTTAAAGAATTAGCTTTATCAAAAACTGATTTAGTGATTCTTGAATATGGAACAAATGAGAGTTTTGATGAAACGTTAGATCCTACTGCTTATCGCAAAAATTTAGTGAATAGTATAAGACAAATTCGTAAATCTTTGCCTGATGCAACGATTTTATTAATGTCACCTCCAGATACCATGGCGAATGAAAAAGATACCCCGAAATCTTTTTCAACAATTAAAAATATTCAAAGACAAGTCGCTAAATCCGAAAAGACATTATTTTGGGATTGGCAACTGGCAATGGGGGGTAAATTTGCAGTTAAAGAGTGGCGACAGCGGGGACTGGCTCGTGCAGATTTAGTTCATCAAACATTACAAGGTTATAAAGAGAGTGCTCGAATGTTTTATGCTGATTTGAATGACTTTGTACAAAAAAAATAGACAAAATTTAAGACTAAAAAGGAATAACTAAGTTATGTCATCTCCAATTATTGTTGCTGTTGATTTTGCTGATGTTAAATCAGCATGGAATTTTATTGATCGTGTTGATCCAAAAGATTGCCGTCTTAAAATTGGCAAAGAGTTATTTACCCATGCCGGGCCTGAATTTATTAAACAAATTATGAATAAAGGCTTTGATATTTTTTTAGATCTTAAATTTCATGATATTCCAAATACGGTAGCTAAAGCCGTCTCTGCCGCTGCCGATTTAGGGGTTTGGATGACTAATGTACACGCAAGTGGTGGTGCTCGCATGATGCAAGCAGCAAAAGATGCACTTTATCCTTATGGTAAACAAGCACCAATATTAATTGCAGTGACAGTATTGACGAGTATGGAGTCTTCTGATCTTCAAGAAATTGGTATTCATGTTTCACCTTTAGAACAGGCGACAAAATTAGCTATACTAGCTAAGAATTGTGGGCTTGATGGCGTCGTATGTTCGGCGAAAGAAGTTCAAAGTTTTAGAACTCGGCTTGGCAGTGATTTTAAATTAGTTACTCCAGGTATTCGTCCAGCCGGTTCGACGCCAGATGATCAACGTCGTATCATGACGCCTCAACGAGCTCAAGCTGCAGGTGCTGATTATCTTGTCATTGGTCGACCAATTACTCAAGCTGAAGATCCTGCTAAGGCATTACAGTCTATTTTAACTACACTTGATTTAACTAAGAGCTAAGCAAAGCATGTCTGATAATCTAGTTGTATATTCAACCGATAAAGGTCGAATAAAACCGAAAGAGACACAATTATCTCGTGATAAAGGTGATGGTATTATTCGTATTCAACGGCAAACTTCGGGGCGTAAAGGCAAGGGTGTTTGTGTGATTTCGGGTTTTGATTTGGATGATGCCCAATTATCAAAGTTAGCAGCAGAACTTAAAAAACGCTGTGGTTGTGGCGGGTCTATCAAAGATGAAATCATCGAGATTCAAGGTGATAAACGAGATTTACTGAAAACATTGTTAGAAGAAAAAGGTTTTAAGGTAAAACTAGCAGGTGGTTAACGTTATTAGCTAAAAAAATAACTCCCATTGTGGGAGTTATTTAATTGCAATTAATTTGAGCGATATGTTCGCATTTTTTTGCTAATATCACGGCGTTCTTTAGAAATTTCAGCATTTTTGATAATATAATCATCAACACGATCATCATAGTCACTTTTCATGTTAGCAATAATCGCTTGAAGCTCTTCGTATGTCATATCAGGCTTAATATATTCACTTAAGTTTTCAAGTAATAGAACGCGTTTTTGGTTGTCACGAATCTTTTTCTCGTTGTCTGCTATTTCACGTTTTAATTTATTTAATCGACGTGATAGACGAATGTACTCTAAAACATCTTGAAACGATGGTGCGCTTGCTTTTTCCTTGTCCATCTGTAACCCCTTATTTCAAAAAAATGGAAAAATATATTAAAGGCAATTATATACTAATAATTTTTCAAGATCATATTAATTATATTTTTAATGTTATCACGATGGTATGGTGATTTTATTTCGTCATTATGCTGTTATAGATATATTTATTTTTTATAGCTTTTATTTTGATTATTTTTATATTTAAATGCAGATAATTTTCGAAAAAAATTGATTAAAAAGATAAAAGTTAAAACAACTATTAAGAATTATTCCAAAATATTATACAATACCCCGATATTTCTAAAAGCGTATCAAATGAGAGAATCATAATGAGCTGGATTGAGAAAATTCTAAGTAAAAATAATATATCGTCAGATCATAAAAAAGCGAATATTCCTGGTGGTGTTTGGACCAAATGTAGTAACTGTGAGCAAATTATTTATCAAGCTGAATTAGATCGTAACTTAGAGGTATGTCCTAAATGCGATCATCATATGCATATTCCTGCACGTGTAAGATTATATCGGTTTTTAGATGAAGGTTCTGATGTTGAAATTGGATCTGAATTAGCGCCTAAAGATATTCTAAAATTTAAAGATACTAAAAAGTATAAAGATCGCTTATTAGCGGCTCAAAAAGAAACGCACGAAAAAGAAGCTATGGTTGTAATGAAAGGCACTTTATTGGGAATTCCTGTTGTGGTAGCTTGTTTTGAATTTGCTTTTATTGGTGGGTCAATGTCTTCTGTTGTAGGAGCTTTATTTACACGTGCAGCAGAACAAGCCATTGCTGATAAATGCCCATTAATTTGTTTTTCAACTAGTGGTGGTGCTCGCATGCAAGAAGCACTTTTTTCACTCATGCAAATGGCAAAAACAAGTGCAATTTTAGCTAAAATGCAAGATGAAGGTTTACCTTATATTTCGGTGATGACCGATCCTACTATGGGCGGCGTATCAGCAAGTTTAGCTATGCTAGGTGATATTAATATTGCTGAACCTAAGGCATTAATTGGCTTTGCTGGTCCCAGAGTCATTCAGCAAACTGTACGTGAAACCTTACCTGAAGGTTTTCAGCGTAGCGAATTTTTACTTGAAAAAGGCGCGTTAGATATGATCATTCATCGTAAAGACATGCGTTCTAAAATTGCCAGTTTATTAGCTAAATTAATGAAATTACCAAGCCCTTTTTATGATGTCACCAATAACGAGACAAATTAAGTGAGCATACAATATACGAAACCTAATGCTAAGTCTGATTTACAATCATGGCTTAGTTATTTAGAGCAACTACACCCATTGACCATTGATTTGGGGTTAGATCGTGTTAGAGCCGTTGCTCAAAGGCTTAACTTATTACAGCCAGCTCCTTATGTATTTACTGTTGCAGGAACAAATGGTAAAGGCACAACGTGTAAAACACTTGAAATGATATTGCTTGCAGCAAATATGCAAGTAGGTGTGTATAGTTCTCCTCACCTTTTACGTTTTACTGAACGCGTACGAATCAATAATCAAGAATCGACCGAGACAGAAACAATAAATGCATTTATTGAAATTGAAAATGCTCGAGGTGATATATCACTGACTTATTTTGAATTTGCAACACTTGCGGCTTTATATCAATTTAAGCAAGCCAATTTAGATGTTGTTATTTTAGAAGTCGGGTTAGGTGGGCGTTTTGATGCGACTAATATTGTTGATGCTGATGTGGCTATTATTACTTCGATAGCTATAGATCATGTCGATTATTTAGGTAATACTCGTGAAAGCATTGGTCGAGAAAAAGCAGGTATATTTAAGCCTAAAAGTATTGCTATTGTTGGGGAGCCAGACATTCCTCAATCAATTTTTGATGTGGCAAATGCTGTCGATTGTCCTTTATATGCGGTAAACCAAAATTGGTCTTATGAGCAAAAAGATAAAAATGTTTGGGAATTTTATTCTGACAAATGTCAATATTCATCTTTAGTGACTCCTCATGTGCCGTTAGCAAATGCAGCCACTGCTATTGCAGCCCTAAATTATTCATCATTTAAGATTGCTGAGCAACAAATAAATGAAGGATTAGGTAAAGCAAGCCTAACGGGACGATTTCAAATTGTAAAAACTCATCCACTTGTTATTTTAGACGTTGCACATAATCCTCATGCTGCTCATTATTTAGCTAATCAGTTAAATTCTTTAAAAACCGAAAATAAGGATATTGGTCGAGTCCTGTTTGTAATTGGCATGTTGAAAGATAAGGATATCAAAGGTACATTGTCGTTATTAAATGGAGATGCTTGGTATTGTGCATCACTTTATGGCGATCGAGGATGTGGTTGTGATGTATTAAAACAATATTTAGTCGAGAATAATGCCCAAAACGTTTTAACATTTGATCATGTTTGTGATGCTTACCGAGCAGCACTTCAAGATGCTCAAAAAAATGATATTATTGTGGTATGTGGATCTTTTCATACGGTATCTGCAGTCTTAGCTGAAATTGATGATTAATTTTATGGAAAATAAAAAAAATAATAATAGCACTCCAAATAGGGTTCGAAATCGATGGGTCGGTTTTGCTACTTTATTGTTAATTTTAGCAGCAGTAGCGCCATCGATTTTAACCGATAAATCCAATTTACCCATTTCTTCAACGCCTATTTTACAACCTGAAATTGTTAACCAGCAAAATCAAGTTATGACATCACCAACTGAATCTGGAAGCCAACTTGGTAATCCAAATAATGAGGTTGCTGATATTCCTTATATTCCGGAAGATGAGCAAAATTCAAATACGTTATCTTCAAATAATATTTCAACAAGTGATGATAGTGTTTCATCAGTAAATAATAAGTCAGTTGTATCAAGTCAAGAAACTAAACCTTACATGATTCAACTTACTGCGTTAAAAAATAGACAAAAAATAGAAGAGCTTGTAGCTTTATTACGATTAAATAACTATAACGTTAGGCTAATTCCCAAAAATCCTGAACCCAACCAGCTTATTAAATTGCAGATTGGGCCTTACGCTAAAAGAGAACAAGCAGAACAAGTTATTGTTGATCTAGATACTTTGACAAAACTTAAAGGTATTATAGTGGCTAACTAAATACAGTAACTATAATAAAATAAATTCTTAACATAAGATTGTGAGTGATTATGATGATGAATTGGGTTGATTTTACGATTATTGGGGTCATTGTTTTTTCTGCATTAATTAGCATTGTTCGAGGTTTTGTTCGAGAAGCGTTATCCCTTATCAGTTGGATACTTGCTTTTTTTATTGCTAGCCGATTTTATTCTCATATTACCCAGTATTTGACCTATTTTGATAGTGATGTGGTTAAAATTGCGGTTGCTATTGCTATTTTGTTTATTGCTACATTATTAGTTTGTACTATAGTGTCTTATATTATTGGTCAATTGGTTCAAAAAACGGGGTTATCAGGTACAGACCGCGTTTTAGGAATTTGTTTTGGTGTGTTACGTGGTATTTTAGTCGTTGCTGCAGTACTTTTCTTTATTGATACTTTTACTCCTTTATCACAATCTCAATATTGGACTCAGTCTCAGCTTATTCCACATTTTCATTTTATTATTCGTTGGTTTTTTGATTATATCCAAAATTCGTCTTCTTTTTTAGCGCATTAGATTTGAGGTAATTGTTATATGTGTGGTGTAGTTGGTATTGTAGGATGTAGTACAGTTAATCAATCAATTTATGATGCTCTAACGGTGTTACAACATCGAGGGCAAGATGCGGCCGGAATCGTTACTATTGATGAGCAAAATCGCTTTCGTCTACGTAAGGCTAATGGTTTGGTTAAAGATGTTTTTCAAGAACATCATATGCAACGACTTCAAGGCAAACTGGGTATAGGTCATATTCGTTACCCTACAGCAGGTAGTTCTAGTCCATCCGAAGCTCAACCCTTTTATGTTAATTCACCTTACGGTATTGCGCTTGCGCACAATGGAAATTTGACTAATACCGACCAATTACGCCATAAAGTATTTGAACTTGCACGCCGCCATATCAATACTAATTCGGATTCAGAAGTCTTATTAAATATTTTAGCTAATGAACTGGATAAATTTCCAACTTACCCGTTAACGGCTGATAATATCTTTCAGGCTGTTCATCAAGTACATAATATTATTCAGGGTGCTTATGCCTGTGTTGCTATGATTATTGGACATGGACTTGTTGCTTTTCGTGATCCATATGGTATTCGTCCTTTAGTGATAGGAAAACGCGTACTTGATAATGGTAAAACTGAATATATGGTTGCGTCAGAAAGCGTTGCATTAGATATTCTTGATTTTGAATTGATGCGTGATGTTGAACCAGGGGAAGCTATTTATATCACCCAAGATGGCCAATTTTATGCACAACAATGTGCAGATAACCCCCAATATTATCCATGTATTTTTGAATATGTCTATTTTGCCCGACCTGATTCGCTAATGAATGGGGTATCTGTTTATCAATCTCGCATTTTAATGGGGCAAAAGTTAGGTCAAAAAATAGCGAGAGAATGGAAAGATATCGATATTGATGTCGTTATTCCCATTCCTGAAACCTCATGTGATGCTGCGCTCGAAATTGCACGCATTTTAAATAAACCTTATCGACAAGGATTTGTTAAAAATCGTTATATTGGTCGTACATTTATTATGCCAGGGCAAAGTGCACGTAAACTTTCAGTAAGAAGAAAGCTCAACGCCAATCGTATAGAATTTGAAGGAAAAAATGTTCTTCTGGTAGATGATTCAATTGTACGAGGCACTACGTCAGAAAAGATACTTCAAATGGTACGCTCTTGTGGTGCTAAAAAAGTGTATTTGGCTTCGGCTGCACCAGAAATAAGACACCCTAATGTTTATGGCATCGATATGCCCGTTGCCAGAGAACTTATTGCTTATAATCGTAACGTTGATCAAATCGCTAAAGATATTGGTGCAGATAAACTTATTTTCCAAAACCTTAATGATTTAATTGCTGCGATACGAGAATTAAATCCTAACATTACTCATTTTGAATGTTCGGTCTTTGATGGCAAGTATATTACTCAAGGTATAAATGATACTTATTTGTCACTTTTAGAAAAAAAACGCAACGATGATAAAAAAGTGTTTTGCCAAAAGGAATCGGAAAATTTAGAAATTTATAATGAAGATCAATCGTATAATTGATCAGTTGAAGACATCTCAAAAACAGATAAATTTTTGCTAATTTGTCTGTTTTTTTTATTTATTTTCTATTATTCCCTCTCGATTTTTTTCAATAACAAAAAAGTCATAAAAATAATATTTATATAAATCAATTGATTATAATTTTATGTAAAAGAGCCTTTTAATAATTAAATAATATTAATTACTTGAAAAAAAACAATATTTAATATTTTTACAAAAAAAAATCAAAAAAAAATTATAAAATCATTTTGATAAATGACAGTTTTGTAATATGATCCTACCCAATAAGAGGTTTTGTAAAAAAATCCACAATCTTTAAATAAATTTAAGTATAGAAAAACAATAAATTTGAACTGTAAGTGTACAAGGTTTAATTATAACTATGCTTATTTAGAATAAAAATAACTTGTTACTTTGTAGCAATGTTGCCGGTGAAATATAAGGAATAATTAAGATGAGAAACAATCTTAATTTAAAAGTTATCTCTGCACTAATTGTTATAGCTCTAGGTTGTCAAACAACATGGGCTACGGGTAGTAACACTTCTAGCCCAGTAACTGCTGTTGATAGCAATAAGATAATTGAGTTAAAAGATGGTACTAAAGTTCGTGAAATGGTGAATAACCAACAACGCAGCTTATATCAAATTGCTTTACTAAGTAGTATATCTATTGCTGAATTAAGAGCAATGAACGCTGGTCGTTATGACAAGAAAGATGTGGTTGAGATTGGCGAACGATTGGTTCTTCCTGAAAATTCGCCATTATTACCAGCAATAAAGAAAGTGGATCCTGATAGCCAAAATAAATATGCTAATCTGCCTAAATTAGGATCCGATGACACATATGATCCTAAAGTGGATAGAAGTGCTTTAGCCAGCCAAGTTGCATCAACAATTCAAACTTTAGCAAGTCAAGATTGGAAACAGATAACCTCTCCAGATAATGGTGGTTTGTCAGGTCATATAAAGAGTAAAGCTAAAGATTATGCTGAGGATTATGTCCGCGGTGGTGTTAGAAACCAAGTTGTTGATCCAATCAAAAGTGCAGCACAAGACTTTTTAGGTCGTTTTGGTACTGCGCAATTGCAATTCGATTTAAGCGATAAAGGTACGTTTAATAACGTCAATCTTAAATTGTTTAGCCCTTGGTTGGATACAGAAGATACGTTGATATTTACTCAACTTTCGTTTCAAGAATATGAACATAATCGGCGTATTGGTAACTTTGGTATAGGTCAACGTTGGGATGTAGCAGATAAAAAGTGGTTATTGGGTTATAACGTATTTTTCGACCATGATTTTCAACGATCTCATAACCGTTTAGGGGTAGGTGCTGAAGCTTGGACCGATTACATGAAGTTTGCTGTTAACTATTATCATCCATTATCAGATTGGAAAGAATCTAAAGACTTTGATGATTATTTAGAACGTGCAGCTAGAGGATTTGATATCCGTTTCCAAGGCTATTTACCTCAATATCCACATCTTGGTGGTTCTTTAATGTATGAACAATACTATGGTGATAAAGTCGCATTGTTTGGAAAAGATAATTTGCAAAAAGACCCAAGAGCAATCACGGCTAGTATTGATTATACGCCAGTTCCGCTTTTTACGATCAAAGCTGAACATAAGCGTGGACAAGATAATAAAAAGGCAACTAAAGCTGAATTGACGATGAACTATCGTATTGGTACACCTTTAAAAGATCAGTTGGATCCTGATATGGTTCAGGCTGCTCGTTCAGTTAAAGGTAGCCGTTATGATCTTGTCGATCGTAATAACTATATTGTACTTGAATATAAAGATAAAAAAATGAGCGTCGATCTAGGACTTGAAGCACTTCAGTTACTTGAAGGTGAGTCTTACGGCGTTACTATTGGTGTACATAATGCTAAAGGTTTAAATAGCCTTTCATGGTCTGGTGACATGATGGAAATTGATGCTGGAGGCGGCTTTCTATGCTCTACTGTTGGAATATGTACAGCTTCTAGTTGGATGACGCCTCCTGCTGATACAAATAATTGGAAGATTGTCGCGCCGAATTATGTTGATGCAAACGGTCAGCGTCACCCAATCAGTACTAATGGTAAATATACTTTATCTGTTACAGTGACTGATGGTAAAGGTAAATCGGCGACATCTAACTCTGTTACTTTCGAAGTTTTGCCTAATCCTTCAATGCGCAAAATTGGAGTTTGGGCTGTAGATAAAGGTGGGAATAAAACTGCTTTAGCAATGAATCCAGCAGATGGGCAAAGTGCAATAACCGTATTAGCAACGTTAGTTAAACCAAAGGTTATTAATGGTTCAATTACCTCTGCACAAGATGTAATAGGTTTTAGTGATGATGATTTAATGAATCGTATTCCAGAAACTTTTGATGCAGTATTAAAAGGCTGGACAGCGACTAGTAATGGTAAAAAAATTAGTTTAATTAATGGTGTTTCTGGTAATGTTAACTCTTGTCCGACACAAGAACCTTGTATTATTGTTAAAGGGTTTGAAAAAGTAAAAATGGGACAAAAAGCTTCTTCCAAGTCAGCAACAGCAGCAGGTACAGAGGTCATAGGTGATAGTTATCTTTTAGATGTTGCTTCTAACATTGAAGGTGTTGTTGAGTTTTCTATCACAATTGATCAGTTTGGGACATCGTTCAATAAAGCGATCGTAGATTTCTCTGGCGGTAAAGCAGGAATAGTAAAAGTTTATCGTAGTGATGGTGTATTAGTAGCAAGAAGCGAAGGTCATCTTCTTCAATTTGATCCAAGCGGTCCAAATGAGTGGAAAGTTGATTCTGAATATTATGTAAAAGCTTATCCTATGGGTTACGAAGATGAAGCGCATGAAATTAAAAATCCATTTATAATTTGGTCATTAGTGGGTTCAAATGAGCTTGCATGTCCTGGTAGTAAGGCAACAAGTGCATTACCAGATTTTGTGAAGAACCCTAATGGACCTTGGTTTAATGTCGCTATGGGTGTTGATGCTCATTACACATTAAGAAGTTTAAGAACACAAAGTTATGCGTCTTCTGGAATGAGTATTGAAAAGAGTGAAGGAGCGCCGACTTATTTGAATTTAGCAACACTTAATGCATCGCCATTAGCTTGTGCTGGGGATCAAGGGTTTAAATTGCAAGTCGTTGTTAATTAATAATAGATTTTAGGTTGTCGAAGTTAATCGGCAGCCTATTACTGGGAACACCAACCAAAGTGGTGTATTTATATAAATACAACATGTTAATTTAGAAATAAAATAGGAAGTTAAACATGAAAAATTTAACGTTAAAAAAAGTCGCATTCGGCTTATTATTAGCTGGTTATGCTTCAAGTAGTGCATTTGCTGCTGTACTAACAGCAGAGACATCAGCGCCAATTCACGGTAATGCGCCAATACTTTCAAAGACAAGTGCGGATGTAGATCATACTGTGTCCTTAACAATTACAACTGATGCCGCAGGTCTAACACCAATTGCAGATACAGATCAGGTTAAAGTTGGTCAGTATTTTAAAATTTCATATAATTTGAAAGATAAAGATGGTGATGTTGATAATAAAAACATTGAAAAAACAGTTACTTTTTTCGTCAGACAAAAAGATGCTACTGGTAATTTTGGTGATTGGAAAAAAATCAATACACTTGAAGGTTTAACATCAACAGCAACAAAAAATGTAAATGGTGTGTCTGAAGGTACAATTATATTCAAGATCAATAGTGAATTTAGTGGTGCTGATGAAATTGGTTTCACCTTACAAGAACAGACAGAATTTGGTTTACCAAATACGAATAAATGGTTGAACGTATCTGATATCTGGTCAAAAGTGCCACCTGAAGTTGATAATAATCAGCCAACAAAACCTTCAGAGGAAAAACATGGTCCTGGTGATACCCCTCCTAGTAAAGGTCCTATTATCGATGATGGCTATAGAGTTGGTATTTTCAAATATGGTACTGACGGTAGTTTAGATTTAACTGTTAACTATACAGTTAAACCTGCGACAGGCGATGCACCAACACCTAAATATGGCGAAAAATATGGTGCTGTAGTATGGGACGACGCAAACAAAAACAATATTCCTGATGCAGGTGAGTTAGTGAAAACATCTTCGTATACATACACTTGGACGCTATCTAATGATCCAGCAGCAACAGCTGATTATCAGGATGCTGTAACTACTGAAGCTTTAACCGGAACCACTACTACAACAGGTACGAATGATACAATCTATTTAGGTAGTGAAGACGGTGCCAAGAATAATAATGAGCTTTATAACACTAAATACAAAGCTGGTGCGCAAGGTTACTTGTTGAAAGTTGCAACAGACAGATAATATTATTCGTATTGAATTAATATAGTTCTGTTTTTTAACAGATTAAAAACCACTCTTATGAGTGGTTTTTTTATTAGTTTTTTGTAAGTTACTATCTTTATAGCATGCTATTTCTATTATAGAATAAATATCACAATCACTTATTTGATAATATTATGATCATTCCTTGGCAAGAACTAGATTCAAATACGCTGAATAATTTAATTGAATATTTTGTGTTACGTGAAGGTACGGATTACGGTTTGCAAGAAATATCACTTATAGAAAAAGTAGATAATGTTAAATCTCAATTGATTGCGGGAAAAGCAGCAATTTTTTGGTCTGAACTGCACCAAACGATCGACATCAAGCTTGTTAAATAATCACTAAATTCCTTATAGCTTAGTATATAATTTATCGCTCAACTTTGTTATAGTGTGTAAATTGGAAATTGGATTGAGAGGAAGGAATAATGATTGGTAAACAGCACACGGATACAACATTAGAATGGTTTTTATCGCATTGTCATATTCATAAGTATCCCGCTAAAAGCACTCTCATTCATCAAGGCGAAAAAGCAGAAACTCTCTATTACATTGTAAAAGGCTCTGTTGCGGTATTAATTAAAGATGATGAAGGCAATGAGATGATTTTATCTTATTTGAATCAAAATCAATTTTTGGGCGAATTAGGCTTGTTTGAAGAAGGTACAGAACGAAGCGCTTGGGTTAAAGCTAAAACAAGTTGTGAAGTGGCCGAAATTTCTTACAAAAAATTTAAGCAACTTGTTCAAGTCAATCCTGATATTTTAATGCGACTTGCAAGTCAAATGGCAAGCCGTTTACAAGTAACATCAGAAAAAGTGAGTAATTTAGCCTTTCTAGATGTTGCTGGTCGCATTGCGCAAACGCTATTAAATCTAGCCAAACAACCCGATGCAATGACTCATCCCGATGGTATGCAAATCAAAATTACCCGTCAAGAAATAGGTCAAATTGTTGGCTGTTCGCGTGAAACTGTTGGTCGAATTTTAAAAATGCTAGAAGACCAACATTTAATTTCAGCACATGGTAAAACCATTGTGGTTTATGGAACCCGTTAATTGATGATGGCTATATTTGATCAAAACATTTATAAAAAGCTATATATGGATTGGCATGTCTCATGATTCAACAAAGATCTATTCCCAATCATGTAGCAATTATTATGGACGGTAATGGTCGTTGGGCCCAACAACGAGAGCAGTTACGCGCAGTTGGGCATAGGGCTGGTTTAAAAGCTGTTCGTAAAATTGTCAGTTATGCATCAACCTTAGGTGTTAGAGCTTTGACTTTATATGCATTTAGTAGTGAAAATTGGAAGCGTCCTCAAAATGAAGTTTCAGCATTACTTTCACTTTTTATTTACGCGTTAAATCGTGAAATGAAAAGTCTGCATAATAATAATGTGAAGTTAAATATTATTGGTGATATTTCGCAATTTAATGAACGATTGCAAACTATGATCATTAAAGCGGAACAACTAACAAAAGACAATTCTGGGTTAGTATTGAATATTGCAGCTAATTATGGTGGGCGATGGGATATTATTCAATCAACGAAAAAAATGGTTAAACATGTTTTAGATGGAAAAATCACTTTAGATGATATTACCGAAACATACTTTGCTTCACAAATAAGTATGAACGAATTACCCGATGTCGATCTCGTTATTCGCACTGGCGGTGAGTATCGAATTAGTAATTTTTTGTTATGGCAAATAGCATATTCAGAATTTTATTTTACTGATGTTTTATGGCCGGATTTTGATCAAGCTTTATTTGATAAAGCAATTGATGTTTTTAATACCCGAGAACGACGTTTTGGTGGTATTCAAGCAGAGGAACATTCATGTTAATTCAACGATTATTGGCTGCAATTGCGCTCATTCCACTTGTGTTAATTATACTTTTTTTTGCTCCATTATCCGTTTTTGTTGTTATTATGATGATAATTGGTGGTATCGCTGCATGGGAGTGGGCTCAATTCTTACATATTACTAACCAACAAAATAAATTGTTATTTGCTCTTCTAATTGTAGTGATATTGGCTGTACTTTATTTTATTCCAATTCCAATTGAATTAAAAATAACACTCTATAGCGTAATATTATCATTATCCATTATTTGGTGGTTAATTGCACTGATTTTAGTTATGACTTATCCCAAAACTGCACATTATTGGTTCAATTCAATTACATTAAAATTACTGTTTGCTTTTTTTACATTAGTGCCTTTTTTCCTTGGTATGGTGGGGTTAAGGTCTGTCAATTATAGTTCAAATTGTTATACAGGAGCGACTTTGTTGTTATATGTATTTGTTCTTGTATGGGCTACCGATACAGGCGCATATTTTGCTGGACGAAGTTTTGGAAAAAGAAAATTGGCACCAAAAGTTTCACCCGGTAAAACAGTAGAAGGATTTATTGGTGGAGTAAGTCTGGCAGTGGTTATTAGTGTTCTTGCTTATTTTTCGAATCTTATTAATATTAAATTTAATGTATTTTTTATTAGTTCATTATTGGCAATTTTGGTTTCAGTATTAGGTGATCTCACTGAAAGTATGTTTAAACGAGAAGCAGGTATAAAAGATAGTGGCAATCTGATACCTGGTCATGGTGGTCTTTTAGATCGAATAGATAGTTTAACAGCTGCGGTGCCTATTTTTACTGTATTATCTTTGCATTTACTATAAAAAGGTTATAGATTTTGCTTTGGTCACTGTTGTTATTTATCATTACTATCAGTATATTAGTGACTATACATGAATTCGGCCACTTTTTTGTAGCTCGTTTATGTGGAGTTCGTGTTGAATGTTTTTCCATTGGATTTGGAAAAAAAATATGGTCGCATAAATTTTCAAGTGGAACTGAATTGGTTATTGCTATGATTCCTCTTGGTGGTTATGTTAGAATGCTAGATGGAAGATCGAAAGAATTAGCAACCATTGATAAAAGCTCGGCTTTTGATAATAAAAAACTATGGCAAAGAGCTGCAATCGTATTTGCAGGTCCTATAGCTAATTTTGTTCTAGCGGCAGTAATTTATTGGGGTATTTTTTTACTTGGTGTGACAGTTTATCCTGTCAAAATTAAAGAAACGATACCCAATACGCCAGCATCGACAATAAATCTACCGGTCGATGCAGAGTTGAAAAAAGTAAATGATATTCAGATAGACAGTTGGAATGATGTAAATCTAGCTCTGATGTCGGTTATGGGGCAACATAATGTGTCTTTAACTTACTTAGTATCAACCAAAAATAGTACAGACGAAATTAGAAAAACTGTCGATATTAGCCATTGGCGATTTGATGTAGAGAAAGAATCAGCAATTACAACATTTGGTTTTATTCCTAAAGCGTTGGAAATTTATCCAATTGTGAGTAAAATTGTGCCAGAATCTGCAGCAGAAAAAGCAGGATTACAAATTGGTGATAAAATTATCAGTTATAATAATAAACTTTATACTAATTGGGATGATTTTTCAGCTGAGATAAAAAAAGCAAATAAACTAACATTGAAGGTCGAACGGAAGAATCATGATGTTGAACTGCTTCTTACACCGACCATTCAAAAAAATGGAGAAGGTGTAGCGGGTTTATATCCTTCTTCAAACGCGGTAGTTAAGCAGTATGGTTTTTTTGAAGGATTAGGTAAAGGCATTGAGCAAACAGTATTAACAACAAAATTAACTGTAGGTTCACTTTATCAGCTAGTGACAGGTGTTATTGGGCTTAAGCATTTATCTGGACCAATAACGATAGCAAAAAGCGCAGGGCAAACAGCAAGTTATGGTTTCACACCTTACTTATACTTTCTTGCTTTTATCAGTGTAAGTTTGGGGGTTATCAATCTTGTTCCATTACCAATGCTAGATGGCGGTCACCTTGTCTTACTATTATGTGAAAAGATTAAGGGAAAAGCTTTATCTAATATAACTCAGGAACGATTATTTCGTATAGGGTTTTTATTATTAATGGTAATAATGGGAATTGCACTATTTAATGATGTTTTACGATTGTGATGGGATGAGGTTATAAACATTTACAATGAAAATAAATAAATTACTTATAGCATCTTTGCTGTTTAGTACCACAGCGGTATACAGTTCTAACGCATTTTGTGTTGATGATTTTGTGGTAAAGGATATTAAATTCGAAGGATTACAACGGGTTACTCCGGGAGCGGCATTGCTTGAAATGCCTGTTCAAGTTGGTGATTATGTGAATGAGGCCGATCTAGGGCGTATCATCAAATCACTTTATGCGAGTGGCAATTTTGAAAACATTAGTGTTTCTCGTGATGGTGATCGATTAATTGTTCATGTTCAAGAACGGCCAACTATTGCAAGTATTACTTTTTCTGGTAATAAATCAGTCAAAGATGACATGTTAAAAAAGAATTTAGATAGTTCTGGAATTCGAGAAGGTGAAGCGTTGGATCGTACAATGCTTTCAGGAATAGAAAAAGGGCTAGAAGATTTTTATTATAGTGTCGGTAAATATAACGCAAAAATCAAAGCTGTTGTTACACCATTATCTCGAAATCGTGTTGATCTGAAATTAGTTATTGCAGAAGGAAAATCCGCATTAATCGATCAAATCAATATTGTCGGTGCGAAAGCTTTTTCTTCTGAAGAGCTTATTGCCCGTTTTTCTTTGCGAGATGAAGTTCCTTGGTGGAATATGCTTGGTGATCGTAAATATCAAAAACAAAAATTAGCTAACGATCTAGATGAATTACAAAGTTTTTACCTCAATCGTGGATATGCTCGATTTAATATTGAATCAACTCAAGTAAGTTTAACGCCAGATAAAAAAGGCATTTACGTCACCATTAATATTCATGAAGGTGAGCAGTACAAACTATCAGGCCTTGATTTTAAAGGCAATTTCGCTGGTCATAAAGATGCTATTGCTAAAATAGCAAAAGAAAACGTAACAATTGGTGAGCTGTATAACGGCAAAAAAATTACCGATGTTGAAGATAATATTAAACGTTTACTTGCTAATTTTGGTTATGCCTATCCTCGAGTGGCTATCCAACCAGAGATGGATGATGCCAACCATCAGGTCAAATTAACTGTCATGGTTGATGTAGGCCAACGTTATTATGTTCGTAATATTAAAATCGTTGGTAACACTGTTACTAGTGAGAGTGTTGTTCGTCGTGAACTTCGTCAAATGGAAGGGGCTTGGTTAAGTAACGGTTTAGTGGAACTAGGTAAAGATCGATTAAATCGACTTGGCTTTTTTGATACAGTCGAAGCAAACACTGAACGCGTTCCGGGCGTTGATGATCAAGTTGATATCATTTATAAAGTGAGTGAACGCAATACGGGTAGTATTAAATTTGGTGTTGGTATTGGCTCAGATAGTGGAATAAGTTTCAATGCTGGTATTTCACAAGATAACTGGTTAGGTACAGGTAACAGTGTATCGTTTGATGTGAATACTACAGATACTGACAAAACTGCATCTATCTCAATTGTTGACCCGTATTTTACGGTGGATGGTGTCAGTTTAGGTGGAAGTATTTATTATAATACTTATAAAGCTGATGATGATAAAGATGAATCAGAATATTCGAGTAAAACATGGGGGGCCTCAGCTAATTTAGGTTTTCCAATTAGTGAGAATAATTTTGTTCGTTTTGGTACCGAATACGCAAATCATAAACTATCAGATATGAAAGCCCAATATGGTATGTGGCGATATTTTGATAAAATGGGCGAAAAAACAAAAGATAAACACTCTATATCGTTTGATACCAATGACTTATTATTAAATGCATATTGGACTTATAATTCGTTAGATCGTGGTTTCTTCCCGACTGATGGTTTAAAAATAACCTCTAATGCTAAAATTTCTGCGCCAGTATTTGATAACCGTTTTTACAAGCTAGTTACTGATGCATCGTATTATTTACCATTTGATTCTGAACATCATTGGGTCTTTTTAACTCGTGGCCGTTTAGGTTATGGTAATGGTCTTGGCGGTAAAGAATTACCATTTTATGAGAACTTCTATGCTGGTGGTTCAACAGTACTTCGTGGTTTTAAATCAAATACTGTTGGTCCTAAGGCTGTATATTTTAATAACAGTAAAGGCTGTAGCGGTTTAGATGATACAAGTACATGTACAAGGTCTAAAGATGCGGTTGGTGGTAATGCTATTGCTTTTGCTAGTACTGAATTAATAGTGCCAACACCATTCATTGGTGAAAAATATGTAGATAATGTTCGTACCTCTGTATTTTTTGATGCTGGTACAGTATGGGATACTGAATGGGACTTTAAAGGACATAATATTCCGGATTATAGCTCTCCATCTGATATAAGAATGTCAGCAGGTTTAGCTGTGCAATGGATGTCCCCTTTAGGACCATTAGTCTTTTCTTATGCACAGCCGTTTAAAAAATATAATGGAGACTCGGCTCAACAGTTCCAGTTTAATATAGGATCGACATGGTAATGCCATGTCAAAATTAATAAATAGACATAGGTGATAAAAGTGAAAAAAATTATTTCAGTTCTAGGTATAAGTGCTGCATTATTGTTTACAGGTATGGCAAATGCAGAAGTGAAAATTGGTGTGGTTGATGTTATGTCAGTTTTACAAAAAATGCCACAACGAGAAACAGTAGGTAAAGCATTAGATAAGGAATTTGAAGCAAGAGCTAAATCTCTGCAAGACGAAGAAAAGAAAGCAGGAGATGCTGCTGCTCGTCTCAAAAAAGATGGTCTGACTTTATCTGCTTCTGAAAAAACTAAATTAAACAAAACAATTTCTGATTTTGAAAACAAAGCTAAAGCATTTTCAGCTGATTATCGTAAACGTGAAACAGAAGAAGCCGGCAAATTATTAACTAAAATTCAAGAAGCGGTTAAAGACATTGTTACTACTGAAAAGTACGATATCATTTTAAAAGCTGAAGCGACATTATCAGCATCAGATGCTGTAGATATCACAAATAAAGTATTGGAAAAGGTTAGTAAATAATGTCAGCTTTTTGTTTAAAACAACTAGCTCAACAGCTTGATGCGAAGTTACATGGTGATGGTGAATTATCCATCACCGGTATTGCTTCAATGCAAAGTGCAAAATCAGGACAAATTACTTTTTTGTCTGATAAAAAATTGCAAAGTAACTTATTAGAATGTAAAGCTTCTGCTGTTGTGATGACAGAGGATAGTCTTGAATATTGGAAGGGTGCTGCTCTAATTGTCAAAAATCCCTATCTCGCTTATGCAAAATTAGCTCAGTTACTTGACAGTACACCTGTACCCGCTGAAGGTATAGCAACGACTGCTGTAATAGATCCAACAGCAAAATTAGGTACTAATATTTCGATTGGTGCAAATGCTGTTATCGAAAGTGGTGTTGTACTTGGTGATAATTGCATTATTGGTCCTGGTTGTTTTATAGGAAAAAATACGACGATTGGCTCAGGGACGAAATTATGGGCTAATATCTCTGTATATCATAATTGTATAATTGGTGATAATTGTTTAATTCAATCCGGTACCGTCATTGGTGCAGATGGATTTGGATACGCTAATGATCGCGGTAAATGGATTAAAATCCCACAATTAGGTCGGGTTATCATTGGTAACAATGTAGAAATTGGTGCTTCAACAACAATTGATCGTGGCGCACTCGATGATACAGTAATTGGTGATGGCGTGATTATCGATAACCAATGCCAAATTGCGCATAATGATGTAATCGGTGATCATACTGCGGTCGCTGGTGGCGTTATTATGGCGGGAAGTTTAACTATTGGTCGTCACTGTATGATTGGTGGAGCGAGCGTCATTAACGGGCATATGGAAATATGTGATCAAGTTACCGTAACAGGAATGGGAATGGTTATGCGCCCTATTAAAGAGCCTGGCGTTTACTCATCAGGGATCCCATTACAAGAAAATAAAGTATGGCGAAAAACCGCTTCATTGGTATTACATATTGATGAAATGAATAAACGTTTGAAAGCGCTTGAGAAGAAACTATTAAATGTCTCGACGTAGGCGATTACGGTCGGTATAATGCTTGCCTATTTTATCAATTTTTTTAGCTCAATTATTAAGTTAAACTAATTTTGAGCAGATATTATTTAATAATTTTGAGGTATGAAGATGCAAGTTTCGGTAGAAACAACACAAGGTTTAGGTCGACGTTTATCAATTACAATTAAAGCAGAAGACATTAAAAAAGCGGTTGATAAAGAACTCATTAATACTGCAAAAAAAGTACGTATTGATGGCTTTCGTAAAGGAAAAGTACCTTTAAAAATTGTTGAGCAGCGTTATGGGGCTTCTATTTTACAAGATGCATTAAGTGATTTAATGCAACGAAATTTTGTTGATGCAATTATTCAAGAAAAAATCAATCCAGCTGGCGCACCAACTTATTCTCCTACTCAGTTTAAAGAAGGACAAGATTATACTTATACGGTTGAATTTGAAGTTTATCCGGATGTTAAAATTAAAGATTTAGATAAAATTGAAGTTGAAAAACCTGTCGCTGAAGTAAATGATGCTGATATTGATACAATGATCGAGACTTTACGTAAACAACAAGGCACTTGGAAAGAGGTAGATCAATCTGCACAAGAACAAAATCGTGTTACTTTAGATTTTGTTGGTCAAGTTGATGGTAGTGAATTTGAAGGTGGAAAAGCGGATAATTTTACTCTAGTTTTAGGTCAAGGTCGTATGATTCCTGGCTTTGAAGATGCAATTGTTGGTCATAAAGCTGGTGATAAATTTGATATTAACGTCACTTTCCCTCAAGACTATCATGCTGAAAACTTAAAAGGTAAACCGGCTGTTTTTGCTGCGACCTTAAACAAAGTTGAAGAGCTAGAACTACCTGAATTAAATAAAGACGTTATCAAACGATTTGGTATTGCTGATGGTACTGTTGAAAGTTTACGTGCAGAAGTGCGTAAAAATATGTTACGTGAGCTTAATGCAACTATTCGTAACAAAATAAAAGCTCAAGTCATTGATGGTTTAGTTAAAAATAATGAAATTGATGTTCCTAATGCCTTAATTGAGCGCGAAATTGATGTATTACGCCAACAAGCAGTCTCTCGCTTTGGTGGTAATGTGAAACAAGCAATGGAATTACCTAAAGAACTTTTTGAAGCAGAAGCGAAACGTCGTGTATCGGTGGGATTACTATTTGGTGAAATCATTGAAAGTAATAAACTTAAAGCTGATGAAACACGAGTGAAATCATTAATTGATGAAATTGCAACAGCTTATGAAGATCCAAAAGAAGTCATAGAATATTATCATAAAGATAAAAAAGCTATGGATAACCTTCGTTCTGTAGCATTAGAAGATCAAGTTGTTGATTTATTATTAGCTAGCGCTAAAGTAACAGATAAAAATTACTCATTTTCTGAATTAATGAATCAACAAGTAGCTTAATTTTTTTTATTATCTGTTTCATTTAATCAAAAAGATCACTTTAGAGCCCAAATAAGGATTGTCTGTTTGGGCTATTTTGTTTAATTAGGAGATGAAAATGCCTTTAGAACCATATATGAGCGTTATTCCAATGGTTGTTGAACAAAGCTCGCGAGGAGAAAGAGCTTACGACATATACTCACGATTATTGAAAGAACGCGTTATATTTTTAACTGGTCAAGTTGAAGATAATATGGCGAATTTAATTATTGCTCAGATGTTATTTCTAGAAGCTGAAAATCCCGAAAAAGATATTTATTTATATATTAATTCACCTGGCGGTGTCGTTACAGCAGGCATGGCTATTTACGATACAATGCAATTTATCAAACCAGATGTAAGCACTATTTGTTTGGGACAAGCATGTTCAATGGGGTCACTACTACTGACTGCTGGCACTAAAGGTAAACGTTACTGCTTACCTAATGCTCGGGTTATGATTCATCAACCATTAGGTGGTTTTCAAGGACAAGCTTCTGATATTCAAATTCATGCTCAGGAAATTTTACAGGTAAAAAGTCGGTTGAATAGTATTTTAGCCAAGCATACCGGTCAAGATATCAGCGTGATAGAAAAAGATACCGATCGTGATAACTTTATGTCTGCCGAAAAAGCAGTTGAATATGGATTAGTTGATGCCATATACAGTAAACGATCATAATAAATAAATTAGGTGGTAAAAGTGAATAAAGAAAGTTCTGAAAAATTACTCTATTGTACTTTTTGTGGGAAAAGTGAACATGAAGTTCGTAAATTAATTGCTGGTCCATCATCTATTTATATTTGTAACGAATGCATAGGATTATGTAATGATATCTTAAAAGAAGAAACTAAAAGCTTCCTTTCTCATGAAGAGTTTATTAGCAAACCTTTACCAACTCCACATGAAATTCGAAAACATCTTGATGAATATGTGATTGGTCAAGATCGAGCGAAAAAGGTTTTATCCGTTGCTGTTTATAATCACTATAAGCGCTTACGTAATCATGCTAGTCGTAATGATGTTGAATTAGGTAAAAGTAATATTCTATTAATCGGGCCAACTGGTAGTGGTAAAACATTATTAGCTGAAACGTTAGCGCGTTTTTTAGATGTTCCTTTCGCTATGGCTGATGCAACAACGCTAACTGAAGCTGGTTATGTCGGTGAAGATGTTGAAAATATCATTCAAAAGTTATTACAAAATTGTGACTATGATGTTGAAAAAGCTCAACGAGGAATTATTTATGTTGATGAAATCGATAAGATTTCTCGAAAATCTGATAATCCATCTATCACTCGAGATGTATCTGGTGAAGGCGTTCAACAAGCACTTTTAAAAATTATTGAAGGAACTATTGCTTCGGTTCCACCTAAAGGTGGGCGTAAACATCCGCAGCAGGAATTTTTACAAGTTGATACTTCTAAAATTTTATTCATTTGTGGTGGCGCATTTAGTGGTTTAGATAAAGTTATCGAAAATCGAGTTTCTACTAACACCGGCATAGGTTTTGGCGCTGATGTTAAAAGTACTAAAAATAAAGCAACAGAATCCGAATTATTGGCGCAAATCGAATCGGAAGATTTAGTCAAATTTGGTTTGATTCCAGAATTTATTGGACGATTACCAGTGATTGGCACATTGTCTGAACTGGATAAAGAGGCTTTAATTAGTATATTGACTGAACCGAAAAATGCATTAACAAAACAGTTTGAAACACTTTTTGATTTAGATGGTGTTGAACTTGAATTTACTCCAGAGGCATTAGCTGCTATTGCAACTAAAGCTTTAAAACGAAAAACTGGAGCACGAGGCTTGCGTTCAATTGTTGAAAATATTTTGTTAGATACTATGTATGACTTACCATCAAACAAAAATATTAAAAAAGTGATAGTTGAAAAAGAAACAGTTGAACAGTCTCAAACGCCAAGTTTAGTATACCGAGATAATGTTGAGCTTTCAGCATAATTTTAGATATGCTTGTTAGTTTTTGACTCACAAGCATTAGTTCAAATAGTTTAGGTATAATTACGTATAGATCGTATAGATATTGTCAAGATGTTTCAGGAATAGTATGTATTTAAATCATAAATAATAGACTTGAATATCTAAAAACGACCCCAATATCAATATAATAGGTTTTGTACTATTAGAGAGAATAAAATGAAAACAAAACAAACTAACCAAATGATTATGCCTATTTTACCATTACGTGATGTCGTTGTTTTTCCACATATGGTAATCCCTCTCTTTGTTGGTCGTAATAAATCAATACGTTGTCTTGAAAGTGCAATGGAAATGGACAAACAAGTTTTTCTTGTAACCCAAAAAAATCCTTCACAAGATGATCCTGAGATTGATGATTTATATGAAATTGGTACTGTAGCAAATATTTTGCAATTACTTCAACTGCCTGATGGCACTGTAAAAGTGTTAGTTGAAGGCGTCGAAAGAGCAAAAATTGTTGATATTGTTGAACAAAAAGAAGATGATTTTTTCGTTGCTAGTATTCAACCATTGCATGAAAAAAATAAAGATAGTGATTTGAATGAAGCTTTAATGCGGGTAGTACTTTCTAATTTTGATGATTATGCAAAACTGAATAAAAAAGTCACACAAGAAGTTGTTGATTCAATTCGATTAATCAAAGAGCCTTCTCAACTTGCTGATTCAATTGCAGCTACGCTATTTTTGAAAGTTGAACAAAAACAAGAGTTACTTGTTACCGCTAATTTAGAAAAGCGTTTTGAATTGCTTATCTCATTGATGGAAGCGGAAATTGATTTATTGCAAGTTGAAAAAAATATCCGCCAGCGCGTTAAACAACAAATGGAAAAAGCGCAAAAAGAGTATTATCTTAACGAACAAATCAAAGCAATTCATAAGGAATTAGGTGATATCGATAATAAACCTGATGAATATGAAGAACTAAAAGAAAAAATTACTAAGGCAAAGATGCCTCAAGAAGCGACTGAAAAAGCATTAGCGGAGCTTAATAAACTCAAAATGATGCCAGCAATGTCTGCTGAGGCAACAGTGGTCCGTGGTTATATTGATTGGATGATACAAATTCCATGGCATAAACGTTCGAAAGTCAAAAAAGATATTGAAGCTGCACAGAAAGTTTTGGATAAAGATCATTATGGTTTAGAGCGAGTTAAAGACCGTATTTTAGAGTACTTAGCCGTACAAGGACGGGTTAATAAAGTCAAAGGTCCAATTTTATGTTTAGTTGGTCCTCCAGGGGTAGGTAAAACATCGTTAGGCCAATCTATTGCTAAAGCAACAGGTCGTCAATATGTACGTATGGCTCTTGGTGGTGTTCGTGACGAAGCCGAGATTCGTGGTCATAGACGTACTTATATTGGTTCTATGCCAGGTAAATTGATTCAACGTATGGTTAAAGTCGGTGTCAAAAATCCGTTATTTTTACTTGATGAAATTGATAAAATGGCATCAGATATGCGGGGCGATCCTGCTTCAGCTTTATTAGAAGTGCTTGATCCAGAACAAAATAACGCATTTAGTGATCACTACTTAGAAGTTGATTATGACTTATCGGATGTGATGTTTGTTGCTACGGCGAATTCAATGAATATTCCTGCTCCTTTATTAGATAGGATGGAAGTCATTCGTCTATCAGGTTATACCGAAGATGAAAAATTGAATATTGCAAAGCAGCATTTAATTTCGAAACAGATTGAAAATAATGGATTAAAATCAAAAGAAATAGAGATTGATGATTCAGCGATTATCGGCATTATTCGTTATTATACTCGAGAGGCTGGTGTACGTAGTTTAGAACGAGAAATTGCAAAAATTTGCCGTAAAGTGGTTAAGCAACTAGCTTTAAACAGTAAGTTGAAAAAAGTAACTATTACTCAAGATAACCTTAAAGATTTCTTAGGTATTCAACGGTTTGATTACGGTAAAACTGACAATGAAAATCGCGTAGGGCAAGTTATTGGCCTCGCATGGACAGAAGTTGGTGGTGATTTATTGACAATTGAATCGGTAAGTGTCCCTGGTAAAGGAAAACTAACATATACAGGCTCGTTAGGCGATGTTATGCAAGAGTCTATACAAACGGCATTGACGGTTGTACGTTCTCGAGCAGAAAAATTAGGTATTAATAGCGATTTTTACGAAAAACGCGATATACATGTACATGTTCCTGATGGTGCGACACCAAAGGATGGACCAAGTGCTGGTATTGCCATGTGTACATCATTAATTTCGACACTAACGGGTAACCCTGTCCGGTCAGATGTTGCCATGACAGGTGAAATAACTTTACGTGGTGAAGTGTTACCTATTGGTGGACTAAAAGAGAAATTACTGGCAGCACATCGCGGTGGCATTAAAACAGTAATTATACCAAAGGATAATGTTAAAGATTTAGAGGAAATACCTGATAATGTAAAATCAGAAGTTGATATTAGACCTGTTCAATGGATTGATGACGTGATCACCATTGCATTACAAAATAATCCATTTGGTATTGAACCACTGAAAAAAAACATTAAATTAAAACCCTCTTCAAAAAAGGCTACAAAAGTAGTGAAAACTAAAATTCCTACACATGCCCGATTGAATTAATCATCCTTAAAATTAAAAAGATCAACTGATGTTGATCTTTTTTTTTATCTCGGATAATTCCGATAATAGCCAATTTAACTAAATATGCTATACTTGCCAAATTAAAACTTAAGGTGTATGGAGAAAAGCAAGAAATGATGGATACAATCCGTAAAGCGGCAAATAATATTGTCGTTAAGATTATTTTTGCAATCATTATTTTATCTTTTATATTTACAGGGATTGGTTTTTTTGGGTTTGGTGGTAGTAACAAAGCTAACGATGCTACACTATATATTGCAAAAGTTGATGGAGAAGGTATTAGTCGAGCTGAATTTGAAGCACGCGCAAAAGAAGTTACCTCAACGTCAATGGGTGATCCTGCATTTATTAAACAACTTCGTCGGAACGTATTTTATTCTGAAATTACCAACTATTTAGCCTATAAATTTTCTCAACAACTTGGTGCAAATATAAGTAATGACCAAGTAAAAGAGTTTATAAGACAGCAAAGAGTATTTTTTGACAATGGTAAATTTAGTAATGAAAAATATTTAGACCTCTTAGCTGCCAATGGTTACACACCAGATACTTATGGTGAAGGTATAAGATCATCTTTACAACAACAACAAGTCATAGACGCTCTAATCAATTCGAGTTTTGTTTTACCTGTGGACTCAGAAATTTCTAAATTGAAGGAGCAAACTCGAACCATTTATACAGCAGAGATTAATCCCAATATTGTTAATCTCGATGATGTGAAAATTACGTTAGAGGATGAGCAAAAATATTATGACGAACACCAAAGTGAATTTTATAAAAAAGAGAGAGTGAAATTTAATTATATTTTAAATGAAGAATATCAATATAATAAAAAAATTCATGTCAGTGGTGATGAGGTAAAACAAGAATTTAATAACAATATTAAAGATTATACTTTTCCTGCAAAAAAATCTTATAGTGTAATTTATATCAAAGATAAACATGAGGCTGATGATATTGTTAATGAATTAGCATCAGGTAGCAATTTTGAAAGTATTGCTAAAACTGTTAATCAAGATAATGCATCTCCATATGGTAAAAATGGTTCATTAGGTTGGTTTGTTGATGATGATTCTTTACCACAGGCATTTAAAGATGCACACTTGGATACAATAGGGCAAATATCTAATCCTATTGCTGTTGATGAAGGATATCTTATTGTCAAATTAGATGATATTCAACCCGCTAAAGCAATGGATTTTGATTATGCTAAGTCTATTATCGAATCAAAACTTAAGAATTCGAAAATAAAAAATGCATTTGAAACTGTAGAACAGAAAATCCAAGCTGCAGTTAACAAAAATCCTAATTCATTAGAATTGATTGCTAAAGAATCTGATTTACCAATATTTAATTCTGATTGGGCTTATTTTAATGATGTATCAACTATTTTACGTTATCCTGAAGTTAGAGATGTTGCTTTTAGTGATGAAATGATAGTTGATGGTAAAGTAACAGGTAAAGTGTCTGAAATGATAACCGTCGGACAAGGTTTAGATTTGTCTGATTTTGTCATTCAGGTGGTTGATTATCGACCAGAAGGTATTGCACCTTTTGATGAAGTTAAAGATGAAATTAATAAAAAATTACATCAAGATATTGCTAACAGTCGTTTTCAAGCTACTGTTAATAGCACAATGGAACAATTAAATAATAAAGGTAGTTCGGCAAATGTGCAATTTTCCAAAAATTATACCCTACATCGTAATGACAATGATCTCGATGCGCGTGTTATAAATATGGTGTTTGATCTGGTACCTTCAACAACATCTAAACGCGTGTATGGCGTAGAATATTTGAATGATAAAAGCGCAACAGTTGTTGTGTTAACGGGTGTTAATACCCCTAGCGAATCGAAAGATATATCATCAGAATTATTACCATTATTCATGAATAATACCTATTATTATTTAGCTGAAGATATCCGTTCTAAAGCTAAAATCGAAATAATGCCGGATGCAAATTTGTGATGTAGTTCGTAAAATTACAGAAAATTTGTTTAATTTAGAAAAGTCACTTAGGTGACTTTTCTCATTTTTTAAATGATTAACGCCATATAGTTTTATTCAATGACATAGTAATAAAGCATATTAATTGCATAACTATATTTAAGAGGTTAATCAAATGAAACTATTTTCCCTAATCTGTCTTTTATTATCGAGTCTAGCGTTTTCTAATGTAAGTTTAGCTGATAAGTTACCTAATGAAGTAGCTAAACAAGATCAGCAACAAATCACTCAAGTCAATATCAATACCGCTTCGGCAGAGGAACTCACAAAAGTATTAACAGGAATAGGTGCAAGTAAAGCTAAAAAAATCGTTGAGTATCGTGAAAAATTTGGGCCTTTTGTTTCAGTAGAACAATTAAAAGAGGTATCAGGTATTGGTCAAACAACATTGGATAAAAATGCTGGTAAAATAGCATTATAACGTAATTAGGCAGTCGACTGAGAACCTCGTCGGCTGTTTATCTAGATGGCTTCGATTAATTATCTATAGGATCAACATCTATGCTCCACCTAACTTTGCTTGATTCATTCCATTTTTCTATTGTTATAATTAATTGATCTAAAATAGTTTGAAGCTTTTGTCGATTAGTATGTTGTACTAATAACTGCCAACGGTTGTACCCCGCTTTTTTGGCTTGATTTGCTGGCATTGGACCAAGTAACCATAAAGCAGGATCGTCACAATGCATTTTTAACCACTCATCTATACGTTGTAAAAATGCTGGTGCATATTGATTATTACGATCTGCTGCACGAATTAATGTCTGGTAACTAAATGGCGGTAATAAGGTTTTTTGACGCTCTAGCAACGTCTGTTTGGCAAACTCTTGATATCCTTGATGAAGCAAAATATTTAATAAAGGATGATCTGGATGATAGGTTTGTAAAATGACTTCACCTGCTTTGGCCTCACGTCCTGCTCTACCAGATACTTGCGTATAGATTTGTGCAAATCGCTCTGTTGCGCGAAAATCACTTGAAAACAATGCACCATCAACATCAACAATACCAACTAAAGTAACATTCGGAAAGTGATGGCCTTTAGCTAAAATTTGGGTACCAACTAAAATGTGAGCACCACCTTGCTCAATAGTTTGTAAATATGTATCGAGTGCACCTTTTTTAGATACAGTATCACGATCAATTCGGCTAATTTTTATTTCTGGAAATAATATTGCTAATTGTTTTTCAAGTTGTTCGGTACCAAATCCAACGGGTACTAAGTGCGTTGAACCACATTTAGGGCATTGTTTAGGTAGCCCTCTTGGGGTATCGCAATAATGGCAACTGAGTTTATTTTGCTGTTGGTGAAAGGTATACGGTCTATCACAACGTGGGCACTCAGCAATCCAACCACAATCATGGCATATCAATAAAGGTGAAAAACCTCGTCGATTTAAGAATAACATGACTTGATTGTTATTGTTTAGATGTTTTTTTATTTGTTCAATAAGGGGCTGAGATAATCCAGCCGATAAGACTAATCCTCTTATATCTAAGATAGATTGTTTTGCTAGTTGTGCATTTCCTGCTCGTTTAGTTAACTGTAATAATTGATAACGGTGATTTTGGACATTATTCAAGGTTTCAAGTGACGGTGTTGCAGAACCTAATAATATAGGGATATTATCGAATTTGGCACGAATAATGGCTAAATCCCTTGCATTATAACGCCATCCTTCTTGTTGTTTATAAGAGCTATCATGTTCTTCATCAATAATAATTATGCCCAAGTCTTTAAACGGTGTAAAAACTGAAGAGCGAGTACCAACGACAATGGCATTTTCACCATTCTTACTCCTTAACCAAACATTCAACCGTTGCTTATCGGTTAATCCTGAATGTAAAATATCAATCGGTGCGTTAAAGCGTTGTTCAAAACGTCTAATTGTTTGTGGCGTTAAACTAATTTCGGGTACTAATACTAAAGCCTGCTTGCCTTTTGCTAAAATGCCAGTAAGGACATTTAAATAAACTTCCGTTTTACCTGATCCAGTGATCCCTTCTAACAAAAATACTGAAAAATGATCATTTTGTTGATTGATGGTATTAATAGCTTGGATTTGTTCGTTATTTAATACAATAGTATTGCGATTAGTTGAAAAACTAGATTGCCATGGAATGTTATTTGGTTGTTGACTGATTTGGGTAATCAATTGTTTTTTTTGTAACTGATGATATACAGTTAAGCTTAAATCTGAATCATGCAACTGATTATTTCTAAATAAAGATAATAACAATTTTTGTTTTGGTGCTCTTGATAATGTATTTAAATCAATATGTTGACCTAATTGCGTCAGTTGCCATTGTTTAATTTCATCTTGGCAAGCTTTGCGACCTTGGCGTAACAAAATAGGCATAGCGTGAAACAAAACTTCGCCAATGGGATAATGATAGTAATTAGCTGCCCAATTTAATAATTTCCAAATTGAATTTGTGAACAACGGTTGCTCGTCAATTATTGAGACAATTGATTTTAAGTGTTCAATTTCAATGTCGGTTTGCTGATCTATTTTAACAATAATACCTATAGCAAAACGTTTACCAAAAGGGACTGTTACCCGCATACCCACTTGAGCAGGTGAAGTTAAGCAATAGTCATAAAGTTGGTAAAGCGGTACCGGTAAGGCTACATGAGCGATCAGCATTAAGTGTCACAAGTAAAATTAATCAAGGTCAATATTGTACTGAGTTTTTATATAACTCGCAAAAGCTAGCTGACATCATTTGTTTTTTATGGATTTTATCTAATAAGTTTGCGATTAAACTTTAAAATTTAAATGGTAACCCATTGATCGAAATATGGTATCGTTTTATAAAATTTGTTATCTTGGCAGATTAGAATTAGTGATATTTTTTAAGGAATACAAAATGCCAGAAAACTTTTCACATATTAATCATAATGGTGATGCACATATGGTTGATGTGTCCAATAAACAAATAACGGCACGGGAAGCAAGAGCTGAGTCACAGGTTATGATGAACTCAGCAACATTAAACATGATTATTGAAGGTAAACATCACAAAGGTGACGTTTTTGCCACTGCTAGAATTGCAGGTATTCAAGCCGCTAAAAAAACTTGGGAACTTATTCCCCTTTGTCATCCGCTTTTACTGAGTAAAGTTGAAGTTAATATTGAAGCTGATATTGTTAATTCTTGTGTTAGAATTGAGTCCGTATGTCGATTGCAAGGTCAAACAGGTGTTGAAATGGAAGCATTGGTTGCTGCATCTGTAGCGGCTTTAACGATATATGATATGTGTAAAGCTGTACAAAAAGACATGGTTATCACTCAAGTAAGATTATTAACTAAAACGGGTGGTAAATCGGGTGATTTTGCTATCTAATACTAAAATAGTCAAAGTATGAATAGAATTATTTTTTTTGCTCAAATAAGAGAGCTCATTGGTGTTGAAAGTATCTTATTAGATGTTAGTCAATTGTCGATTTCTGACCTTTTACAAAAATTAAGTCAGCGAGGCAATAAATGGTCAATGGCATTAACAGAGAAAACTGTATTATGTGCTGTTAATCAATCATTGGTCGATTTTGATTATATAATACAACCTGATGATGAAATCGCTTTTTTTCCTCCTGTGACAGGCGGCTGAAAATATGGATATCATTCAAGTTGGTGATGAGCAAATAGATGCCAACAAATTAAGTGCTTGGTTATCAGAACTATCGCAAGACGGTGCGGTTGTAACATTTATAGGTAAAGTTCGTTCAGTTGACGAGCTGCCTCTTAGCCTTTTTTTAGAACACTATTCTGGCATGACAGAAAAAGTACTACGTCAAATTGTTAATCAAGCTCGTGAGCGTTGGCAATTAAGTCGTGTGGCCGTGATTCACCGAGTAGGTGAAATAAGTAATAATGAACAAATCGTTTTTGTCGGAGTCAGTAGTGCCCATCGTGCGGATGCTTTTGCTGCGGCTGAATTTATAATGGATGTATTAAAAACACAAGCGCCTTTTTGGAAAAAAGAACGTACAGGTAATGGGGATAATTGGGTCGAGCCTAAAAATTCTGATATACAAGCATTGAAAAAATGGCTTTAATCTCCATTTAATATATAATAGATTGAGTATGTTACATAATATTTTATAAGAGGTAAAGGATGGCAAATTATTCATCTAATAGTTCAATAATCGAAAAATCGACAAGTCGTGTACAAACCTATATGAGTCATGTTTACGGCTGGATGACTGTTGGACTATTATTAACAGCTTTAGTTGCATGGTATGCATCAACTAATCTGCAATTATTACAGTTATTATATCGAGGTATGTGGGTATTATTAATTGCTGAGCTAGGGCTAGTTTTTGTTATTTCTGGTTTTATCAATCGTTTATCTGGCGCAGCGGCAACCACATTGTTTATGCTCTATTCTGTTTTAAATGGTTGTACGTTTTCTATCTATTTTATAGTTTATACTTCGTCTTCGATTGCGAGTGTATTTTTTATTACAGCAGGCATGTTTGCTGCGATGGCTTTTTATGGCTATACCACAAAACGTGATTTATCAGCCTTCGGTCGCTTTTTATTTATGGGACTAATTGGCATTGTGATTGCCTCATTGGTTAATCTCTTTTTAAAGAGTGAGCCATTAATGTGGGCTGTAACTTACATTGGCGTGTTTGTTTTTGCAGGATTAACTGCTTATGATAATCAAAAACTCAAAGAGTTAGGCGAAAATATATCTTATGATGATCAAAATGTATTTAGACGCTTTGTCATTTTAGGTGCATTAACTTTATATCTTGATTTCATTAACTTGTTCATTATGCTGCTAAGGATTTTTGGCGATCGTCGATAATGGTATTTTTATAGATTTAAAGGGCTCTATTAAGAGCCTTTTTTGTTAGTTTTTTATTAGTAATTTGTTTTTTAGTCTTTTATATTAAAATTTCGCGGAAAATACTGTGTTTTAATATAGAATATCGTTTTTTATTTCTTATATACTTAATATTAAGTTCAATATTAGAGAATTACTGTGAAAAAATTATATTCCTTTGTTCTAATAAACATTTTTATTTCATCAATCATTGCCATTCGTTATTTTGTTGTTCCTGGAGCGTTATTTAATTGGGCCGGAATTACCTTTTCAATTTTCGCAGTAACTGGACACTTTTTCTCAGTTTATTTATTGCTTTTAATTATTTGTATTCCGCTGCTTTGGATAAAACCATGTCTTCGTAATCTCATTTTGATTGTATTATTTGGTTTTTTTCAAATTGGATTATTTATTGATACTATTGTTTTTCAACAATACCGATTTCACATAAATCTCTCTGTTATATCAATGGTATTTTCTGGGCAAGTGGTGGATTTTTCGCTATTCACTTATTGCTTGATGTTGACATTAATCATTGCTTCACTTTGCCTAGAGTGCTTTATTCTTTATTGGATTAATAACAAATTTGCAATAGCACACACTAAGTCTAAATTTCTACGTTTATCTACTATTTTTCTTATTTTTGCTTTTTTTATTAGCCATATTGTGCACATGATTGCTTTTTATTATGCTTATTCTCCAATTATGGTAGTAAAAGAATATATTCCCTTATATCGTCCGTTTACATCAAAAAAAATAATGGAATTTTTTGATAAACAAGGGCAACGAAAAGTTATTTATGAAAAAGATGATGAACATACAGGAATTCATTATCCTAAACATACGCTTATTATTAATTCTGATAACAATAAACCTCAAAATATTATGTTTATTGTATTAGACTCTTGGCGTTATGATACATTTAGTGAGCAAATTTCTCCTAATACTTATCATTTTGCACAACAAAATAATGGTGTTATTTTCAATAATCATTATTCAACGGGTAACGCTACTCGGACAGGTATCTTTGGGTTATTTTATGGTATCCCTGGTACTTACTGGGATGCCTTTTTGCGTAATAGTGTTCCATCTTTGTTCGTTACGACATTACAAAAAGAAAATTTTAATATTGGTATTTTTACCTCAGCTAAGGTGACTGCCCCTGAATTTGATCGTACCGTATTTGCAACAATTAAAAATTTAAGAATAAGTAGTCATGATGGCCCAGCTTCAAGTCGCGATAAACAGATCACAAACGATTGGTTAGCATGGTATAAACAACGTGATACCTCTAAACCAAGTTTCTCATTTTTATTTTATGACGCACCTCACGCTTATGATTTTCCAGATGATTTTGAGGTAAAATTTAAGCCAATTGGTGACCTTGATTATATGACATTAAATAATAATACTGATCCTGTGCCAATTTTCAATCGTTATAAACAAAGCGTCTATTATGATGATTATTTATTGCAAAATGTTTATGATGAACTAATTAGATCGGGAACGTTGGATAATACGTTAATTATTATTACTGGTGACCATGGTCAAGAAATGAATGATAATAAGCTTGGTTTTTGGGGGCACAATGGTAATTATACCGATGCTCAAACCAAAGTTCCGTTTATCATTATTGGCGCTAAAAATTTAGAGCAGTTAAAAGATAATGCCGCTAAACTGACTAGTCACGAAGATGTAGTACCGTCATTAATGAAACATTATTTATATGTGGAAAATGATATAAGTGATTATTCAACAGGGTATGATTTATTTAACCCAATCACTAATCGTAACTGGTTATTGATGTCAAATTATAGTTCCTATGCTGTTCGCACACCGGATAATATTTATCTTGTTAACAGACTAGGTATTAGTCATTATATGGATTCGCACAATCATGAGATTGATGCAACGCCTAACTATAGCTATATCCAAGCGGCAATAGGCAATATGCGTTATTTTTATCAACCTTCGAACTAGTTAGTTCTCTATCCTTTTATTTAAAAGGATAGAGAAGAATTCTTAACGAACATCAGCGCAGTTTAAACAATAAATATAGCGATTTTGGCTATCGTGAAATTTATTCCATAAAGACACTTGTTGTTTTAACTGTTTTGCTTGTGGTAATTGATCAAAAAATATTTCGGCAGTTGATTTTGGCAGCATTGTTAGCATTTCAGAATAAAAACTATTGAACCAACTGACATCTGGTTTAAGCCAGTCAATTTTGTAATCCGTTAAATTGGCCAATGTAGCGGCTGTTTCGATAGCATCATCAAAATCACCAAGTTTATCAACTAAACCAATGTTACTTGCTTCTGAACCTAACCAAACTTGACCTTGAGCTATTTTATCCACTTGTTCTGTTGACATATTTCTTGCTTTAGCAACCAATGAAATAAAGGTATTGTATCCATTATCAATATTCATTTGTATTAGTTGGCTCATTTCATCCGGTAGATTTCGAGTAACACTATTATTTGCAAGTGGTGATGTTGTTACACCATCATTGTAAACACCAATGTGAGATAATGATTTTTCAAAGGTTGGAATGATACCAAAAATACCAATAGAGCCAGTGATTGTATTCGGACTAGCAATAATGTAGTCTGATGCTGTCGATATCCAATATCCACCAGATGCGGCCATTCCGCCCATTGAAACTACTACAGGAATTTGATAACTGCGTAGTGCTTCTAATTCACTGCGAATGGCCTCTGAGGCGTCAACACTTCCGCCAGGACTATTAACTCGTAATATAACAGCTTGAACATTTTGATTATCCAAGTTGTTACGGATATTTCTAAGCTGTTCAACAATATCTTGGCTGCCCGCTATATCAGTATTATTTTCACTGTCAGTTATCGTACCATTGACAAAAACAACAGCGATTAATGGTTTATCGTCAGTTTGTTCATCTTTTTCTGTCAATTTATAGTCATAAATACTTAATTGATGTTGATTCTGAACAATATCGAGATCATATTGATAATTGGATGCAACAACGTCAACTAAACCAGTAGATAAAGCATATTGACTCATACTTCCTTTAGCTGCTTTTAACTCTGACAACATATCAGTAGGATTTGGAACTAATTGACTAGGGGCTTTTTTACGTTGTGCTGAAATATCATTAAGATAATTTTCCCACATGGCTGAAAGCCAGCGCGTCGTATTGCTTTTTGCTGCATCTGACATATCGTCTCGAATGAATGGTTCAATTGCAGATTTGTATGTGCCTACTCGGAAAACATGAGTATTAATTTTTAAGTTATCTAATAAGGTTTTATAATACAGATTATTGGCTGATAACCCGTATACACTGACTGCACCTAATGGTGTTAAATAAATTTTATTGGCATAACTGGCTAGATAATATTGGCTTTGATTAAAATTGGAACCAATTGCATAAATTGGCTTATTGGCTTCTCTAAATTTGGATAAATATTTACCCACATATTGTAATGAGCTCATATCTGCCCCAACAAAATTATCCAATTTTAAAACCATACCATCAATATTAGGATCTGTTGTTGCTTGCGCTATTTTTTGTGTTAATTCAAATAAACTATTTTCACGAGAAGTATTTACTTTTTTGCCATATATTTTATTTTGTAATGCATAAATCTCATCGTCATATCGCGTACTATCAACAATAACACCTTCTAAATCAAGTACAAGCGTGCCATATTGTGGAACGACATCCTGTTTTTTCAAATCTTTTATCAGTTCAATACCACTAAAAATAAGAATAATAGCAATAAAAAATATTATATTTAGAAAAATTTGTCTAAAAACGTTGATGGTTTTCCAAATTAATTTTATGACTGATAATACAGATATCATAATTAGCCCTTTTAGTCGTAATGTTAGCTTTTCGCTTCTATATTTCGTTTTTTGAAATATTTTTTATCTTCAAAACGCAAGCATGTTAATTTACCGCCCCAACAACAGCCAGTATCGAGAGCATAAATATTATCTGGAGTACCTTTACCATTTAAAGCGGCCCAATGGCCAAAAGCGATACTGTATTGAGCTGGAATTTTTGAAGGTAATAAAAACCAAGGTTTAAGTTTTGTAGGCGCTTGATCTGGTGATTTTTTGAAATAAAAATCAAGTCGGCCATCTTCATAACAAAACCGCATTCGTGTGAGTGCATTAGCAATGTAACGTAACCGATCTAATCCTTGTAAATCACAAGACCATTCATCAGGGAAATTACCGTACATTTTGTCGAGAAAAAGTGGATATGAATCACTCGATAACATAACATTTAAGTCATTGGCACATTTTTTTAATGTATCAAGATCCCATTGAGGTGAAATACCCGCGTGAGTCATAATCAGTTTTAACTTTTCATCTATTTGAACTAATGGTTGTTTACGTAACCAATTCATTAATTCATCGTAATCAGGCGCATTGATCACACTGTCAAGATTATCTTTCTTTTTTGCTAATGTTACATTGGCATAAATCGATAATAAATGTAAATCATGATTACCTAAAACTAAACGAATTTGACTACTTAAATTTTTTACAAATCTAAGCACGTCTAACGATTTTGGTCCTCTGGCAACCAAATCACCGGTTAACCACAAAGTATCAGATGATGAAAAACTCGCTTTATCAAGCAAACGCATAAACTCATCATAACAACCATGAATATCACCAATGATTAGGTTTGCCATAATATTATTTCCATGCGTTTGCAAGTTTACAATATTGTTGTACTGACAAATTTTCAGCACGTAAATTAGGGTCAATATCTAATTCAATTAATTGGTCTGTTGTAAACATATTACTTAAACTATTGCGAATCGTTTTGCGTCTTTGATTAAATGCTTCTGTAGTGATGCGAGAAAGTATTTTAACATCATCAACTAAATAAGGTTTTTGTTTGTAAGGAATTAACTTAACAACAGCTGAGTTAACTTTAGGTGCCGGCTTGAACGCAGTCGGTGGAACTTCTAACACAGGAATAATTTGGCAATAATATTGTGCCATTACACTTAATCTTCCATAATCTTTACTATTTGGTGCCGCGACAAGTCGCGTGACTACTTCTTTTTGTAGCATAAAATGCATATCATCAATGATATTGGCATATTCAAATAAATGGAACATTAACGGTGTAGATATGTTATAGGGAAGGTTACCAAATACTCTTAATGGTTTACCTAATTGTTGATTTAACTCATTAAAGTTAAAGGTTAGAGCATCTTGTTCAATAACAGTTAATTTAGTTTTTAAAAAAGGATTATCAATCAATCTACTGGCTAAATCTCTATCAATTTCTATAACTGTTAGATGGTCAACATATTTACTGACTGGCACTGTTAATGCAGCTAGACCAGGACCGATCTCTACAAGAGCCTGATCTGATTTAGGTTGAATAGCTGCGACAATACTTTCAATAATATAATCATCATGTAAAAAGTTTTGCCCGAATCGTTTACGGGCAAAATGACCTTGGTGTACACGGTTAGTCATGTTTTTCTTCACCTGTGATTTTGATATAAGCATCGCCTTTTAATTCTTGGATCCATACTTGCGCTTCTTCACCAAATTTACGGTTGAAAATTAATCGATAGGCTTGATCTTGTTTCACTGCATTTGTACCATCAGTCTGTTTAGTATCGATTAATTGAATCAAATGCCATCCAAACGATGATTTGATTGGTTGACTAATTTCGCCTTTCTTTAATTGAACTAATGCATTTCTAAAACCAGTGTCATAAACATCGGCTCGACTCCAACCTAAATTACCGCCATTTTCAGCAGAGCCTGGGTCTTGAGAATTAGCTTTAGCAGCTGCTTCAAAAGTTGTCGCTCCACTTACTATAGATTTACGGATATCAGACAGTTTTTGTTTGGCGATTTGGTCTGTTACAAGCACATTAGTTTTAATTAAGATATGGCGAGCATTAAATTCATCAATGGTGAATTTTTTCGGTGCTTCAGAACGTGTATCATCAACTTTTAAAATATGTAATCCAACACCGGATCGAATTGGACCAATAATACTTCCTTTTGGTGCTCGAATTAATCTTTCTTCAAAAATGGTAGGTAATTCATTGAGTTTATGCCAGCCCATATCACCACCTTTTAAAGCAAGATCATCATTTGAATATGAGGTAGCTAATTTCGCAAAACTTTCACCTTTTTCGGCTCGACGGATAATGTCGGTTGCTTTGTTAGTCGCATCATCTATTTGTTGTTTAGAGGCTTTTTCTGGAACGGATATAAGAATATGGCTTACTTTAACATCTATATTGTTAGAGGTTTGTTGAGACATATTTTTAGCTAAGTTTTCAACCTCTTTTTCAGAGATTTTAATTCTAGGTCTGACTTCGTTCATTCGGGCTTGGTCTATTAACATATCGTTATGTATACGTTCACGATAAGCGCTATAACTTATCCCCATTGTTGAAAGTTTGCTTCTAAGTTGATCGATTGTCATACCATTTTCTTCTGCAATTTTAGCAATCGCATTGCTCACTTGATCATCACTCACTGTAATTTTAGCTTTAGCGGCTTTTTGCAAGATTAGATTTTCAACAATTAAACGATCAAGAATTTGTTGCCTCAGTACGTTATCATTCGGTAAATTACGTGGATCGGTGCTTGCTTTTATAGTTTTTAACATATCATTAACGTCACTTTCTAATATGACATTGTTATTAACTACTGCAGCAACTTGCTCAACGACTTTAGCGGCAGCATTAGCTGATAAAGGATTAATCACTGCTATACTTAAACTTAAGTTTAAAGCGATAAGTAATTTAGATATTTTCATATTATTCAACTCATTTTATTTGCTACAGTTGACAATAACTGTAATTAAGTTAATTAGTTATGTTATGCGTTACTAATATAATTATTCAAACGCTGTTGTATAAGGTAGTTTACCAAAATTCAACATTTTTGCTTTTACATCACGATTATGGCCTAAGCCCATTAACTCAAAATTAACTGAAAGTTTATTTTCATATTTACTATCATGGGATATCCAATCCCAATCTGTCAATTTACGTCCATATTGAACAGTCATACCCCAACAGCAGTCACTATAATGTAATCCAACTGAACCATCTGCGGTTTGCCCCAATTTAATATCATAATAATAAGAACCAACAGCATCTATAGTTTGAGATAATGGCCAAGTAGTCACAATACCTGCTTGGGAAATATCTTGTTTATAGCCTCTATATAACGAACTTTTATCTACCGTATTGATATAGTTATGATTAGCATAACGATAAGATAGCTGTAGTAATTTCTCACTTGAAGGACGATATTCAAGTATCGTGTTGGCTAAAGAGATAGTATCAATACGGGTATCGTATTGTACACCGCTTCTAAAAATCACATCGTCAGTAATACGCCAGAAATTATCCGATGCCCAAGTAATACTACCTGTATCAGAATTTTTGTCTATTTCAGTATTGTGTTCACTGGTTTTTGATTTAGTAAAATAGGTTATTTGTCCGATTGATAAATTAAATTTTTCTACCTTGCTTTCATCGTAAAAACGAGTCGTCACACCTGTCGCGATATTATTAGCTGATGCAATGCGATCTAACCCACTATAAGGGAGATCTCTAAATAGACCGATATAATCGTATTGTAAGAAAGTAGAATCATAGCTGCCAATATTTGACTGATTGCGATATGGAATATATGTATATTTTACTCGTGGCTCTAAAGTTTGGGTATAACCCTCAATCAGATCAAAATCACGCTCAAAAATGACTTTTCCATCGATACTAAATTTAGGCATAAAACGATTAACACTCTTGTCTAAGTTTTGGTATCTTTCAATAGATTTTTTTATATTATCTTGGTTGTAGTGCGTTGCCATTAAACCACCAGACGCACTTAATGAAGCCCATGTATTGGTGATAGTATAATCAAGAGTAGGTTCAATATGTGCACGCCAAGCTTTCGGATTATTTTTGCCTGAACTTAAAAAGCGTGATACTTGTGAAAAGGTTTTGAATTTAAATGGACCAAAATCATAATTATAATAGTTCATATTTAATTGTGGTTGAGTTTGGTATAGTGAATCTCTAACTCCATCATGGAATGCCTGGAAGTGTCTATAACCCAGAGTAATATCCCAACTCGGATCATTGTAGCCAATTTTATAAAATTGAGTTAAATATCCAGCTGTTTGTGACGCATATTTAGAGTTCAAATCTGTTAGATATTGATTATCGCTTACTCTTGTAGTATCTGCCTTAAAACGCCAATTGTAATTAATTAACTCATCGTTTTTCCAGTAGAATAACCAACGATGGCGGTTATCATCATAATTTTGACCATTTAATAATCTATCTCGATCATCATCATATTTGTTATCATGTTGTAGCCAGTCAAAAGCTACAGTACCTAAACCTAATTGATTTAAATAGCGGAACTCTGTTTGTAACTGAACGCCTCTACGCTGTAATATTCTTGGGGTAAATGTGGCATCATAGTTAGGTGCAATATTCCAATAAATTGGTAACGAAAAATCAATACCATCGACACTATCATAATTTAAATTAGGCATTAGCAAGCCTGAACGGCGTTTATCACCAGTTGGTAACTGTAAATAAGGTGAATATAAAACCGGTACTTTCCCAATACGAAATACTGCATTCCATACTTCAAGTAATTGCTCTTCATTATCATGAATCACTGTGCTACCTTTTACACTCCATGTGCTGTCATCGACAGGACAAGATGTAAAACTACCATTTTTCAAAATAACATAGCGATTTTTTTCAAGCTTCATCTCGTCGGCGTTACCACGGCCTAGTCGGTTAACCAGATGATAATCACTCGGTGTAATATTAGCATCATTATTATCAAGATTCATCAAGGCATCATTGCCTTTAATTCTTATCAAATTATCTTGATAAGTAATATCGCCTTGCAAAGTAACAAGTCGATTATTTTTATCATGAGAATCAATCGTTACTCTATCTGCTTGTACGGTACGATTGCCTTGTTCGACAACTACATCACCTTGATAAATTATTTTGTTTGGATAAAGTGCTTCAAACTGGTTTGCTTCAGCATCAACAGGCAGTGTTTGGATATCACCCTCAACTAATGGGCGATCGAATTTAGGCACATCGATGAGGCATTGTGGATTATTAATAATAGCTTTAGGTAATCCGATAGCATAACTGCTACTATTATAGAGACATAGAGTAACGGTTATTGCGATAAATGAAGGCGCTAATTTTTTCATTAATGATTAAAAGTAATGATGATTATTTTAATTTAAGCATTATAGCGGTTATTTATAAAAGTGCGAATGAAAAATTAATGTTTAGCCCTGCGTTTATTTCTTTTACTCAACTGGTTAACCATGCTAATTCTTTTCTCAATTGAGGTATGTTGGAACTCATCCCACCATTTTGCTAAATCCAATAACTCCCCTTTTTCAATAGATGCCCGCATTTCTAATAAATCATAAGCCGCTCGGAATTTAGGATGTTCTAAAATGGCAAATGCACGTTTACCTTCACGCTTTTTCATACGTAATTGTAGTCGCCAAATATCACCCATTATTGATGTTAAACGTTTTGGAATAGCAATAATTTGACATTGTTCACTTAAAATATCATTGATAGCCATTGAAAAAGCATCATGGAATTGTAAGCCACTTTCAACACACGTTAATTGTGTTTGTTCCATAATCGGATACCAGAAGAAAGCAGCAAATAAAAATGCTGGATTAATACGTTGATTATGAGCAATTCGGTAGTCAGTATTTTTTAACACCTGTTCAATCATCTTTTCTAAATAGCTATTGTTATTTCCGGTAAATAATCGTTGAATGACTGGAAATAATTGTTCAAACAGATGATACTCTTTTAATAATAGATAGGTTTTGTATCCATGACCTGATTGCAGTAACTTTAATGATTCATCAAATAAACGAGCAGCAGGAATATTTTTTAATAATGGTGCAAGCTCTTTAATTGGTTCAACCGTTGCTTGCTCAATTGTCATATTGAGTTTTGCTGCAAAGCGAATGGTTCTTAACATTCGCACAGGATCTTCTCGATAGCGAGTTTGCGGATCACCAATTAAGCGAATAATACCATTATGTAAATCTTTTATGCCTCCACAATAATCGCGCAGTGTAAAATCTTTAACACTGTAATAAAGCGCGTTCATTGTAAAATCACGTCGCAAAGCATCTTGTTCAATCGTACCATAGACATTATCACGTAATAACATACCGGTTTGCGATCGTTTGGCAACATTACTTTGTTCATCTTGAAAACTATGTTCGCCACGGAAGGTAGCAACTTCGATAATCTCTTTACCAAACATAATGTGTGCAAGACGAAAACGACGACCGACTAAACGGCAATTTCGAAATGTTTTTTGCACTTGTTCAGGTGTCGCATTCGTGGCGATATCAAAATCTTTTGGTATTTTTCCTAATAAAAGATCGCGAATACAACCACCGACTAAATAAGCTTCATATCCTTGTTTGTTTAAACGATAAAGAACTTTTAATGCATTTTCACTGATATTTTTACGAGAAATATTATGTTCATTACGAGAAATAGAAATATAGCGAGATTGTTTTTGTTCTTCATGGCGAAACATTTTGCGATAAAAGCGAGAGACTTGTTTAAAAATAGTGCACCTCAAACGTGTATGAACCAAAATGGCAATATAGCGCGCGATTATATAATAATTGCTTATAACTTTCCATTTTTCTTATTATCTGAATTTTAATTCGATGAAAAGCAGGTATTTTCTAATTTTAAATGAATATTCTATTTGATTTTTTGGCAATAATTATCAACAATAGCAGTTTATAGAGTAGAATTAGTCATATAGCTTTAAAAGGCATCAATACCTGTTTATACATATTTCATGCATTATTTAACAAGCTGATTAAGGTTTACTACAACCTATGCTCAAAACGTCTTTTTTAATTCATTGTAGAACACAATAGATATAGGAAGCATATTAAACATTTTGCTTAATTTTTTGAGTAATGTGAATAATAGTCGTTTAATAGATCGCTCTGACAAAAAGTCAATTGAGTATATAACATTAACTGATAACTTATTGGGGGACATTATGAATATTCGTGATTTGGAATATTTTGTTTCGTTAGCTGAATTTCGTCATTTTCGTAAAGCCGCTGATGCTTGCAATGTGAGTCAACCAACATTAAGTGGACAAATCAGAAAATTGGAAGATGAACTTGGTGTAATGTTGCTGGAACGTACTAGTCGCAAAGTACTATTTACACAAACAGGTATGATGCTTGTTGAACAGGCTAAAGAGATCTTACGCAATATCCAAATTTTAAAAGAGATGGCCAGTCGTCAAGGTGAAGAGATGTCCGGCCCAATGCATATTGGATTGATACCAACAATTGCACCTTATCTGTTACCACATGTAATAACAGTATTACACGAATCTTTTCCACAACTTGAACTCTATCTACATGAAGCGCAAACTGCCAATATAGTTGCCCAACTTGAGAGTGGCAAGCTTGATTGCGCCATTGTTGCACAGGTTAAAGAAACATCACAATTTATAGAATTGCCATTATTTGATGAGCCGATGTTTTTAGCGGTTCCGGCGACGGACGAACTAGCCAGCAAAAGGACAATTAAACTTTCTAGTTTAAAAGGACATAAGTTTTTAATGTTGGAAGATGGTCATTGTTTACGTGAACATGCAATGGGATATTGTTTTCAAGTCGGAATTGACGAAGACAAACAATTTAAAGCGACAAGTCTTGAGACATTACGCAGTATGATTTCTGCTGGGCGCGGTATTACGTTGTTTCCTGAATTAGCGGCACCAAATGAACGTATTCGTGATAATATTTGCTATATTCCTTGTACTGATCCTGTTCCAGTGCGAAGCATTGCCCTGATATATCGTCCGGGATCGCCATTACGTTCCCGTTATGAAACCATTGCTAAAACAATTCGAGATCACATGCCAAAAGTATTTGCTGAAAAAGAGCGTTTGTTAGAAAAAGCGAATTAATGATTGACTAAGTTAAAATTACCAAAATCGATTGAAATAATGAAAAATGCCAAAATTTCGGGGGTTCGAGCTCAGCAAAAAGAGCGAACTCGTCGCACATTAATAGAAGCTGCATTTAATCAACTTAATGCCGAACAAGGTTTTGCTAGTCTAAGTTTGCGTGAAGTTGCACGTGAAGCTGGTATTGCCGCTACTTCTTTCTATCGGCACTTTCGTGACATGGATGAATTAGGTTTGGCGATGGTTGATGAAAGTGGTTTAACCCTTCGTCAACTTTTGCGACAAGCACGGAAACGTATTGAAAAGGGCGGAAGTGTGTTACGAACCTCTGTTACAACCTTTATTGAATTTATTGATAAAAATCCTAAAGTTTTTTTATTATTACTGCGTGAAAAAGCGGGGACATCATCGGCTTTTCGTTCTGCTATTGCTCGAGAAATTCAACATTTTATTGTTGAATTGGTTGATTATTTAGATAATGCTAATGACATGCCTCATCAATATAATGAAGCTCAAGCTGAAGCAATGGTTACCATTGCTTTTAATGCAGGAGCCGAGGCTTTAGATTTTGACCTAATACAACGCCAAAAATTGATCGAAAATCTTATATTTCAACTTCGTATGGTTTCGCGCGGTGCCTATTACCTTTATCACAAAGAATTGATTAAGCAAGAAAATCACTGATTTTAAATTTTTATACTGACATGTATAGTGAATCTAACGTGTTTTAATAAATTAATGTGTCATATTATTTGTTAAATATTTAATCTGATAAATTTAATTATTGATTAACAAATTGTATTATTTATTCTATTGTTAAGTCTTCATATTCATTCCAGCTGCAAATAGGCAATTTTTTTAATAGAGATAAATTGAATGACTAAATTCTACATTGGCTTGATTGTTTATTTAATCTTCACCTTTAGCAATCATGCTTATTCAGCTGTAGGGTTTAAACAAATCTATTACGATAAACAAAGTAACCGACCGTTGAATATCGCAATATGGTATAAAGCAAATAATCAACAAGATGACGTAATGGTTGGCGATAGTGCTATTTTTTATGGTTATAAGGTTCTATTCAATGCACCCCCTGTTTTAGATTATCGTAAGCATCCCTTAATTGTTCTCTCACATGGTTATGGGGGCAGCCAGCAAAATTTAAGTTGGCTTGCTTATGCGCTGGCCGAAAAAGGATATATTGTTGCCGCACCAAATCATCCTGGGACTACACTGTTTAATAGAGATATTGATCAATCTTCTAAATTATGGTTGCGCCCACAAGATTTGAGTAAAACAATTGATTGTTTGATAGAGGATAAGACTTTAGCAAACTCTATTGATATGAATAATATATCAGCCATTGGGCATTCCCTTGGCGGTTGGACGGTAATTGCACTTGCTGGAGCAAAATTTGATACAGAGCTTTTTAAGCAAGACTGTACAATTCATTCCCATTTAAAAGCTTGCCAATTAGTGACTGAACTCGGTCTTGATAATCCAAAATTAAATCAAAGTTTATTCGATACAAGAATAAAATCATTTATCTCTTTAGATGCAGGATTAGTCAGAGGTTTTACGTCAAAAAGTTTAAAAGATATTAACATCCCTTCTTTAATTATTGGTGCAGGAGTTGATGTAGGTGATATGGATGCAGAGCTTGAATCAGGTTATTTAATGCAGTTCCTGTCAAAATCACTATCTACTTATACGGTGATACCAGATGCGATGCATTTTAGTTTTATACAAGTTTGTAAACCTAAGGCAATAGAAATATTAGAGCAAGAAGCTCAAGGCGAAGGTATTATTTGTAAGGATGGTGGGAAACGAACTCGAGCCGAGATTCATCGTGAAATAATTAAACAAATTACTACTTTCTTAGCACAAATAAATTTGAACCCTTAACGCTTATAAAATTACTGCGGCTAGGCCGCAGTAATATTTTGTATTCTCTATAAGACTAATTGTCATTAAAGATTTTGTAACACTTTTTCAACACTATCTTTGGCATCACCAAATAGCATATAACTATTTTCTTTGAAGAATAGTGGATTTTGAACGCCGGCATAACCGGTATTCATTGAACGTTTAGAAATGATAACCGTTTTAGCTTTCCAAACTTCAAGAACTGGCATACCTGCGATAGGGCTATTTGGATCTTCTTCTGCCGCTGGGTTAACCGTATCATTTGCACCAATGACCCATACAACATCAGTATCAGGGAAGTCGTCATTGATTTCGTCCATTTCAAGTACGATATCGTAAGGTACCTTAGCTTCGGCTAATAATACATTCATATGCCCCGGTAAACGCCCGGCAACAGGGTGGATACCAAATCTCACTTCAATTCCCATAGCTCGTAGTTTTTCAGTAATGTTACTGACTGCACCTTGCGCTTGTGCAACCGCCATACCATAACCTGGAACAATAATAACTGAGCGTGCTTCTTTTAAAGTTTGTGCAACTTCAGCAGGTTGGATTTCGCGATATTCACCTTGTTCTTCTTCTGAAGAGCTTGATGAACTGCCATCGCTACCAAAACCACCGGCAATTACGCTAATAAATGAGCGATTCATTGCTTTACACATAATGTAAGAAAGAATTGCGCCTGAAGAACCAACTAAAGCACCAGTTACAATGAGTAAATCATTACCTAACATAAATCCTGCCGCAGCAGCCGCCCATCCAGAATAGGAGTTAAGCATCGAAATAACAACGGGCATGTCTGCGCCACCAATTGATGCAACAAGATGGAAACCAAAGACTAATGCTATAAGTGTCATAATGAGTAAACAAAATAGCGCGCCAGCTCCTGTTTGCAGATTGACAAATGTAAACATGAGGATTACAGATACGACAATAGCAGCAAGATTCCAATAGTGTTTATTTGGAATAGATAATGGTTTTGAACTAATGCGACCATTTAGTTTGCCAAACGCGACAATCGAACCAGAGAATGTAACCGCACCAATAAAAACACCAACAAATATTTCGACCAAATGAACGGTAATTTCACTCGATGAGAAGGTAAAAATATGTGAGTCTAAAAAGCTATTAAAACCAACGAGTACCGCAGCCATACCAACAAAGCTATGAAGTAGTGCAACGAGTTCTGGCATTTGTGTCATTTCTACTTTTTTGGCTAAATATAAACCAATAGCCGCCCCAATAATCATCGCAATGATGACCCAATGTAATCCACCATTGATACTCGCAATCGCGGCAATAAGGGCAATTGCCATACCGATCATGCCATAGATATTACCCGATTTAGCGGATTCTTGATTGGAAAGACCACGTAGACTGAATATAAACAGTAAGGCAGCAATTACATAAGCTGCTTGAATAATTCCATTACTTAACATTATTGATACTCTCCTTTATTTGCCACGTTGGAACATTTTTAGCATTCTTTGGGTAACAAAGAATCCACCAAAAATATTGATACTAGCAATTAAAATAGCAACAAAGGCAATTGCCGTAGTTAAGCCATTATCATCACCAACTTGTAATATTGCACCAACTAAAATGATGCCTGAAATGGCATTAGTGACTGACATGAGCGGTGTATGTAAAGAATGAGTTACATTCCATACTACGTAATAACCAACTACACATGATAGAGCAAATACGGTAAAGTGACCTAAAAAGCTTTCAGGAACAGAATTAGCCAACCAGAAGAAAGCAATGATTATTAACGCTAAAATGCCATATTTTTTGCGTGGATCCATTGGTTTAGGTTCAGGTTTAGCAACCGGCGCTGCAACTTTTTTCTGCGGTTGTGCTGATACTTGAATTGGCGGTGCAGGCCAAGTGATTTCTTTATCTTTAACAACGGTCACTCCGCGGATAACCACATCGTCAAAATTGATATCAATATTGCCATCTTTTTGTTTAGTCAGTAACTTTAATAAGTTAACGATATTGGTACCATAAAGTTGAGAGGCTTGAGCTGGCATGCGATTTGCCAAATCAGTATAGCCAACAATTTTTACATTGTTATCTGTTTCATAAACTTCACCGGGTTTAGTTAATTCACAGTTACCACCCGTTAATGCAGCTAAATCAACAATCACACTACCAGGTTTCATAGATTCAACCATCTCTTTCGAAATCAGTTTTGGTGCTGGTTTACCTGGAATTAATGCTGTAGTAATAATGATATCAACATCTTTAGCTTGTTCTGCAAATAATGCCATTTCAGCTTCAATAAAGGCAGCAGACATTTGTTTTGCATAACCATCTCCAGAGCCGGCTTCTTCTTCGAAATCTAACTCTAAGAAGTCAGCACCCATACTATTAATTTGTTCAGCAACTTCAGGGCGAGTATCGAAGGCTCGAACAATTGCACCAAGGCTTACTGCTGCGCCAATTGCTGCAAGGCCAGCAACACCAGCACCAATGACTAACACTTTTGCCGGTGGCACTTTACCTGCAGCAGTGACTTGACCTGTAAAGAATCGACCAAACTGGTTGGCAGCTTCAATCACAGAACGATAGCCAGCAATATTTGACATAGAACTTAGTGCATCTAACGATTGCGCACGAGAAATACGTGGCACACAATCCATCGCCATGACTGTAATATTTTTGGCTGCTAATTTTTCTAATAGTTCTTTATGTTGAGCTGGATAAATATAACTGATAAGGGTTAAACCCTCTTTCATTAATGCGATTTCATCATCTGTTGGGGCATGAAATTTTAAAATTAAGTCATTTTGCCAAATATCATGAGTATTTTGAATTGTTGCTCCAGCATCGATAAATGCTTGATCTTCAAAGTGAGCCGCATGCCCTGCACCCTGTTCTACAGAGACTGTAAATCCAAGTTTTAACAGTTGTCCAACTGTTTGTGGAGTTGCTGCAACTCTAGCTTCATTGGCTAACCGCTCTTTTGGTATACCGATATGCATTTCGTTACATCCTTATGTTTAGTGTTTATTAATGATTTTCGATTTTAGCATAAATTAGCGGCAGTGCGAGTAAGGAATTTATTTTTTATCTTCCAAGTCACATTATTATTGTAACTAATAAGTCGGTTGTCGATTCTTTCTTAAATGAAGCAATAATCAATTTATTGTTTGCCGATTTATGGTTGTTATATATTGATTTCATCCATTATTTAAGTTTTGTTTTTATTTTCTAAGTTATGATGTTCGTCACTCTTTTTATCATTTACCCGCGCTATACTGATCGAATAACACGCAAAAAATGAGTCTATTTTTTCGAAAAAAATAAGGTTATTCTGGGATATTTAGATGAACATGAATAATAAAAATCGTTGTATTTCATATTGTTATAATGAATGAAAAAATAGCAAAGATAAAATACTAAAAGCGAAAAGAAAATTACAGAGTAATATCGGTATTTTGTGTTATATGAATATTGTTATCGCGACCTAATTAACTCGATTGAGTATATAAAAGTATAGGTAAAAAAGTATTAATAATTTAGCCAAAAATTAATTGGATTTGATTACTTGATGTACGAAGAATCATTGGGTTAGCGTCGTTATTATTTGCTATCAAGTATGAATTTTTTTCTTTATATCATTATGATAATAAAGCAACCAAAGATACTTTAATTAACTTTGGTAAAAATAATAATCAAATTAAGTGGCTAATTAATCAAGGATTGATAAAAAATTGTAATGTTAGAAACGAACTTAAAAAAATCTGATATCTTATTAACGCAACTTGCAAAAACTAGTGATGCTGTTTTTAATGTAATAACATTAGCTAAAGCTTTAGGCATTGATGTCGTTGTTAATCCTAATGCGTATTTTAACAAGATGATACAACTATTACTTTATATCAATAAAATTACATCTAATAAAACTCAAACAAGTTTAATGTTTGGCATTAACGTAAATCGTTTTGATACGTTCAAACTAATTGTTACTAAAATTCATTCCTTTGATATTCAAACCATTATTATCCTATTTAATAGTAATGGACTTCTCGCTTTTTATGTTAAAAATTATAGGTATATTCAAATTTATGGATTTGTCTTACTTAGCATATTCAACATGGCCAACAATTTTATTTATGCTTTAAGTTTATCACAAGCTGACGGAGAGTTTTTTTACCCGATAGCCGATGGTGCTATTGCATTTTCAGTGGTTGAACGTGAAGGAACATCAACTATGTCATCTTGTCAAAATGTACTTGATAGAATGGCAAATTAAAAATTTACTAGAGGAAAACGCTTAATGACAAATCAACCTAAAAAAATCATTCTTGATTGTGATCCAGGTCATGATGACGCTATTGCCATGTTATTGGCGCATGGGAATCCTAATATTGAATTATTAGCGGTAACAACTGTAGTCGGGAATCAAACATTAGAAAAAGTGACCCGTAATGCGTTATCAGTTGCTCGTATTGCTAACATAACTCATATTCCTTTTGCCGCTGGTGCTGTTCGACCATTAGTGAGGAATGTTGAAATTGCACCAGATATTCATGGTGATTCAGGTCTGGATGGTCCTGTATTACCCGAACCTGCTATACAATTGGATTCTAGACATGCTATTGATTTAATTATCGATACGATTATGGCTCATCCACCCAAAACCATTACCTTGGTCCCAACTGGGGGGTTAACCAATATTGCGATGGCTGCGCGCAAAGAACCCAAAATTGTCGAAAGAGTGAAAGAAGTGGTTTTGATGGGCGGTGGCTATCATGTTGGTAACTGGAGTGCAGTTGCTGAATTTAATATAAAAATCGATCCAGAAGCCGCCCATATAGTATTTAATGAAAAATGGCCTGTGACTATGGTGGGATTAGATTTGACTCATCAAGCTCTCGCAACGCCTGAAGTAATTGAAAAAATCTCAGCAATCAAAACAAAACCAGCAACATTTGTACTTGAAATGCTTGAATTCTTCGGAAAAATGTATAAGCAAGCACAAGGTTTTACTTATCCACCAGTACATGACCCTTGTGCTGTAGCTTATGTTATTAATCCGGATTTAATTAAAACTCGACGAGTTCCTGTTGATATAGAGCTCACAGGAACATTAACTTTAGGCATGACTGTTGCTGATTTTCGTTTTCCAGTCGATGAATCTTGCCATACACAAGTGGCGACAAAACTTGATCATGCAGGTTTTTGGGATTTAATCGTTGATGCGTTACAGCGAATTGGTGAGGTAAATGTATGATTGCACAAAGCAACAATAAAAAAAGTATTTTAACATTAATGGTTGCTTTACTTGCAGCTTGTGTTGCTTTTCAGCTCAATGCAAGTATGTTAAGTCCTGTATTAGTGACTATAGCCAAAGAATTAGGCACCAATGATGCAGCTGTTGGATTTTCACAAACTTCTTTTTTTACTGCGGCAGCACTGTTTTCACTCTTTCTTCCTCGTTTGAGTGATATCAAAGGTCGTAAAAAAGTATTAACGGTTATGTTGTTGATTATGACAATAGGAACAATATTGGCTGCTGTTGCACCTAATATTGAAGTATTATATGCAGCGCGTATTATTCAAGGCGTATCTGGTCCTGTTGTTCCACTTTGCTTACTTATGCTGAGTTACGAAGTAAAAGATGTCAAACAATATGGCATGTTAATGGGCATTATCACCGCAGTAAATGGTGGTATTGCTGGTGTGGATGCGATAGCAGGTGGTTTACTTGCTACTTATTGGGGCTTTCGTTCTGTATTTTGGGTAATTGCTGTGGTTGCAGCTATTTCGACTTATCTTGTCTATCGTTTTGCTCCAGAATCCAAGCCTTCAGCAGGAACTAAAATGGATTGGTTAGGCGTTATATTAATTGTCCTAACGCTTGCTGCATTATTATTGGCACTTAATGAAGCGGGTAATTTAGCTAATGCAAATTGGTTAATTGTTACTGGCTTAACCGTGTTTGCCATTGTTTGTTTTATTTTATTTTGGAATGTCGAAAAACGAAATAAGCAACCTTTGGTGACAACAACGCATCTGAAAAAACGTGCTACTTGGGCTTTATTGTTAACAACAACCTTAACCATGACAGGTATTTTTGCCATAGTCAATGGTTTAGTTATGTCACTTGCGCAAAATCATGATATAGGATTTGGTCTAAATCCTGATTGGGCGTCATTAATTTTGTTGACACCTTATGCTTTAATTGGTTGGTTTGTTGGACCATTTTCTGGTCGCTTAGCACCAACGATCGGATATAACAATGTCCTCAAATTGGGTTTGATTGGTTGTATTGTTGGTATCTTAGTGATCTTATTTTATGGTGTGCATTCCTTACCTATCTTATCAATCGGTGTAATTGCACTAGGTGTTTTTTACGCAGGCATGGCCAATATTATTTTAAATGGTTTAGGTGTTGTCTTATCACCTGCCGACAATCAAGGATTTTTACCTGGAATGAATGCCGGTGCATTTAACTTAGGTGCAGGATTAAGTTTTGCGTTGTTACCCGCAGTTCAGATGATAAATGGTAATACAATGACGGGGTATTTTAATGGTATTTTAGTAGGATTAGTGATTACTATTTTAGCGTTATTTAGTAGTTTCTTAATTCCTCGACCAATCAATGCAGAAGTAACGCATTAATTAAAAAAACGGGATAACCCATCCCGTTTTTACCTTTTTAAAAATACCAAAATCAAATTCAATTTTATGAGTTTTGTGTTGTGCATAAGTGTAGATACTATGCTGTTAAAAACTTGTCTTAAGTGGCTGAGTGGTTTTTTCAAATTGAAAACTACTTATAGCAACAATGATAGTTAACACTCAATTAAATAGCGCGATTATGACTTGATTTTTATCATTTGATTATTTGCTTTATCGACATTATTCACAACGTCAATAATAGCAAGCATATTGCTGATTAGATCATTCTCTTTTAAAACTATAATAAAGAAAGCATCGGTAAGTTTTAATTTTGTGGAATGGATTGTTCAGCTAGTGGGAGTGCAATATCTTCGGTGATTTTGGGTTTATTTATTGACACGCGGTAAACAACAGTCTTACCTTGCGTGCCCATTAAATCAATATGCACAATTAAACTCAACTACTACAACAAGCAGCATTATTAACACGCCAATTGTGACAAAATTAACGTGCAGGCGTTACAAGATCAACAATCCTAACTAATCATGAAAGTAATGACTGAACTGTCAGAGACTATTTGGTTTATCTCCACTCTCTAAATGATTTTCACTTAAAACTCCCTGCTGCTGAACAACACGGTGTACTGTATCGATTTCATTTGCAGAAACGGCTTTTGACACAACATATGCGACTAATCCAGCTAAAAGTATGTATAATAGACTTTTCATTTGTTTTCTCCCTTATAAAAAAAATAACCATTATTATTAATATAACTATAAGTTAAAAATGGTACAATAATTAAACAATCAATTCCATAACATATCAAGATTATTTAAGATTAAAATTCAATTATGATAATTATTTTTTTGTTGTCATTGATCTTTTTAACGACAAAAAATGGGATTGAGCGAAAATAAAAAACAGAAAATCGTAATTATTATAGGTAATTTTTAATTAAATTGACTTTGTTGCTTTTTAATTAAGTTAAATGATAAATCTCAAACTTAGTTATTTTTAACTACTACAAATTGTTATATAATCGATAATATTTTGTCTTTAGCACAATATATTGTGTTTCTCATATTATTTCTAAGATACGTTTAAAAATTGAGTGTCTTTAATTAAGGAACCGCTATGATGGATTTTTCCCAATCAGTGCCAGAATTGGTCTCTTGGGCAAAAAAGAATGATTTTTCAATTAATTTGCCAGTGGAACGGCTTGCATTTTTATTGGCGATTGCCGTATTAAACAGCGAGCGTTTTGATGGTGAAATGACCGAATCTGAATTAATTGATGCTTTCAGGCATGTTTCACAAATTTTTGAACAGAGTGAAGACACCATCACTGTTCGAGCAAATAATGCCATTAATGACTTAGTGCGTCAGCGCCTAATTACGCGTTTTGCTAGCGAAATGACTGATGGATATTCTATTTATCGTTTGACACCATTAGGTATTGGTATTTCTGATTACTATATTCGTCAGCGGGAGTTTTCAACGTTACGTTTGTCTATCCAATTATCCATTGTTGCTCAAGAGTTAAAACGAGCTGCTGATGCAGCACTTGAAGGTGGTGATGACTTACACTGGCATCGAAATGTGTTTGCTCCACTAAAATATTCAGTTGCTGAAATATTTGATAGTATTGATATTACTCAACGTGTGATGGATGAGCAGCAAGCCGATGTAAAACAAAATATCTCGGCATTATTAAGTCAAGACTGGCAAGCTGCTATTACCAGTTGTGAAGGGCTATTAACCGAAACTTCGCAAACATTACGCGAATTGCAAGATACGCTGGCAGCGGCGGGTGATAAACTTCAAGCCAGTTTATTGTTAATTCAAGATGCGACATTAGATAATCCTGATTTAGATAAAATTAATAACGTGGTAATTGATCTACAAGGTAAGCTAGATCGAATTATTGGTTGGGGGCAAAAAGCGATAGATCTTTGGATAGGTTATGACCGACACGTTCATAAATTTATCCGTACAGCAATTGACTTAGATAAAAATCGCGTCTTTTCTCAACGATTACGTAAATCGATTCAGAACTATTTTGATTTACCTTGGTCACTGACTTTTGCTAATGCCGACCGTCTACTTGATATGCGTGATGAAGAACTTGCTTTACATGAAGCTGAAGTTACAGGTGAATTACCATCAGAACTTGAATATGAAATGATTGAAGAACTTCAAGAACACATTATTGCGCATATTGAACAAAATTTATTGGTTTTTAAACAACAAAATAAACCACTCGATATAAGTGTTGCCATTCGTAGCTATTTAGCACAGTTCCCACGTGAACAACATTTTGATATTGCAAGATTATTTATCGATCAAGCTATTCGTCTAGGTATTGCCGAAGATGATTTGCTCGGTATTCCTGCCGAATGGAAACCTATCAACGATTATGGAGCTAAGGTACAAGCACATGTCATCAACAGATATTAAAGAATTAGAACAAACCGCTCATCATATTGATGAGGTTATAGGGCGTATTGCAGCGAGCTCTCAAGCGTCAATCGATAAATACATGCCGGTAAAATTAGCTCAAGCGATTGCTAATCCTATTTTTCCTGAGTTGGATAGTTTGCTTCGTTCTGGGCGTCATATAGGTATTGATGAACTCGATCAACATGCCTTTTTAATGGATTTTCAACTTGAACTTGAACAATTTTATCAACGCTATAATGTTGAGCTAATACGTGCACCTGAAGGATTTTTCTATCTTCGTCCTCGATCAACAACATTAATTCCTCGTTCTGTTCTATCAGAATTAGATATGCTTGTTGGTAAAGTGCTTTGTTACCTCTATTTAAGTCCCGAACGACTTGCGCATGAAGGCATTTTTACTTTACAAGAACTCTTTGATGAGCTTGTTTCGTTAGCCGACGAAAGTAAATTACTTAAATTAGTCAACCAACGTTCAACCGGATCGGATTTAGATCGGCAAAAACTTTTTGATAAAGTTAAAACAGCCCTAAACCGTCTGCGTAGATTAGGTATGATCTTTTTTATTGTCGGTAATGACAGCAGCCGTTTTCGAATTAATGAATCTATTTTCCGTTTTGGCGCCGATGTGCGCAGTAGTGACGATGCGCAAGAAGCACAATTACGCTTAATTCGGGATGGTGAAGCGATCAAAATTGAATCGTCACTCATCTTAGATGATAATAATGATGAACAAGATGATGAAGTTAACGAGGAGATTGAATAATTATGATTGAACACGGAAAATTTCACTCCTTAACCTTAATTAACTGGAACGGCTTTTTTGCCAGAACATTTGAATTAGATCAACTTGTCACCACACTTTCTGGGGGGAATGGGGCTGGTAAATCAACCACCATGGCGGCTTTTGTTACTGCGTTGATTCCAGATTTAACCTTATTACATTTTCGTAATACTACCGAAGCTGGTGCAACATCAGGCTCTCGTGATAAAGGTCTACATGGTAAATTAAAACCCGGTGTTTGTTATTCGATGCTTGATGTGATCAATTCACGTCACCAACGGATTATATGTGGTGTTCGATTACAGCAAGTTGCGGGTCGTGATAAAAAAGTGGATATTAAACCTTTTTTAATACAAGGTTTACCTGTTGAAATCAAACCAACAGAATTAGTGACAGAAAGAGTAAACGACAAACAAGCACGAATCTTATCACTGCCTGAGTTAAAAGATAAAATTGAATCAATAGAGGGCGTGATTTTTAAACAGTTTAACTCTATTACTGATTATCACTCAGTGATGTTTGATTTTGGTATATTACCAAAACGATTACGTACCTCATCTGATCGTAGTAAATATTACCGATTAATTGAAGCGTCACTTTATGGTGGGATTTCAAGTGCCATTACCCGCTCACTTCGTGATTACTTACTTCCTGAAAATAGTGGTGTACGTAAAGCTTTTCAGGATATGGAAGCAGCACTACGTGAAAATCGCATGACATTAGAAGCGATTCGCGTTACGCAATCTGATCGCGATCTATTTAAACACCTGATTACTGAATCAACAAATTATGTGGCAGCGGATTATATGCGCCATGCTAATGAGCGTCGTGTTCATATTGAATCGGTACTTGGTTTGCGTCGAGATATGTTTAAAACGCAAGATTTGTTAATCAGTCATCAATATCGTCAAGTTGAAATGGCAAAAGAGCTCAAAGAGTTTCAAGAAGCCCAAAATGACCTAGAAACTGATTTACAAGCGGCAAATGACCATCTTAATCTAGCGCAAACAGCTTTACGCCAACAAGAAAAAATTGATCGCTATCAAGCGGACTTAGATGATCTTAATCTAAAACTTGAAGAACAAAATGAAGTTGTCATTGAAGCGAATGAACAGTACCAAAGCTACCGTGATCAGGCTGAACAAACTGAACAAGAAGTGGATGAAATAAAAACGCAATTAGCTGATTATCAACAAGCTCTTGATGTGCAGCAAACACGGGCAATTCAGTATCAACAAGCTTTGCAAGCTTTGAAAAATGCACAGTCTTTATGCCAATTACCAAAATTGGGGATCAGTAATATTGAAAATCACTTTGACGTTTTTGCTGAAAAACAAAAAGAGATTACAGAGCAAGTTTTAGAACTTGAACAAAGATTAAGTGTTTCTGATGCCGCAATTAATCAGTTTGATCGTGCTTATCAACTTGTAATAAAACTGGTTGGTGATGTTGTTCGTAGTGAAGCATTTACTGCTGCTAAAGAAGCACTAAGACAATGGCCTTCACAATGTTATCAAGCTGAACAAGCTGAACATTTACAATTACAGCTTGATGAGCTTGAACAACGCTTTTTTGAACAAAAAGAAGCAGAATCATTATTAAACCAATTTTGCAAACGTATTGGTCGACATGTTAATTATGATGAACTTGATGAACTAAAACAGGAACTTGAAGTTCAGTTAGATGAAAATGCGGAGCTTGCTAATCAATCTAGTGAAAAACGCATTGAATTTAGACAAGAACTTGAACAAATTCAATCTAAAATAGCCGATTATCGACAAAAAGCACCAATGTGGATAAAAGCACAAGATGCTTTAATTGCCTTACAAGAACAAACCGGACAAAGTTTTACCCACAGTCAAGCTGTCACGCAACATATGCAGCAGCTGCTTGAGCAAGAACGAACATTGGTTACAGAGCGCGATCAGATAACCTTTAAACGAACTCAATTAGATACACAAATAGAACAACTCAATCAACCTAGTGGTGTTGATGACGGCCGTTTATCGGCATTAGCTGAGCGGTTTAATGGTGTTCTTCTTTCAGAAATTTATGAAGATGTGACTATTGACGATGCGCCTTATTTCTCGGCATTATATGGTCCTTCAAGACAAGCGATTGTGGTACCTGATTTGTCGTTAGTCAAAACCCAGCTCGAAAATCTTACAGCTAGCGAAGAAGATTACCCAGAAGATATCTATTTTATTGAAGGCGATCCTTCTTCATTTGACGACAGTGTATTTGATTGTGAAGAGATGAATAAAGCGGTATTGGTTAAAACTGGTGATCGTCAATGGCGCTTTTCCAGCTTTCCAACGGTACCATTATTTGGCCGAGCTGCTCGTGAAGTTCATCTGGAAAAATTATCGGCAGAGCGTGATGAACTTCATGAACGTTATGCCACTATCTCGTTTGATTTACAAAAATTACAACGTATAGAACAAAATGTGGGTCAATTTATTGGTGAATATTTATCGGTTGCCTTTGATATCGATCCCGAAGCTGAAGCTCAAAAATTAGCGACAAGACGCAATGAGATTGAGCGTCAATTATCCTCGCAAGAAGCAATAGATAAGCAGAATCAACAGCAGGTAGCTAATTGCAAAGAGCAGTTAACAACGGTTAATCGTTTAGTTGCGCAAATGCATTTATTAGCTGATGAAGATTTAGCAGATCGAGTTGATGATCTACGCGAACAAGTTGCCGAAGCACAAGATGCTGCACAATATGTTGGTCGCAATCGTCACACGGTTTCTGAGCTTGAGCCTATTGTGGCCGTTTTACAAAGTGATCCAGAACAGAACGAAGCGTTACGTGAGCAATATAATACCGTTAAGTCGCAACAACAAACGATTCGTCAACAGGTGTTTGCGCTTACTGAAGTGATGCAACGCCGAGCCCATTTTAGTTATGAAGATTCAGCCGGCATGTTGAATGAAAATGCTGATTTGAACGAAAAGTTACGTGCTCGGTTAGATATTGTAGAAGCACAGCGAACCGATGCTCGTCGTCAAATGCAGCAGTATCAAGATAAGTATAACCAGTACAATCAAACATTAGCTTCATTAAAAAGTGCATTTGAAACTAAACGTGACATGCTTAATGAACTGCATAAAGAGATTGAACAAATTGGTGTTAAAGCCGATGCCATCACCGAAGAGAGGGCTAGGGTACGTCGTGATGAGATCCATCAAAAATTAAACAGTAACCGTCAGCACTGTAGTTCGCTAGAAAAACAACTAATTATGTGTGAAAGCGAAATGACGCAAATGCAAAAACGTTTAGCTCAAACACTCCGTGATTATAAACAATTACGCGAACAGGTTGTTGAAGCCAAAGCTGGTTGGTGCTTAGTTTTACGACTCGTCAAAGAAAATAGCGTTGAACGACGATTACATCGTCGAGAATTAGCTTATTTAAGTGCTGATGAACTGCGCTCAATGTCAGATAAGGCGCTGGGCTCATTACGTCTGGCTGTGAATGATAATGAACATTTACGTGATGTTTTACGATTATCTGAAGATCCAAAACGTCCGGAACGCAAAATTCAATTTTATATTGCGGTTTATAAACATCTTCGTGAACGAATTCGTCAAGATATTGTCAAAACAGATGATCCAATTGAAGCAATTGAGCAAATGGAAATTGAATTATCACGTTTAACTGAAGAATTAACCTCACGTGAGCAACAGTTAGCAATAAGTTCGAAAAGTGTGGCAAACATTATTCGAAAAACTATCCAACGTGAACAAAATCGTATTCGTATGCTCAACCAAGGTCTACAGGCGGTGGCATTTGGACAAGTTAATGGTGTACGCTTGAATGTTACCATTCGTGAAGCGCACTCATCATTATTAGCAGCATTAGCCGATGATCAAAATGAGCATCAAGATCTGTTTAGTAATAATCGTATTACCTTCTCGGAAGCGTTAGCTAAACTTTATCAACGTTTGAATCCACATATTGATATGGGGCAACGAACTGCACAAAATATTGGGGAAGAGCTGTTAGATTATCGCAATTATCTCGAGCTGGATGTAGAAGTCAATCGTGGTGCTGATGGTTGGTTGCGTGCGGAAAGTGGCGCATTATCAACTGGTGAAGCCATTGGTACCGGTATGTCAATTCTCTTGATGGTCATTCAAAGTTGGGAAGAAGAATCAAAACGTCTACGTAATAAAGATATTTTACCATGTCGCTTATTATTCTTAGACGAAGCTGCTCGCCTAGATGCTAAATCGATTGCCACGTTATTTGAGCTGTGTGAACGACTCGAAATGCAACTGATTATAGCAGCGCCAGAAAATATCAGCCCAGAAAAAGGGACTACTTATAAACTGGTGCGTAAAGTAATGAATAACCAAGAACATGTACATGTGGTTGGTTTAAAAGGCTTTGCGTAACTATTTTTTAAGGTTAACATCTTCGTCGATTTTAATCGACGAAGATGTTATTTCTAATTTTCTATTAGTTAATTAACTAGTAATAAATCCTTGTCAATATCTATCATTTTAAAAAGTGTTCTACTCTTATTTTTGGATAACTGATATTTAATCAGTGATAATTAACTTTTTTCTTTGTTTTTTAACAAAGTTAATGCTAAATCATAGCTTGATAGATATGATAATTTTCAATATCAAAGCAGACAATATTCACTTTTGTGATTATTGAATATTGCATTAAACACTGATTTATTGTTGATAATGCTATTTGTGCTGCTTTTGGTTTAGGAAAACGATAAATACCAGTACTAATATTAGGAAAAGATATACAGGTAATTGGATACTGAGATGCCAACTTAAAACTATTTAGATAAGCTTGTTTTAATAATTCTTCTTCATTATTTTTACCTCCATTCCAGCATGGACCAACGGTATGTATAACATATTTAGCTGGAAGGTTACCAGCCGTTGTGATAACGGCCTCACCAACTTTACAACCGCCTTGTTTTTCTCTGATTTTTATACATTCTTCAAGGATGGTTTTACCGCCAGCTCAGTGTATTGCTCCATCTACGCCACTCCCACCTAGCAATGAGGTATTAGCAGCATTAACAATAGCATCTGTCGAAATTTTAGTAATGTCAGCTTGCAGTAATTCAATTTTATTCTTCACGGTATGAACGCCAATTCTGATTTTTCACATAGGTAGATTCTTAAATTTTAGAGTTTGAGATTTACACTTATCTGTCAACAAGTAATATCTATCAATCGCTATAACTTCTAAAACATGAATGAAATTTGATATTGCTATTTGAACTTTATGGTATTTTATATAGAAAATTTTGCCTTGCTATTCTAAAGCAGCAAGGCACCTTATGTTAATAAGGGATTAATTGATTATTTGTCAGCTATTTTGTTTAAAGCCAATGGCAAAAATTCATTTAATTGACTTTCTACTTTGATATAAGCCTCTAAAGGTTTTTGATAGGGATCTGAAAGATCTTCATTTTTACCTGTAGAAAACTCAGATAATGTAAAAACCTTACCTTTTGCTTGCGGATATTGTTCTAAAATTTTTGCTTTGTGTTTTTGTGTCATAGTCAGCAAATATTCTGATTTATCAATATCCGCTTTTGTTAATTGTGTTGCTTTATGTGATGAGATATCAATACCATGTTGTTTTAATACCGTCACTGTCCCTTGTTCTGGTGCGATTTCTTTAGGATCAACATTCACACCTCTTGATTGCACGATAATATTTAGATTATGTTTTTTTACATAATCATTTGCCAAGGCTTCAGCCATTGGACTACGTCCCGTATTACCAGTACAAACAAATGTAACAATATGATCTAATGCAAAGCAAGAACTACTAAAAAATACAAATAAACAAACTAAAAATTTTTTTAACATAGACATTCTATTTCCTTTATCCTTTATCAATGGCTTATTACAATTTTAAGCAAATTTTATACTAAATAACATTAAATACAATGTTTATCATAGTGTTATAACTCATTAGCTTTCGATTTATCAAATAACAATATGATAAAAAAACAAGAAGCCGATTATGTTTACCTGTTGTCGTTTTGTTTAACTAAATACAAAATATTATTTATGGCGGTTTTAGCTTGATGGCTGTTTTTCCAGCAAGTTGAGCCTGTTAATAATGCGCCTTTGCTTAGAATTTCATTTAAAGTGGCGTGGCGTAATTTATCAAAAGAATCAAGTTCCATTTGTTCAAGTCTGTCAATAATTTTGCCACCCACAAATTTTAGCTGTAACAATTGTTGTCGCTCTGTTTCTGAAAAAGCCATATCATTCCTATTTGGATTACATTAATATTAATTTATATTTAAACTTGTTCACTTAACTTTTTCCACTTTCTGATTTTGGTTCGAAATGATTTAAACGGTGCCACAGAATTAATATGAATAAAGCGCGCTACGGTCCAAGATTCAGGGAAAGGTTTAGTCCAATTACGTCTATCTTTAATAAATAACGTATCATCATCCAAAGATTCAATCCAATTATTCCAGATAACAAGTTTCTGGTTAAATAATGTAATTAGTTCTTGTAATGAATAATCCTGATAAATCTTATAAAAGTGTTGATATAATTTGCCTAACTGATTCCATTTGTAGCCTTCTGCTGGTAATGTTGGGGTTTGTCCTGCAAGTTCATCATCATCCCAAGACTTAACAAGATCCAACCATCCTAACTGATAAGCAATCATTTGCGCAGGAGTACGATCGACACCATGAATTAACTGATCTTTTTGCGATTCTGTTAATGTATTAAATTCTTCAATAAACAATTTAGCGGTTTTGTTTATTTCATTCAATAACTGTTGTTTACTGGTATAAGCCATAGACAAACTATCCTTTTTTTGCTTTATTTTTAAATTGCTTTAATTCTTCATCAATAAAATAACGAACCAAATTAGCATATAACGCTTTAATAATATCACCATTTAGTCCTAACTCATTGGCCCAAAGCTTTCGTTGCTCAAGCATAGTGTCAAAACGGGCTTTGGCTTCTACAGCACTAGCACTTTTTTTAAATTCACTAGCAGCTTTAACATATTCAAAGCGAGCTGCAAATAGCTTAATAACAGTGTGATCAATCTGATCTATCTCTGAACGAATATCGTCCATATTACAGCATTTTTTGGGTGTTAACTTAGGATTATATTGCATGATATTTAGCCTGTTAAAATTTATTAATGACTATCCTAGCATTATGCTGTTTTATATAAAACTATTAATCATAATTTTTAATTTTGAATTATATTTAACTGCAACCCGCCAAAATTACTCGATTTTATCTATTTTTTATATTGTTAGCGAGATATTTGAATTATATCTTTGTAGCTTTTTGGGGGGATTATTTTTACTATAACTCGTTTTAACTCGTAAATATCTATTATACTGTCAAACAATGAGTAATTTTATCGCTAGGCTTGATTGTTTTTATTTGAGTATTTGTTAAAACGGTAGTTATACGAGATTTGTATAACTAAACATATAACTAAAAAATGTGGTTGTAAATGTATCTTACTGATGCTTACGAAATAGTAAAACAGGCTTTAAGCCTTTTTTATACAGGTTTTGATGTGGTTTAAAGGATTTTAAAGAATGTTACTGATTATTGAATTGGTGCGTGGGCGGGACTTGAAAAGCACTGTTTAAATCCTTTTTAATAAAGCATTGTGTTTGTTTCTTCTGTTTGCTGTACCCCCATTTGTACCCCCAAAACAAAAAATGACCCCCCATAAATTAGTATTATTATCCTGACACACAACAGCATAAAAATTAAAAAAATCGGGTTAGTGTTAAAATGAAAAAGGGCGAGCGGTTTAGATGACTAAAATCTGTAGAAATTTACCCTATCCCCCCATAAAAATAAAATTTTATAAAAAAGTATGCACGGTGTTCACTACTCGATTAAAGCCTTATTCTAAAAGGGTTTGAACGGTGAAGACTTCAAGATTTCCTATTCACAAGTGTACACTTTAGGTATTCACTCAATAAAAAACCGCCAGCTAGGGCGGTCTTATTTTGGTGGCTCAATTTGAGCTACTAGCTAGGCTCTTCAGCTTTAGGTAGCCAGTCTTTACACATATCTGGGTTTATTTCTAAATTAGTTTTTACCCCTATATTAGTTCGTTTTTTAATGTATGCCTTTCTGTTTTCATTTATGGCGTAATTTAACGATGAGCCGAATCCACTTAAGGACAGTGGATTATTAAGCCCTGTGTTTCGGACATACTCAATATAAGCATGATATAAATATTTCTGAGGGTTAAATGGTATTATGCCTAAATTGCCAATTAGCATCCCATTAGGATAATCAAGCGCATTAAGATAACTACAAAAATCGACTAGGTGGTCAGATTCGCGTTTAATCGCGGTTGCTTCCTCTGATTGTTGTTGCTGGTGTAGTCTTTCTTTGGCTTCTGTTGGATTGATAAACTCATTTAATAGCAACCTCACAATTGAGGGGAGCTCTTGCTCTATTTTGCTGACTAAGTTTAAATCTCGTTCTTTTTCATGGATGACCTCGCCAAAGTGAAAGATTACTCTGCGCCGAGATATACCGCCGTTACGTTCATTAAATCTCATGGCTTCATTATTGATAACCAAGACTACCGCAGGAATTTTACAAGAGTACGGCTGTTTGTGTTTTGGGTCTATTGCGACTTCATCACCTCCAGTAATTGCTTTTAAACCTGCACCACTGCCCATGTAGCGCGGTTGGTCTGGTAATATAACCAATGAATAACCCACAATTAAGGCTCTATCTCTTGCTTTCTCTAAAGCGTCCATTGTGCCTATCACGGTATTACTTTTACCTGCTAACATAGTCGCGATTTCAGCAAAAACACTTTTACCGCTACCGCCTGCGCCTGTAACCTCTAGGAACAATTGCCAATCATGCCGATTGGCTAATATCATATATAGCGCAGCTAAGATATTTTTAGCCTTATCTTGATTGCCTGATGCTCTTTTTAGCCATTTAGCGAAGTTGGGCGCGTGAGTATCAAAAGATTCCTTTTCTTTGGCAGGGTAGTAATCAATATCATTACTGACTAATAGCCAATCTTGCTTATTGTGTGGTCTAAAGGTTTGGCTTTTTAGCTCATACACCCCATTTTTAAAACAGATTAAATCTTTTTGAGGTATACCCATTATAGGTAGTGATAACCTGAGCGATTCAACTGCGGAGCTAATCCTTAAGGGGTTAAATGGTTCGCCTGATTGGGTAAATAAATCGGCTAACGTTCGCATTAACACTTTATCGTTGATAGGTTGCCATGCGTTATCTTGATAGTGATAGATTTCATCGGTAGTAAGATTAATCGCAAGGTTATTATCATAATATTGATTGAGCAGTTCAGCCCGTTGGCTCGATGCCATTTGCGATAGGTTCATGCTTGATAACTCGTTTTGCATGTTATGTTTTGTCATGGTGGATAACTCTGGTTTTATGAGGTTTTTATTAAAATGAGCCAAAGCGTTATCGCTTCCAAATTGTTGCCTATAATCATCCCAATCACATTTATAATCTGTATCAGGAACGGAGTAATAACCATTTACCGTTTGAGCAGCTTCTATTGCTTTAGCTAAGCCCGTATTCGGGCTTTGGTCAATATCGTTATCACCTGCGACAATGATTTTAACGGTAGGGTTTAGTTCACGAATAGCCTTGGCCACATGAATAAGATTGCCCGCGTCAATGGCCGATATAACAATAGACTGTTGGCGGAATTCCGCTATTGATATCCCTGTAGCTAAACCCTCACAAATAATAATTTCATTATGTGCGAGCAAATTTGCGCACACCTCTATAGGTCTGCTCAAAATTGAGCTGGCTAAAATAAAAGCACTTTTTTTATTTGAGCTTTTCATTAAGTGTTTACCACCGTCAGGTTCGATAAATTGACCACCTGCGTATTCATTACGAAGATTCAGCATAGGCGCAAAAATGCGCCCGTTATCTAACAAGGGTAAATCAAAGGTTAATCCTTTCTTGGTGAGGTACTCAGATTGTCCTAATGTTGTTTTAGAGAGTAAATATTCGACTTTTTTACATACGGGATTATCTGGTATGTTGTTATTATACGACTGTTCAGAATCTCTTTTTTTAAATACGGTTTTTTCTCGTATTTGGTTACTATGATTAGGTAGATTCAAACATTCCGCTACTTTATTTGATGCTTCTTTAGCATCACAATGATAATAGTGTTTAATCAGTTCTAAGCCGTCACCACTACCACATTGATTGCAAATATAAGTACCTCGTCCATTTTGATTATCAAACCGAAATCTATCTTTACCGCCACACATAGGACATGGACAATGTTTACCGTTGCCCACTTCAATACCTAATGAATGAAAGATGTAATTCCATTTATCTACCGCTTGGGCTGTAATTTCACTTATTTTCATTACATCCCCTTAATGAATAGTCGCGCTAGATTCGGCTTTAATGTCTATGACCAAATCAATAAACAATGATTCAAGCATTTCACGCCCTGGTTGTGTTAACTCCATAGGTTTATCCTTGCTTTCGGTATACATCACCTTTAACACCCCATAAGTGCGGTTCAATCCCTCAGGTTCGCCGAAGTCTTCAATAAAATAATCTTTAAGGACGGTTTTTAGCCCAAGGACAATTAAATCCATGTCTATATCAATCTTGATTTCTTCATGAATAAATACCTTTGCACCATTTTTATTAATCTGCTCAATTAAAAATAAACCTGCGATAATCGCCATAGTTGAATCGACTATACTATGGTGAATTACGGTTACTTCTTGTTGATTATTCATGATGATTACCCCTTAATCTGTTCCATATACCGTCTAACTTTGGGCGGTAGTCGTTTAGTAACATCAGCGAGCAGGCTAGGGATTTCATCCTTGCCAAAAGAAAGTAGCTCTACATACTTGTTATTTTTAAGCCTTAATGCCGTGATAGTTCCATTATCATTATGGATAAAATTAAACTCTTTCATTATTTGCCCCTTTACGTTCTGTCTCACTTCTAAATAAGGCTTTAGAATCACTAACTAAGTCAAAAATAGCACTAAGCGCATAATCCCTTAATTCATCATTAATTGGCGTGTTAGAATCACAATCACACATTAAAAGGGTTGTTATAGCGTTAGCTTGTCCAAGTTTAGAGTTAATTGTATTTATCGCGTCCATTGAGATATTAGCCATTGTTCTTACCCTCCGTTAACCCGTACTCTTGTAGCTCATCAAAAGCTTGCTCTACTAAATCAACGATAGCCCATAGTAAATTACTCATATCGTCTTGCTCGATAAAAGGCTCGTCATATCCTGCATACTTGTGATTAGTGTTGTTTAAGGCGATTTTAGCCATGCTTTGAACTTGAATAAGTTTAGATTCAACATCACAAATTAATTTAAAGTTTTTATCAGTCATGGATGTAACCTCCCCAATTTTGGGAACGTTCGACTATAGGATACAAGCGGATTCTGGCAATAAAGATAAGGGATGATTTGCCTAGGCTCTTGCGTGCTTGGTGTTCGGTTGTTGCCGTTGTTTGGACTACTTGAGCCGTTGATAGGTCATAGAATTTATATAGTTTTTGAGTGGATATAATAGGGGTAGGGATAGTAGTCATAGTGACAGCCTCCAAGTAATGATTTACATAATCACCGCTAGAGGTTCCAATCTCGTTGGCGGTGACGTTAGCAGGGTTGGAACTACTGGTTACTTGGTGACCCAGCCATCCTTTCGGATGCCCCATTAACGCCACCATAGAAGAAATATTGATAAATAGGTGTGCGCAAGCATTGACACAAAAAAAGACGCTTTGGGCGTCATGTGTCGCCAAGTAACTGTTCAGGGTTCCAATCCTGACCTTAGATTTTGCTAAGGCACTATCAATATAGCCCGAATGATTGAGATTGTGCAAGTATTTTTTACTTGATTTAATATCACGATTGATTGATATTTTATGATTAGAGTTCAACATATTATTTACCTCCCTTATTGCTAAGTTTGGTATTAAGTAGATTCATTTGATTGGTCGCGAAACAAGCTAAATCTCTTAATTGTATGAACAAATAACCCAAATCACGCATATCATTTTTAAGGCTTTGCTCGGTATAATCCTCATTTTCACAAGCCCAAAACATTAAATTGCCTATCGCACCGATTCCCCATAGAATCGATTGTTGTAGTTCTTCAAAATGGTCCTCTGCTTGTGACAAAAGTTCGACAGGAATATTCGACTTATAAAGATTTAAGACAGAAAATAAACAAGATAGGTCTAGTTGCCCATTTTCAGGGCGTAGGGTATCATTACTATTAGCCATAATCATTACCTCTGTTAATGGTTGGGTTAGATAGCTCGTTGTACTGCGAATACTTCGGGCTATTGTTTTTCTTAACCTAATAAATTTATTAGGTGTGTGCCCACTATATTTTATAGTGTGGTCACACGTCAAGCCTTTTTTATTATTTAACGATCGTGTATAGTGTTTGCACACTAATAAGTATTCTTTAGGTATAAAAATGGCTACAGGCAACAAAAATAATAAATCTGATAGAAAAGCAATCCGCTTCCCCCACGACTTAATAGAACAAATAGACGAGCAATCCAAGAAAGAGAATACTAACTTCTCTGCTTGGGTTATTGCTACTTGTCGCGAAAAACTAGCTAAATTAGATAAGAAATAGTCTTTTAACTTAATACCGCTGATTGGTGGTATTTGTTTTATTCTTGTATCAGGTTCTTTTTTTATTATTCCCTTAAATTCCTTATTTTCTCTTTTTATGGACTCAAGAAACCTACTTTTTAAATTCAACCCCATGAAATGAATTTTAAAGGACATACACGCGCGCATAGTGACCACCGAAAAATCTTGCCTAATATGCCGGAAAATTAAATTAGTTACAAAAAAGTAGCTATTTGATTGGCTATTGATATCAATAAAATCTTCATTGCTGACCAAGAAGAAAGATTTCACCTTTTGGATGGCTTTAATCGTACTGTCTTGATCTAGTAAGCGATTATTTAGGGTTTGGGTATATTGCCCTATTGCTAGGGCGTTAAAATGGTTTAAATTGGCTTGTAAGATCATTATGCTACCTCACCCAATAACCGAATCATATAGCTTTGTGATAGCTTGATAAGTTCCGCTTTTCGTTTTTCGTAATTCCACCCCATATCAATTAGAGTAATATTTGATTTTTCTAAGTAGGCCAGGTGATTAAGCTGTTGCTCATTAAGATAGTCACGAATATCACCGGTAAGATTATTTGATTTTCTAAAGGCTTTGGCGGACATACCAAGCACAATACTATTAATCATATTAAATTCATTAGTGTAGTGATGTGGTTTAGTCTCTTTACTTTGCGATAACCTTTGTATAGTTAATGCGTCACACATAGGACGGCTATAATCTGCTACCTCAATGCGCGCTTTTAACCGCTTAAGCTCTTTCTTCTGGATTGCTGGTACAATTTCCTTAAGGTGCTGTTCACAACGGATAAAGTACTTTCTAATCGCTCTACCTTTCTCGTTGTTTTCAATCATTGCTAATTCTTTAGCGGTTCCGATTGTCAGTATGTAATCTATACTTTTACGGTCTCCACCTCGCTTAGTTGTCCATTTTATTTGTTGTTCATTATTTGTACTTTGATTCCTGAATTCTGATGAATCAAAGATTAAAAAATCATCATTTTTAATAAGCCCATATTCTTTTATTCTTCCCTTTATCCATGTTGAAAAATCATTTCCTACTTTTAAGTAATTATGTAAAGCCTTTGCGCTAACTGTTTGTTGTAATCTTCCGTTTAATTTCGTTTCTGTTACTGGTACTAAAATATTAAAATCTGTCATTTTCTATAACTCCTAACGTGTCAGAAAATCCCCATTTAGCTAAATTTAGGCAAGGGGATACCGTCAGCGCAAAAATGCGCTTTGCTATAAAATCAATTAATTAAGCTGCTTTACTTGGATAAAGTGCTAAAATTTGGCTGATATCCGATTCAGTTAATAAGCTATTTTCATAACTAAGAATCAGATTAACCACCTTTTGAGCATCTTCCTTATTGGCTAGGTAATAGCGATAGTGTGAGCCCATTCCGTCGGTATTAGGTTCATCCATACGCTTTAATGTGATGCCTAACTTTCTTTCTAGTTCTGAACAGTAATTTCTACCGCTAGAAAGCCTACAGGTGCGCAATATCTCATTTTCTGTAATACCATTGTCACCAGTACACGCAATTAATAGGTAAGCTCTCGGCTTTTTAGGTAGACACTTATAGCAAGATTGGCTATGATTGGAGGCGTCTAAGTTCCAATCTAAGCCCTTTACTATTTCGTCATATAAAGGGTTTTGCTTTATCACCATTATGCCACCTCGCGACGTTCTACTTTGCGAGATTCAAGCCAAGAATAAATTTCATCAGCTCGATAGCCAACACGACGCAAGCCTATTCTGATTCTTTGGGGAAAGGTCTCATCTTTCTGTTCTAGCGTATAAAGGCTAGTGTCACTTTTGAAGTGAAGTAAGGCTTTTACTTCTTTTTTGGATAGGATTTGGTTGGTCATTAGTTATATTCTCCTGTATTTAAAAGATAAATATAGAATATAACTGTGTAAATAAACATGCATTACATTAAATATTAAAATTTACCATTTAACAAAATGGAAAACACCCAGTTAATTAGCTAATTTACTATCAATAACTAATATATTGAATGCTTCTATATATTAAAATGAATAATTTCCATTTTACTAAATTAGTTTCCATTTTATTCAAAATAATCACGCCATTCCTCAGGAATAACTAACTCAAAATCATTATTACTTTTCTCTGTAGGTTTACCTAATTTTATTTCATAAAGCCAATTAGAAATAGTATCTTTTGTGGGGGGGTTTACAGAGTTAAAATTATCAATAATTGTAAGATGTATTTTCCTTGCTATATCAGCAACTTTACTTTGAGGGTTCTTATTTCTGGTTAAGTAAGCCGTATCGATGGCAAAATTCTTATAAAAATGGGGGGGCTTGCCTATATTTAGTGATTTTTCCTTTATATTATTAATGTCATTTTTACCTTGAACAAATTTATTATTTATTAAATTATTAAAATCGTGATAATGAATATAAAATTCATCGCTTGAAACAAGAATCTCATCAAATAATAAGAAACTTGCTTTCAAACCTTCAGCATAATTTTGAGGCAATGATTTTGCATCATAATATTTATAGTTTAAAATTAAACTACGTACTTTAAAAAATTCTTGAGAGTTAATAGTTCTTATTTTTTGGCGTTTTAAATTATAATAATCAAATATCCAAAAACCTTCACCTTTCCCTAAAAATCTTAATTTAAAATAATCTTCATCGCTCTCATTTTTTAAATATTTATCCATTAATGATCTACCTCTATTATATAAAGGTCTATTATTTGCAGGCAGTAATTTGAATAAATCCTGAAAATCAAAATCTGTAATGCTTTTGCGGTTATAATCTAGATACTTTTTATTAATTTCATTTAGCAAATTAATATAATTATTTATAACGGGAGCGTCTCTTCTACAAGAAATACTTAACTCACCATAAAGAGAGTTAATATCAATACATAAGTTTATTAAGTCTCGACGTGCCCATTCGATAATATCATCAATAGAACAACCTAAGGCTAACGAAACATCTTTGATTTTTATAGCTTCAACATAAGGTAAAATTATATTATTTTTTGTATCATCCATACGCCCCTCACGCCCCTAATAGATATTTGCGCCAGTTCGCTAGGGTTGCGAATGTTCGGGGATCAGCCTAGACGCAAATAATACATTAATATACAGTTAGGTACATTATAGCACTGTATTTATATACATTAAATAAACTATGTTAATATTACAGGATGAAAATAATATTTAGAGGTTATAGAAAAATGGCGTTTCAATCTATATTAAATAAATCATCAAAAGACAGCGGTTTGATAATCAGTGATAATTTTACCTTTAATCTTGATATTAACACTGTAGAACAACATGCATCAAAATTGCGGGTAACTGAAAACCCAATTGAGAATGGAGCTAATATTGCAGACCATGCAGTATTAGACCCTAAAGAGGTAACCGTTTATGGTTTAGTTGTCGGGTACGAAACTAATACATTTTCATTTGATAAAATGTCAGGGGTTAATTTTTCCGAATATCCGTTACCAATGCCGATTAAAGCGGTTACTGCTCAAGCTGAAAATATGGTTAAGCGTTATTATGCATCACGCAGTGCTGGTGAAAAAGCGGCTAATCAAGTGATAGCAGATTTTCTACCCGATTATCAATCTCCACTTTTAAATAGTTTATCATCAGATCGCATTGCTGATGCACACGAAAAACTATTAGCAATACAGCGAAGCGGTGAGCCCGTAACGCTACAAACAAATACACGGCAGTATAAAAACATGATACTTACGTCTGTTGGGCTTACTCAAAAACAAAATACAAGTGGCGAGTTTGTATTAACATTTCGTGAGATTTTTATTGTTGAAACGCAAATCGCTAACGGCTTTAAAATGTCTAAGCCGAAAGTTAGAAATTTAGGCAGAACTCAGCCAAGGGAAGTCACTGATGAAGAAAAAAAGGCTATTTTAGCATGGTTAGCAAATAGGTAAATTTTTAGCTGTCTTCGTAATAAAGATAACTGCCTTTTATTATTAAATTAGTATCCATTTATTAAATACCTTTTTACAGGATACTTGTTTGGATACCTATTTTTATTGTTAATAGATCAGCTAAAGACGCAAATAATGCAGTTATATGCTTTTAGAGATATTATAGTATCTGTATTTATATACATAAAACTAGCTATCATCTATTATTTTTTTATATTGTAATGTTAAATGTTCAAGTACACCAGAATCAAATGGAAATCTATAAATTATTGAATTATTAATATAAACATAACATTCAATTTCGTTTGGTTTCACTCCATCTCTATATAATTTTTTTGCCGTATACCTATACCATTCATTAGTTCTATATTGATCAAAATCAATCCACATTACACTAGTTTCACCGGTTGAAAGTTTATTTTTACTACCAGAAACATTACTCGAATTAATACTAAGCGTCCATACTTTCTTTTTTTTCCAAAAACGTAAATACCTTTTCTTTGTTATAATTCCTACACCAAGTTGGTGATCTATATTAATAGGAATTAAAGAAAGATTAGTTATCTTAATAAATATACATTTTCCTAAATTAGTGCCATCACTTAATATTTTAATTCTCTCACCAAAAAAGCATTTTAATTTTATTCGAGTCTGTCGAGAACTTAAATAAAGCGATACAATCACAGCTAAAAATGTTGCCAATCCAGTAAACCAATTGCCAATCATCCCCCAAAAAGCAATGTCATTTTGATTCATATTTTTCAATCCTTCCTCAATTTTTCAACAATCGCCAATCTCACAAACTCAGAACGGTTCTTACTGGCTGGATGACTTCTATCATGTTTAATAAGATCGTCTATTTCATTAACTATTAATTGTTCAATCGATACAATTAATCTTATGTTTGGTACACCATGAAAGTAGCGATTTATCTTTTTCTTTTCTGTTTGTTTCATTCTTTCTTAACGTGTCTCTAAATCATCAAAGTATATTGTACCATTCTCTTTTTTATGGACTGACAGAATTATAATTCTAATCAGTCTAGATGTAGTTATATTAATTAAAAGTATTATTTGTAAAAACACCCCATGCAATCAAAGTAATTATATTGCTTCTAACGTGTCCTTAAATTCTTCAAGCCAAGTAGTGAGGGGGTAGTAAATTTCTATAACTCTAATCTTTCTACACCGCTCACCCTCATTTTTATGCAAAACCGCGAATTGAAATAGTTTTTTTACTATCAATGAATGTGCTGGCTTTTTAGCAGATTGCAATTTTAATACCTCTAATAGTAACCATGATCAACCTTAAAATCACTTATTTTTAACATCATGATTAATATATATTTTAATTTTAGCCAGAAATAGAGGTTATAGAATTATTTCTATATTTCAATTGGTTAATCATAGGATCAAGATTATATTTAAATGTGAATAGTAGTGAACACTAGTGAATACTAGTGAACACCAAAAATATATATAATAAGTATATAATATATTGATATATATTAATTAATTTTAAAAGGTGAATAGTAGTGAATACTTTTAATGAAAAGTTTAGAATAATGGGGGTAAGCATAAAAAAACCAGTTTAATAACTGGTATATGTTAAGAATGATATTTGAAAAAGCCTCCTCACATCTGAGGAGTGGATCTGATTAATAATTGAAAGCGTAACCCAAATATGGGGCACGATATAGTTAATAATTAACTAACTTTAAATTGCGGTTACCTGATAGTGAGACATTCCCTTTACTGGCTTGCTCGACAAAGTCACCCCACCAATCAAGCATAATACGCTTTTGATGTTCATATTCTGCTTTGTTGTAGGCTCGCCTTACTGCGTTTTTATCTACATGCGATAACGCGCTTTCAATGACATCATAATTAAAGCCTTGTTCGTTTAAAGTGGTACTAGCTAAAGCTCTTAATCCATGCGCAACTAACTTATCTTTGTATCCCATGCGCTTTATTGCCATGTTAGCGGTTTGGCTACTCATTGGCTTGTTATAAGGCGGTCTTGCTGTTGGGAAAACAAACTCGCTTTTATGATTAATAGATTTCATTATCTCAAGTATTTTTATTGCCTGCGGTGATAAAGGTATATTGTGTGGTCTATCCATTTTCATGCGTTCGGCAGGAATACTCCATAATTTTTTATCTAAATTAATTTCTTCCCACTTAGCCCCTACGGCTTCACTTGGTCGCGTTAATGTTAATAACTGCCATTCAATCACGCATCTGGTTTGCAATTCAATCTTTGCCATAGCTAAAGCTTGCATGAACTGCGGTAACTCAGTAGGGGGAATAGTTGGCTGATTTTTTACTTTCGGGCTATTAAATACGTCGGTGATTTTGGCTAGAGGGTTATTATCGATAATTCCCATATTGACAGCGTAATACATTATTTCATTGATTCGCCTACAAACTCTTTTTACTGTTTCGTATTTATTATTGTTATTTAATGGTTGTAAAGCATTGATTACCTTAACAGCAGTTACTTGGTTTATGGGAATGTCTTTGATGTAAGGGAATACATGATTCTCTAATGAACGCCAAGCCTTTTTTAAAGTTTGTTCTTCTAGTCCTTGTTCTGTCTTGAATTTAAGCCATCGTTCAGCCATGGAGTAGAATGTATTGCAGATTGCTTCTTGCTTAAGCTGTTCTTGTTCCGCTTTATGTTCTTGGGGGTCTATGCCTTGCTTAATTAATTCGCGCGCTTCGTCGCGTTGTTTTCGCGCTTGCTGTAGCGAAACTTCTGGATATTTACCAAAAGATAATAATGTCTCTTTATTTGATATGGGTTTTTTATATTTAAATCGCCATAATTTAGTTCCTGACGATTTGACTAACAAAAAAAGACCTCCACCGTCAAAATACTTTTTATCCTTACTATTGGCTTTTAATGCTTTTATTTGTGTATCAGTCAAAGGAGTAGTTTTAATAGCCATTTTTCACCTTTGGGGGTATCTAATTATAAAGGTACTTTATCCTACCCCCAAATATACCCCCATTATTTTTGGTTGTAAATGTATCTTACTGATGCTTACGAAATAGTAAAACAGGCTTTGAGCCTTGTTTATTCAGGTTTTGATGTGGTTTAAAGAATTTTAAAGAATGTTACTGAATATTGAATTGGTGCCGTGGGCGGGACTTGAACCCGCATGCCCTTAGAGCACTACCCCCTCAAGATAGCGTGTCTACCAATTTCACCACCACGGCGCCGTTTTTATTCTGGAATATCTGATGTTGGATTTTTATTCTCAGATTGAATAACAGGATCTACTGTCGGTGCTTGACCTGTAGTTTGTTGCGTGGTTACAGGAGCATTATCTTCAATATTATTGAACTCACCACTAGAAGTGATATGGCTGCGACTGCCCAAATTAGATAAAATAATACTTAGTATAAAAAATAAAACACCGAGTAACGTTGTTGTGCGAGTTAAAAAATTACCGCTTCCAGATGAGCCAAACAACGTTGCAGATGCACCAGCACCAAAAGACGAACCCATATCGGCGCCTTTTCCTCGCTGGATTAAAACTAAAACGATGATCGCAACTGCGATAATCAAATAACTGATAATCAAAAGTTCGTACATTTCAACCTGTCAATTTTTATGTGTTATACAACAGAATTTAATTTTGCGAAATATTAGCGAAAGACTCGCCAACAAGCAAGTAAAATTTAAGTTATTGTTGGTATAATTTAAGATTTAAGTGTTTAAATCGATGACTACTAATATTTTTTAGCGTTGGTATTAAAATTAATAAAAATCTTTTTTTACTAAAAATTTAAATTAATCTTCATATTTTTTATATAATCAATATAGTAAACAGTTTTCAAAACAATTTTATATTATGGCTAAGTCTAATTTAATGATATTGCCGACCCGTTTAAATTGATATCGCGATATTCGGTTGTGTGTTTTTTGTGAAAATCAGTATAATAGACGCCATTTTTAGTTATAGTCCATGCTCGTTTTATGAAATTTATTGTTAAGCTTTTCCCTGAAATTACCATCAAAAGTGATTCTGTACGTTTACGTTTTATTAAAATATTAACCAGTAATATTCGCAATATTCTCAAAAATCATATTAAAGAAGTGGCGGTTATTCGTCACTGGGATTATATTGAAGTTCGCCCAAAAATTGTCGATAGTGAAAATCAAATTTTAGAATATCTAATGCGTATTCCTGGTATTCATCATATCTTAGCCGTTGAAGAGCTCACTTATGTTGACGTCCATGACATCTACGAAAAAGCATTAAATTACTATGCTCCTCTTATTGAAAACAAAACGTTTTGTGTTCGAGTTAAACGTCGAGGAAAACATGATTTTACTTCAATTGATGTAGAGCGTTATGTTGGTGGCGGATTAAATCAACATGTTGCCTCAGCCAAAGTTAAATTAACTCGACCTGATATCACGGTGAACCTTGAAATTGATAAAGATAAATTATTATTAGTTAAAGGCCGATACTGTGGAATAGGTGGCTTTCCAACTGGAACTCAAGAAGATGTCTTATCACTTATTTCAGGAGGATTTGATTCAGGTGTTTCCAGTTATATGTTAATTAGGCGTGGCTGTAGAGTGCATTATTGCTTTTTCAATCTAGGGGGAAAAACTCACGAAATTGGGGTTAAACAGATGGCTCACTATTTATGGGAACGGTTTGGTTCATCTCATAAAGTTCGCTTTATTGCCATTGATTTTTCTAACGTTGTGGGTGAGATTCTAGAAAAAATTGATGATGGTCAAATGGGCGTTATCTTAAAAAGGATGATGATTCGTGCTGCAGCAAAAATAGCTCAGCGTTATAACGTTGAAGCGCTTGTTACCGGCGAGGCGTTAGGGCAAGTATCAAGCCAAACATTAACAAACTTACGTTTAATTGATAATGTTAGCGATAGATTAATTTTAAGACCATTGATAACCCATGATAAAGAAACAATTATTAACTTAGCACGGCAAATTGGCACAGAAGATATTGCTAAAACCATGCCCGAATTCTGTGGCGTAATTTCAAAAAGCCCAACAGTAAAAGCCGTGAAAGAGAAAATTGAAGCAGAAGAGCTAAATTTCGATTTTTCAATACTTGATAAGGCCGTCGAACAAGCTGAAAATATCGATATTCGAGAAATAGCTAAGCAATCAGATACTTCAATTGAGCAAGTTGAGACCGTTTCTACCTTGCACAATAATCATGTTGTTATTGATATTCGTTCATCTGAAGAGCAAGAAGACAATCCTTTACAGTTAGCCGATGTTGAAATTAAGTTAATTCCTTTTTATAAATTGGCAACGCAATTCGGTGATTTGGATCAAAATAAACAATATTTGCTTTATTGTGCAAGGGGGGTCATGAGCAAATTACAAGCACTGTATTTAATTGAACAAGGTTTTCATAATGTAAAGGTGTTAAATTATGCAAATTAACAATTATTTACCATATTATTAACCAGACTATCATTTTTTGCATATATAATAATTGAGTGAAAATACAAATTTTATATTTAATCCAAAAAATAAATGCGATAAATGAATAAAAGAGGATTGTAATGAGTAAATTGCTTGTAGTTGATGATGATCCAGAAATCGCCTCATTATTATGCGAACTACTAGAATTAGAAGGTTTTCAAGTTGAAACAGCAAATAATGGTAAAGAAGCTTTAGAAAAGTTTGATTCAACTTTTGATCTGATTCTACTTGATATAATGATGCCAGAACTGAATGGTCTTAATGTGTTATCCCAACTTAGAAGCAAGTGTACTGTTCCAGTTATATTTTTAACAGCAAAAGACGATGAAATGGATAAAATTATTGGTCTTGAACTGGGTGCTGATGATTATATTTTAAAGCCATTTAACGATCGGGAACTCATTGCAAGAATAAATGCATTATTGCGAAGAACGCGCTGGGATAATATTGTAAATGATGATAGTAATTTACCTTTACAATATACTGTTGATAAACTTACCGTAAATCGTAAACAGCAATCAGCCTATTATGATGATCAATATATCGATTTAACGGGCACTGAGTTTCAAGTTTTACTTAAGCTCCTTGAGAATGGTGGTAAAATAATATCCCGAGATACGCTGAGCGAAACTGTGTTAGGTAAAGAGTTTATTCCACTAGCTCGTTCGATTGATGTACATGTATCTAATTTGCGTAAAAAACTTCCACCGCGTAGCGATGGATTGCCTTGGATCAAAACGCTACGTTCAAAAGGATATTTGTTTGTTATTGATAGTCATGATGATTTGTTACAAAATTGACGTAATATTTTAATTTAGGTGTTGGTGATATGTGGATTTTTGATCGTTTAACTATTCGGATTTTCACTATCTTCCTACTCACTATCGCATTTTTTTTAGCGCTGATTGTATTATTGCCGAGTTTAGATTCGAGAAATTTGACTTATTTAGCAAATAGAGAAAGAGAAACAGGTAATATACTTGCTAATCAAATTGAACAAGAATTTACTCATATCCCCAAGGATAGCTTTCGTTGGTGGATGCGTTTTATTGTTGTGATGGATAATTATCAGAAGCCTGGGCAATTTTTATTCATTCTTACGCCCAATGACCAATTTATAACTGCTGATACTAAAAATATTGATTTAGTTAAAAACTTTAGTGAAATATCACATAATATTGCAGATCCGGCTAAAAAAATTTATGACTCACAAGAAATCATTGGCCCTTTTTTGATTAACTATGCTAATGATCAATATCGATTGTATGTTTTACAACCTTCCTCAGATGCGCAGTCACAATTTGTTAATCTGATTTTTGATCATCCTCTTTTGCTATTAACTCTCATGATGTTAATAAGTTCGCCATTTTTACTATGGCTATCTTGGAGTATTGCAAAACCAGCAAGACGCTTAAAGCAAGCAGCAGACGAAGTTGCTAAAGGAAACTTGCAACAATGGCCAGAACTTGAAACGATAGGTTCTTCGGAATATAAAGCAACAGGTGCAAGTTTTAACCATATGTTAAGAGAGTTAAAGCGAATGCAGGAATTACAGCAACGTTTGTTTTCCGATATTTCTCATGAATTACGTACACCATTAACTCGATTACAGCTAGCTGTTTCTTTATTACGTCGTAAACAAGGTGAAAGTAATGAAGTGAATCGAATTAATAATGAAGCGATTAAACTTGATGCAATGATTGGTGATTTATTATCTTTATCAAGACAACAATATAAAAATAATGAAGTGCGAGAATATAAACAAATTAATCTATTATTTAAGCCAGTGTTAGAAAATGCCACTTTTGAAGCTGAACAAATTGGTAAGACTTTTTCTATTGCTAAAGCGCTTCCTGATGTGGGTATTTTATGTTATCCCATCGCATTATGTAGTGCCGTTGAAAACGTGATTCGTAATGCTTTTCGTTATTCTCATCATCAAATTATAGTCAGTTTTACTGTTCAGCAGGCTGACATCATCATTACTATTGATGATGATGGTCCAGGGGTTGCCGACAATGAGCTACAACAAATTTTTAGACCATTTTATCGAACAAGTGAGGCCCGTGATCGAGAATCGGGCGGGACTGGTTTAGGTTTATCTATTGCTTCTAATGCCATTACACGAGATAACGGCACAATTAAAGCTGAAAAAAGTCACTTAGGTGGATTAAGAATTGTGATAGTATTGCCAATTCAAAAACAAAAACACTAAAGAGATATTGTTGTGTCTAATGTTGCATTAAATATTGTTTTATTTGAGCCCGAAATTCCAGCTAATACTGGGAATATTATTCGACTTTGTGCTAATACCGGCTTCAATTTACATATTATAGAGCCTATGGGCTTTTTTTGGGATGATAAAAAATTGAGACGAGCTGGACTGGATTATCAAGAGTTTGTTGATGTTAAGCGTTATAAAAATTTGAATCATTTTTTAGATAGTAATCAAATTGATTTGCTTACTCAGATTTATGCTTTGACAACTAAAGGGCAAAAACCACATAGTGATGTGAGTTATAAACCCAATGATTTTTTAATGTTTGGGCCTGAAACACGCGGTTTGCCAGCAACTATTCTTGATGTTTTACCGCAAGATAAAAAAATTCGTATTCCGATGTTAGCGAATAGCCGTAGTATGAATCTATCTAATTCTGTTGCGGTGGTGGTTTATGAATCTTGGCGTCAGCTGAATTATATTGGTGCTAAATAATCAGTGAAAGTTTGATTAAATGTTGTAGTTAATTGAATATTTGAGATTAGTTAGCGTATTTAAAATAAAGAGGTCTTAATTCGGCCTCTTTATTCATTGATGTTACAAAAACAAGTTTTATGTTTAAGTAAATCCGTATTATTTAACACGTGAAACGTATTCGCCAGAACGTGTGTCTATTTTAAGAACTTCACCAATCTGTACAAATAGTGGTACACGTACTACTGCGCCAGTTGATAATGTTGCTGGTTTACCGCCTGTTCCTGCTGTATCACCTTTTAAACCTGGATCGGTTTCAACAACTTCGAGTTCAACAAAGTTTGGTGGTGTGACAGCGATAGGTTGACCATTCCATAAAGTTAAAATACATTCTGCTTGATCAACTAACCATTTTGCATTATCGCCTACCGCTTTAGCATCGGCAGATAGTTGTTCGAATGTTTCATTATTCATAAAATGCCAAAACTCACCATCAGTGTATAGATAAGTTAAGTTCATATCGACAACATCAGCGCCTTCAACTGATTCGCCTGATTTAAATGTTTTATCGACAGTTTTACCAGAAAGTAATTTTTTAATTTTAACGCGGTTAATTGCTTGTCCTTTACCGGGTTTATAAAACTCATTTTCAACTATTACACAAGGCTCGCCATCTTGCATTATTTTAAGACCGGCTTTAAACTCATTAGTACTATAAGATGCCATAAAAGCTCCAACTATCATTCTGAATTACAAAAAATGAGCCATATTATACAGCAAAAAGTTGAACTACCAAACAAAGATGACTGGATTTTTGATCTTGCTAATGTCGTAACCGATATCCAAAAGCTTTATCGTTATCTTGATTTGGATCCTAACGCTATTTCGTTATCAATGTTACAGGCGAAAAAACAATTTCCGCTGCGTGTCCCCATGGCATTTATTCATAGAATGAAAAAAGGTGATAACGACGATCCTCTTTTATTGCAAGTGCTTTGTAGTGACAGCGAAATGTTAAAAGTTGATGGATATAGTGAAGATCCTTTACAAGAGCAAAATAATGACATTGCTGGACTCTTACACAAATATCATAATCGTGCGCTTTTAATCACTAAAACGGCATGTGCTATTAATTGTCGTTACTGTTTTAGACGACATTTTCCTTACTATGATAACCAAAGTACTAAAAAAAATGTTAGTGCAGCACTAGACTATATCGCTAATCATCCTGAACTTGACGAAATTATTCTTTCAGGCGGTGATCCATTAATGGCAAAAGATCACGAACTGGCTAATTTAATTGATGCGTTATCGAAAATTCCCCATATCAAACGATTACGTATCCATACTCGGTTAGCTGTGGTTATTCCTTCCAGAATCACTACCACGCTTTGTCAATTGTTTATGCAAAGTCGCTTACAAATAATCGTGGTTACTCACATCAATCATCCAAATGAAATTGATGATAATGTTGCTGATGCAATCAAACAGTTAAAACAAAATAGGGTTACAGTACTTAATCAAAGTGTGTTACTAAAAAAAATTAATGATAATGCAGACATTTTAGCCGAGCTGAGTAATAAACTTTTTGATATCGGTATTTTACCTTATTACATTCATTTACTCGATAAAGTGCAAGGTGCGGCGCATTTTTTAGTTGAAGATAAACAAGCCAAAAAAATAATGAAACAATTAGCTGAAAAAGTCTCGGGTTATTTAGTACCTAAGTTAGCGCGTGAAATTGGTGGTGAAAAGAGTAAGCGCGTACTTGCTGTTGATGATTAGTGTTTTCCTATTGGTATTTGATCATGATTAAATACCTTTTAGGCTAAATGTTATTAATCCAAACCATATTGTCTATGTTATTAACAGGCTAATATTGACATAATGTATTATGTGTAAAATGGATAAGGCTTGAATGTTGTTTTACGCTATAGCAAATAGCTATCTTTTTTACCACCAACGATTGTGATAAAAATATTACGATAATGTATCATCTATGAAATTCTCTATGAAAATCTCATTGACGATATCTAAAATAGATTCTATAATTCCGACCTCTTTAATTAATGCTGTAGGGTTTAAACTCTACAACTTGTTGATAAATTAGATTTGGATATAAATCGTCATGAAACGCACATTTCAACCATCAGTATTAAAACGCAATAGAACTCACGGTTTCCGTGCTCGTATGGCAACAAAAAATGGTCGTCAAGTTCTTGCTCGCCGTCGTGCTAAAGGCCGTGTTCGTTTAACTGTTGCTAGCTGATTTAAAGTTGAGTGATTAAATTCACTTTTCCTCGGGAGTTACGTTTACTAACTCCCTTTGATTTCAATTATGTATTCCAAGAATCTGTTCGAGCGGGTTCGCCATTTCTTACTTTAGTTGCACGAAAGAATACTTTAAACCATTGTCGTTTAGGTTTTGCCATAGCTAAAAAGCAGATCAAACGATCGCATGAACGTAATCGCATTAAGCGGTTAGCGAAAGAGTATTTTCGTCACCATCAACACCAGTTTCCTAATATTGATTTTATTTTGATGGCTAAATCGCCAGCGATAGAATTAGATAATCAAAAACTTGTTGCGACGTTAGAGAAACTATGTCAACGAATTATCGAAAAACAAAGCGTATAGATAAAATTGTATTAATTATAAAACAGCACATTATTGCATGTAAAACTTTGATAGTTAACATTTTTATTTTATTTATTCGTTTTTATCAGCGTATTATAAGCCCACTATTTGGTCCTAAATGCCGCTTTACGCCAACATGTTCACAATATGCAATAATTGCACTAAGACGCTTTGGAGTGATAAAAGGTGGTTGGCTAACGGTCAAACGTGTATTAAAATGTCACCCTTTACATGAAGGAGGAGAAGATCTTGTTCCTCCAAAAACTAAAACCAATAGAGAAAAACACTAATGGGATCTCAACGTAATATTTTAGTCATTGTTTTACTTTTTGTATCTTTTTTAATTTGGCGAGCATGGGAAGATGATCATGCACCTAAACCGCCGATTACGAATCAATTAACTCAGCAGGTAAGTGAAGAAGATTCCAATACAGATTTTACATTAGGTAAGACAATTACTGTAAAATCTGATGTGCTGTCACTAACTATTAATACCTATGGTGGTGATGTGCAGGCGGCTCAATTATTAAAATATGAGCAGACTTTACATTCAGGTACGCCTTTTCAATTACTGACTTCACGACCTGATTTTATTTATATCGCTGAAAGTGGCTTAACCGGTAAAGATGGTCCAGATAATGCCTCTCAAGGTTCAAAACGTCCGATATATCAAACTGAGCAAACAGAATATGTTTTAGCTGATGGACAAGATGAATTACGTGTACCACTTACTTATCAAGTCAATGGTGTGACTTATACCAAGTACTACATCTTACATCGCGGTAATTATGCTATCGACGTTCAATACGACATTAACAACCAAAGTGGTTCACCTGTTGAAGTTTCAATGTATGGTCAATTAAAACAAACTATAAAATTACCTGACGATGCAACAACTGAAGGTGGCGGCGGCTTAGGGTTAAGTGCGTTCCGTGGTACTGCTTACTCAAGCTCTAGTACCAACTATAGCAAATACAGTTTTGATGATATTAAAGATAAAGCATTAGCGGTCGAGACTCAAACAGGTTGGGTTGCAATGTTGCAACACTACTTTGCGTCAGCTTGGGTGCCGGCTCAAGATCAAAGCAATCTTTTTTATTCACGTGCTACAGCTAAAAATTCACAAGCAACAATTGGTTTTAAAGGGCAATCGACAGTGATTCAAGCGGGTAGCTCAGAATCGATTGCAGCTAAATTATGGTTAGGTCCAGAAATTCAAAGCCAATTGAAACAAACGGCAAATCACTTAGATTTAGTTGTCGATTATGGTTGGTTATGGTTCTTATCACAACCACTATTTTATCTACTAAAATTTATTCATAGTTTTATTGGTAATTGGGGCTTTTCAATTATTGTTATCACCTTTATTGTACGTGGTATTTTATTCCCATTAACGCGTGCTCAATATCGTTCTATGGCAAAAATGAAGTTACTGCAACCTCGCTTACAAGCTTTAAAAGAGCGTTATGGTGATGATAGACAAAAAATGAGCATGGAAACCATGGCACTTTATAAGCAAGAAAAAGTGAATCCATTAGGAGGGTGTTTACCTTTAATTATCCAAATGCCGATTTTCTTGTCATTGTTCTATATGTTAGGTAATACTGTTGAACTGCGTCATGCACCGTTTGCGCTTTGGATTTATGACTTATCCGCACAAGATCCATACTATATTTTACCGTTGTTAATGGGCGGAACTATGTTCTTAATTCAAAAAATGTCACCAACACCTGTGACTGATCCATTGCAACAAAAATTAATGACTTATATGCCATTAATCTTTACAGTATTCTTCTTATGGTTCCCGTCAGGTTTAGTTTTATACTATATCGTAAGTAACTTATTTACGATTGCTCAGCAACGTATAATTTACTGGGAACTTGAGAAAAAGGGACTTCACGAAAAGAAAAAGAAATAATATTAATTGTAAGGAGGGGTAAAACCCTCCTTTTTAATTGTTATTTTTGGTGTAATTGATATGAACATTCAGCAACAATTTAAGTTAACTGGTAACGAAAGCGGTTATTGGTTTGTAAGTAAAAATGGACGACTATGGTTACCTAATGGTGAGGTACCAGTCGGTCGTGCAAACGATTTCTGTTTTAATGATTTACTTGCTCAGCCGATAGGGGAATGGCAAGGACAAACTGCATGGTTAATTTGCCAAGAAATGAGCCATTCAATGAGTTCAATCAGACCATTGCTGGGCAATAGTGATCAGACATTATTTAACATGGCGGGTCGTGCTGTACAATTATCTGAATTTTATCGTTCACATAAATTTTGTGGTTATTGTGGGCATGAAATGTATATCAGTAAAACAGAGTGGTGCTGTATGTGTGCGAATTGTAAAGAGCGCTATTACCCACAAATCTCACCCTCTATTATTGTCGCTATTCGCGATAAAAATAAAATTTTATTAGCTAAGCATGTCAGACATAACCAAGATAATTTATATACGGTATTAGCTGGTTTTACAGAAGTTGGTGAAACGATGGAAATGGCCGTTGAGCGTGAAGTATTTGAAGAATCACAAATCAAAATAAAGAATATTCGTTATGTCGGATCGCAACCTTGGCCTTTTCCTAATTCACTTATGATGGCTTATTTAGCTGATTATCAAAGTGGTGATATTACTATTGATAAAAATGAGCTTGTCGACGCTAATTGGTATCACTATACCGAGTTACCTAAAATTCCGGAATATGGCACCATAGCAAGAAGGTTGATTGAAGATACTATCGTACTTTGCCGTGAATATGACGAATTTGGTGAAAATTAATCATATTCACGTTAATATCAATAGGCATATTGTCTATTGATATTCAATTGTTCTTGTTAAGTTAATAGTTTTGGATTCTTCACCTGAAGTAACGCACACCGCTTTGGTCCAGTCGCTGTTTTCATTATAATCAGAGTAAGTACATGTTTCAGTTAATTCTACTTCCTGTTGGTTCTTATCGTTAATAATGATGTCACCATTTGATGCTAATTTAAATGTTTTGGTAATCGTTTTTTCAAGTTGATTGTTAGCGTTGTACACGATGTCTTTTTCTTGTGCTAAAACAGGAAATCTTGTTTTGTTATCAACAGGTACATAGGCATTATACAACACGAGTTCGACACGATCGTTTTCATAAACAATTTTACTATTGAAAATAACGTTATTTTCGGCGAAATGTGATAGATTTGTTTCAATCAGATGCCCTTGTTCATCAAATTCAGAACTGGCAACAATATCACCATCATTGTTTTTCATACCCAAAATATTTTTTTCTGAATCAAAAGTAATATCATATTCATTTTTGGTATTGTTCATGCCATAAATGTATTTAGCTGTATCATAATTAACTTCACCATGAAGACCTTCTAAATTGTAATTAGCTACATAACCTTGTGCATTATAGTTAATGATTTTATTACTCTTTGCTGAACTTTGGATTTTTTGTTGTTTAATCAGTTTATTATTGGGTAATAATTCTGGTTCAGTATGAAAAAGATAGCTGTTAATAATACTGAGTGTTAATTTTGGGGTAGATTGTTGTGATGGTTTGGTTATTTGTTCATCTGAGTTTACCGTTGAAGGCGCATTAGATGTCGTTACGGTATTTGTGGTATCAGCAGATGTGTTTTGATCGGTATTACTTTTGCTATTGTTGTTAGTCTCAACACTTTTATTGGTTGTTGTGTCGGTTGTTGTGCCATTTTTTTTATCATCACAGCCTATTAATAATGCGGTGCCTAATAAACAAATGGAGATATAAGTTATGTAATTTTTCATATTATTGGCTCTATTTATGTTAATATTTAAAAGATATTATTTCTTTAGTTTCAATTGTTAATATTTCAAATCATCAATTCATCTATTCTTTTTAATGGCTTTGACACCAGATCGCCAGAGCATCACAGTTCCATTGTTTCATCATGGTGCACCAGGTTGATCGCCAGCTCCTTATTGTGTTATCGGTTAATTTTAGTTTTTTCTCAAGTTGTGCATTAGTTTCGCCAGCAACAAGTAAATCGATAAACTGCAACCATAATTCGGGTTTAGGCAAACGATTTAATTTGGTGCCGTTTAAAATATTAAAACTATGCCGGCATCGCTTGCAACGATAACAAGTACGACTCCCAACTTTGGTGGTATCAGTTGAACCACAGTGTATACACGTTGGGTTTTGTACATTGAGCAAAGCTGTTATTTTTTCACTCACGACTTTATGTTGTTTAATCAAAACCGGATTTAAGCAGCTCTGTTGTTTTTTGGTATACCATTGATACAATGCGTGATAATGCGATTTTAAATAATCAATCATCGCGTGATCTCGTCGCATCACTTTCTCAACTGAGCATCCTAAATTGTTAGCTATGGTATTATAGCTTTGATTTTGAATACGGTTAATAAAAATAATTTCTAACCAATTAAAGGGCGTTAGCCGACTAAAAGGTGTATTGACTGCTACAGTAAAATATTTATAACACGCTTTACATCGATAAGTTGTGGTGGGTTTGGAGCGAATCAAATAAAATTCATTTTTGCCACAAAATGGACAAGCATCAATATGTTGAGATGTTATTTTTTCTAGATCGTGACGAAAAGCATTTAGCTGCTCATGCAATTCTAGTGGTATGAGTTCATCGATCATTCATTGTTTACTCCCTTATCCCTTATCTGCCTAAATATTATCAGATTTTTACATAAACATATAGCTTTCCTTAAACTTTTTTACATTATTTAACTCGCTGATGCACGAAAGTTATAAACAGCTTTAGCAAGTAATCAAAGAAATAAATTGAGCCTATGCACAGCATTTTAGATTGGTAAGTAAATAAAAAGGTAGTTGAGTACTGATAATGGTAAGTTGCTTTAATTTAACCCCTATAACGGCAAGTAAAATCGACATTAACGTTTGAATGCTAATTGTCGATTTTAGTTAATTTGAAAAATTATTGATGATTTAACCATTCTGCGACTTGTTTAGCAAAATACGTTAATATGCCATCAGCGCCTGCGCGTTTAAAGCAAAGTAACGATTCCATTATGGCTGCTCTTTCATCTAACCAGCCATTGTCAATAGCTGCTCTTAACATGGCATACTCTCCGGATACTTGATAAGCAAAAGTCGGTACGGCAAAATTGTCTTTTACTCTCCGTACAATATCAAGATAAGGCATACCGGGTTTTACCATAACCATATCAGCCCCTTCACTAATATCTTGATAGATTTCTTGTAGTGCTTCATCACTATTTGCAGGATCAAGTTGATACGTTTTTTTATTGCCACCTTTGATATTTTTGGCAGAACCCACCGCATCGCGAAAAGGCCCGTAAAAGCTAGATGCATATTTGGCGGAATAGGCCATTATTTGTGTATTAACTAATTGCTGTTGTTCTAATGCATCACGTATAGCGCCGATACGCCCATCCATCATATCGCTTGGTGCTATAATATCTGCACCTGCTTGTGCCTGCATTAATGCCTGTTTAACTAAAGTTTCAACCGAGATGTCATTTTGTACATAACCTTGTTCATCAATGATGCCATCTTGACCATGAGTTGTATAAGGATCTAACGCGACATCTGTTAATATGCCAAGTTCTGGTATTTCCTTCTTTAGAGCCTGTATCGCTCTTGGCACTAATCCATTTTCATTATAAGCTTCTTCAGCCAGTAAGGATTTTTGCGCAGGGTCAATGGCTGGAAAAAGTGAAACAACAGGAATACCTAATTTAGCAATTTCTTGCGCTTCTTTTAATAAGACGTCAATACTCATACGATTCACTTTAGGCATTGATGAAACGGGCTGTGTAATGTTTTTCCCTTCCACAATAAAAACAGGATAAATTAAATCGTTAACTGTCAGTTGATTTTCAGCAACTAAACGTCGACTAAAATCCTGATAACGATTGCGACGTAAACGTCGTTGCGGATATTGACCAGTAAAAAATAATGACATAACACTACCTAACTATCTTTGTAAAGAATTGCTTTATTATCGGACTGTGTTACGAGATTAGCAAATTAATTTGTTATGGCGTAATAATTCGATATTTTACTTTACAACATAGTTATATTAGAGGTAAAATTGCGCACTAATTTTTAGTCCTTTGTGATATTAAACAAATTTGAGGTGAGAGGCACATGCCAGTAATTAAAGTACGTGAAAATGAACCTTTCGATGTAGCTTTACGTCGTTTTAAACGTTCTTGTGAAAAAGCAGGAATTTTAGCTGAAGTTCGTAACCGCGAGTTTTATGAAAAACCGACGACAATTCGTAAACGCGCTAAAGCAGCAGCTGTTAAACGCCATGCTAAAAAATTAGAAAGAGAAAACGCTCGTCGCACTCGTCTATACTAATATTTATACAGAAAATTATCATTGATATAAAAAATCAATTTTATCTATTTTTGATATAAAGAATTTTTAACAAGCCGTACCCATAGATACGGCTTGTTGTCTTTGTGTAATGCCAACATTGATATCGGTTGAATTTTTATCATGAAAGGTCTTATTCCTCGCGATTTTATTTTAGATTTGATTGCTCGCACCAATATTCTTGATGTGATCGGCAAACGCGTCAAAATGAAAAAGAAAGGAAATAACTACTTTGGTTGTTGCCCTTTCCATGATGAAAAAACGGCCTCTTTTTCACTCAGTGAAAAAAAACAGATTTACTATTGTTTTGGCTGTGGTGCATCTGGCTCTGTTGTTAATTTTTTAATGCAATATGATCGTTTATCGTTTCCTGAAGCGATAGAAGAGTTAGCCAGTATGCAAGGAATTCGTGTTCCTTATACTGATACGGATAATAAGCAAGATGATCAAGCGAAACATATTGAATCACGTAATGTCCGTAAAGACCTGTATACACTGATGGCAAAAATCACTCATTTTTACCAACAGCAGTTAGCATTACCTACCTCGATTGATGCACAACATTATCTTGAGCAACGAGGTCTGAATCATGAAATTATCGCTAGATATAAAATTGGCTATGCACCTAATGAATGGCGTTTAACTTCGCAAAATGTAGTGAAAAGCAATGCCGAGTCAACATTGTATAATCAGGCCGGAATGTTAGTTACTAATGATAATGGCAACCAATATGATCGTTTTCGAGGACGCATTATGTTTCCTATTCGTGATAGGCAAGGTAATGTAATTGCATTTGGTGGGCGAACAATCATTAATGATTCGGCGAAGTACATTAATTCACCCGAAACACCAATCTTTCATAAAGGTTTTCAACTCTATGGACTTTATGAAGCGCAAGAAGTCAACCGAAATCCTGAAAAACTTATTGTTGTTGAAGGCTATATGGATGTGGTTTCGCTAGCACAATATGGTATAGATTATGCGGTAGCTGCGTTAGGTACTTCGACGTCGGAAGAGCATATCAAATTATTGTTTAGAGCAAGCGATTCAGTCATATTTTGTTATGATGGTGATAATGCCGGACGCAGTGCTGCTTGGCGGGCATTGAATGTTTTATTACCTTGCCTGATTGATGGTAAAAAAATTACCTTTGTTTTTTTACCTCAGGATGAAGATCCTGATAGTTTTGTACGTAAAGTTGGTAAAGATGGATTTGAAGATTATCTGAAAACTGCGCCAACTTTATCTGAATTCTTATTTGATGAATTGCTTAAACAAGTTGATTTGAAAACAGCAGAGGGAAAAGCAAAATTAAGTTCTTTAGCGATTCCTCTGTTAGATCAAATTAAAGCCAAAGCGTTTCGATTAAATTTATTGCAACAACTTGGGCGTTATTTGGGGTTACTTGATGTAACTCAAATAGAGCAATTAATGTCGACAAGTCGTCAAAAAAGCGAAGATAAAGTGACTGAGATAGCACCTGCATCTCAGATGAAATTAACCACTATGCGTATTTTGATTGGTTTATTGATTCAATATCCGAATCTTGCCAAACAAGTGACTGATATTGCAGTTATGCGCCAAGTTAAATTAGCTGGTATTGATATTTTTATTGAATTGCTTGAATTATGCCAGCGTTACCCAAATATAACTACTGCACAGATATTGACTGAATGTATTAATAGACCGTTTTATAAGCAATTAAACCGGTTGGCAACATTTGAGTACCATTATCAAGATGAGGAAGTAAGCTCAATTTTTTCTCATACTTTAAAAGAGTTGTATGATAATATACTCACCCAAAGACAAGATGAACTTATCGCAAAAGAGAGAGTCTCAGGCTTAAGTACTGCAGAGAAAAAAGAATTAGCGACGCTTATACTTGTTTTATCAAAAAAAGACTAAATATACTGGGTATAGGTAATATAAAACTTTTTAAGTTATACCTATACAATATACATGACCGAATAACTAAATGTGGACACCTTTTATGGAGCAAAATTCTCAATCACAGTTAAAACTCCTGATCATCCGAGGTAAGGAGCTAGGATACTTGACCTATGCTGATGTCAACGATCACTTGCCAGAAGAAATTATTGATTCAGATCAGATTGAAGATATTATCCAAATGATTAATGACATGGGGATTCAGGTATTAGAAGAAGCCCCAGATTCTGATGAGTTGTTACTTTCAGATAATGTCCCTGATGAAGAAGCGGTAGAAGCGGCAACAGCATTAGTATTATCAAATGTTGAGTCAGAAATAGGTCGAACAACTGATCCTGTGCGTATGTATATGCGTGAAATGGGTGCGGTTGAACTATTAACTCGCGAAGGCGAAATTGACATAGCAAAACGCATTGAAGATGGGATTAACCAAGTTCAAACTTCGGTATCAGAATACCCAGAAGCTATCACTTATCTTTTAGAACAATATAATCTAATTGAAAGTGGTGAAGTTCGTTTATCTGACCTCATTACCGGTTTTGTGGATCCTAATGCTGAAGAGTCAACAGAAGAGTTACCTGAAGAACTTGAAGACAGTGAAGCAGAAATTGAGCTTGATGATAGCGATGATGAAAACGAAGAAGAAGAGGGAGACTCTTCAGCCGATGATGATGTATCTATCGATCCTGAAGTTGCTAGAGCTAAATTTGCTGAATTAAAAGAACAGCATGATAAAACATCTGAAGCGATCAAAAAGTATGGTCGTGCGCATAAAAAAGCACAACAAGAGATCGAAAATCTATCTGAAATATTTAAACAATTCCGTTTAGTTGGCAAGCAATTTGATATTCTTGTTAACAATATGAGAAGTATGATGGATCGTGTCAGAGCGCATGAACGTGCGATTATGAAGATCTGTGTTGAGCAATGCAAAATGCCGAAAAAGCAATTTATGACGCATTTTACTGGCAATGAAAATAATATGAGCTGGTTCAATAAAGCATTAACTGCTAAAGGTGCTTTTGCGGCAAGCTTAAAAGAGTTTGAAGAACCCATCCAAGCTGAAATTAACTTATTACAGCAAATCGAAATTGAAACCAATCTTTCGATAGAGCAAATTAAAGATATTAATCGACGAATGTCGATTGGTGAAGCGAAAGCTCGTCGTGCTAAAAAAGAGATGGTAGAAGCCAATTTACGTTTGGTAATTTCTATTGCGAAAAAATATACCAATCGTGGATTACAATTCTTGGATCTTATTCAAGAAGGTAATATTGGTTTGATGAAGGCAGTTGATAAGTTCGAATATCGACGTGGTTATAAATTTTCAACCTATGCAACATGGTGGATTAGACAAGCAATCACTCGTTCAATTGCTGACCAAGCAAGAACAATTCGTATTCCGGTTCATATGATCGAAACCATTAATAAATTGAATCGTATTTCACGTCAAATGTTACAAGAAATAGGGCGTGAACCAACACCGGAAGAGTTATCAGAGCGTATGCAAATGCCGGAAGATAAAATCCGTAAAGTACTCAAAATTGCTAAAGAGCCAATTTCGATGGAAACACCAGTTGGTGATGATGAAGATTCACATTTAGGTGACTTTATCGAGGATACTGCACTTGAGCAACCATTGGATGCGGCAACTTCTGAAAGTTTACGAAGTGCAACACGTGATATCTTATCTGGATTAACGCCAAGAGAAGCGAAAGTATTACGTATGCGATTTGGTATTGATATGAATACCGATCATACGCTTGAAGAAGTTGGTAAACAATTTGATGTAACACGTGAACGTATTCGTCAAATTGAAGCTAAAGCTTTACGTAAACTACGTCACCCTAGTCGTTCTGACGTACTTCGTAGCTTCTTAGAATAATTATTTTTACCCATTTATATCGCCACTTTTGTGGCGATTTTTTTTGACTTACTATACTCAACGCCATGAATATACTACAACGTTTTAAAATTGATCCTTTTTTGCTAACACTGATTTGTGTTGTTATCACAGCTAGCTTTTTTCCTTGTGAAGGGCAAACAAAAGTTGTGTTTCAATACTTGACCACCTTTGCAATTGGTTTGCTTTTTTTTATGCATGGCGCAAAACTTTCATTAGATGCCATCATAACTGGCATAAAAAATTGGCGTTTACATCTATTCATTTTTAGCACTACTTTTATCATTTTTCCTGTACTGGGAATAATGATGCATTTTTTAGTCCCCACTTTTTTATCACAAGAACTTTATCAAGGATTTGTTTACCTTTGTGTATTACCTGCAACCGTGCAATCTGCAATTGCGTTTACTTCAATCGCAAGAGGCAATGTCGCTGCTGCCATTTGTAGTGCATCGGCATCGACATTATTGGGTGTATTTATTACTCCAATATTAGTGGGTTTATTAATGAATACACAATCATCAGGCTCTATGAGTATGCTTGATGCAATTTCATCTATTATGTTAAAGCTAATGTTACCTTTTATTCTTGGTCATTTATCCAGACGTTTTATTGGTAAATGGGTAGATAAATATAAAAGTGTCATTTCTAAAACTGATCGTATTTCGATTTTATTGGTGGTTTATGTTGCTTTTAGTGATGCGGTGGCAAATGGTATTTGGTCAGAAATTAGCTTACTATCACTGGTACAAATAATTTTCTATTCAATTGTGTTATTAACCATTGTATTACTTATTACTACGTATGGTTCACGGTTGCTTGGTTTTAATAAAGAAGATGAAATCACCATTGTGTTTTGTGGTTCGAAAAAAAGTCTAGCAAGTGGTATTCCTATGGCAAGCGTTATCTTTCCTATTTCTGTTATGGGAATAATGATTTTACCATTGATGATTTTTCACCAAGTTCAATTAATGATTTGTGCAGTATTAGCTGCTCGCTATGCCAAACGAAAAATATAAAAATTGTTTTGCTCATTGCTTAATTCTCAAGGATAATAGAAGCGCTATTAACAACAGAAAGATATATTATGTTACATCTATTTGCTGATTTAGAATTTTCCACCATTGTATTACTAGTTTTGGCGCTATTTTTTGTGCTTTTTTATGAAGCAATTAATGGCTTTCATGATACAGCTAATGCGGTTGCAACAGTCATTTATACTAGAGCATTAAAAGAACAGCTTGCCGTTTTTATGGCAGGTATGTTTAATTTTTTTGGTGTTTTGCTCGGTGGTCTTAGTGTCGCTTATGCTATAGTGCACCTATTACCAACTGATTTATTGCTTAATGTAAGTTCATTACATGGGCTTGCGATGGTGTTTTCTATTCTATTTGCCGCTATCCTTTGGAATTTAGGTACCTGGTATGTTGGGCTTCCAGCATCGAGTTCACATACGCTGATAGGCTCAATTATTGGTGTGGCAATTGCAAATGCATTTATTATGGATACCTCAATTATTGATGCATTAAATATTCCGAAAATGTTACAAATCTTCTTGTCCTTAATTATTTCTCCTGTTGTTGGGCTTGTGCTTGCAGGATTAATGATTTTTTTACTGCGAAAGTATTGGACTCGTAAAAGCCAAAGTAAAAAAAGCAGTAAAAAACGTGAACGTATCTTTATGACGCCAGAACAACGTGAAAAACTTTACGGTAAGAAAAAACCACCATTCTGGATCCGCATAATGCTTATTATATCTGCCGCTGGTGTAAGTTTTTCACATGGCGCTAACGATGGGCAAAAAGGTATTGGTTTATTAATGCTGGTCTTAATGGGCATTGCTCCTGCTGGGTTTATTGTTAATATGGGCGCATCTACTTATGAAATTACCAATACCCGTAATGCGATTCATAATATTCAAGAGTACTTTGTAACACATAATGATGATCTGATGAATGTTATTGGTAAACAACCCGCTTTAGATACTAGTATTCCTGAAGGCGACCTGAATAAGTACCATTGTGATTATTCCCGTTCATTTATCACTTTAGGCATTGCTAATAATTTATTCAATAAAATTAATGATTATGAATCCTTAACCGTCGAGCAACGTTCACAAACCCGACGTATATTATTATGCTTATCTGATACGGTTTCTCACGTGGCTAAGCAACCCAATGTCTCTTCACAAGATAAACAATATTTAAAATCATTAAATGATGATTTACTTAAAACTATTGAATACGCACCAATTTGGATAATTATTGCTGTAGCGTCTGCATTAGCGGTTGGAACAATGATTGGTTGGCGACGTGTCGCTATTACTATTGGTGAAAAAATTGGTAAAAAAGGTATGACTTACGCACAAGGCGTATCAGCACAAATTACTACCGCATTATCTATTGGTATTGCGAGTTATACCGGTATGCCAGTTTCAACTACTCAAGTACTTTCTTCCTCTGTTGCAGGTACAATGATCGTTGATGGTGGTGGTGTGCAAAGTAAAACGATTAAAAATATTGCATTAACTTGGATATTAACCCTACCAATATCGATTTTGTTATCTGGCTCACTTTTTTGGCTTGCTCAAAAATTAATTTAGTAGTAAAAATAGAGTACTGATTTTAACTTAACTAGGACGTTAACAATAAGAAGGAGTAAAGTATCATGGCTTATAAACATATATTAGTCGCAGTTGACTTATCACCTGAAAGTGAGGTTCTTGTCGAAAAAGCAGTCTCTATGGCTAGACCATATAATGCTCAAGTATCCTTAATTCATGTTGGTATTAACTATTCAGATCTTTACACTGGTTTAGTTGATATCAATATGAATGATATGAAAGATCGTATTACTGAAGATGCGCATCTTGCATTGAATAAATTAGCCGATGATGCTGGATACCCGATTGCACATACTCTTTCTGGAAATGGCGAGTTTGGTCAAGTCTTAATTGAAGCTATTCATGAATATAGTATTGATTTGGTCGTTTGTGGTCACCACCAAGACTTTTGGAGCAAGTTAATGTCTTCTGCTCGTCAGCTTATCAACAATACCCATATTGATACATTGATAGTTCCTCTAAAAGATGAAGAGCCTTCTGAAGAAACAGCCAAATGAACCGCTAAATATCAACCCGCTTAACTAGCGGGTTTTTTTATATTTTAACAATCCTTTTATCTTAAACAAATTTTTTTAAAAATACGGCTTAATCTATTTATTTAATTGCCACTTTTTGTCTATTCATTTAATAATTTAAAGAATATACTCAGATTTAATATTTAGAATATAAGGAGATTTATTATGAATATCGCATTAGTTACCGGTGCCTCTTCTGGATTTGGTCAGGCTATTTGTCGTAAATTGATTGATGATGGATATAAAGTCATTGGTGTGGCAAGGCGCGCAGATAAATTACAAAAGTTAGCAGAAGAATTAGGTGCTAATTTTTGTGCATTGCCTTTAGATGTCACTAAAAAAGATGCCGTAGAATCAATCTTGTTACAATTGCCTAAAGAGTTTCAACCTATCGATATTTTAATAAATAATGCAGGATTAGCCTTGGGATTAGAACCCGCTTATCAAGCTAATTATGAAGATTGGGAAACAATGGTTCAAACTAACATAGTTGGCTTAATTCATTTGACTCACCATCTTTTACCTGGCATGGTTGAACGAAACTTTGGTTACATAATTAATCTTGGCTCTGTCGCAGGGACTTATGCTTACAAAGGTGGAAATGTCTATGGCGCAACAAAAGCCTTTGTTAAACAATTTAGTGCGAATTTACGTACAGATTTGTTAGGCAAAAAAATTAGAGTCACAAATATAGAGCCTGGATTGTGTGGTGGGACTGAATTTTCTAATGTCAGATTTCATGGTAATGATGAACAAGCAGCAGCCGTGTATGAAGGGGTTGACTATATAACACCTGAAGATATTGCTAACACTGTTTCATGGCTGGTTAACACACCAACACATTTTAATGTCAATGCACTCGAAATTATGCCAGTTGCTCAAGCTTCTGCTGGATTAGTCGTTTATAAAGAAACTAAATAGATAATTGACGTCGATATTGAATAAACAATATCGACGCGGTTTAATGTTAAAAAAATAGATATGGTTAACAAAATAGACTTGCACTTCTGTCAATGGATTGCTATCCTTTTCCCTTGTAATTTTGATTGAGGTTAATGGTAATGACATTTACTGAAGTAACGAAAACATTTGCGACAAGCTTGCCGGGTACAGATAGTTATGTAAAACTGCGTAAAGCTATGCGTACATTGATTCAAGAAGATCCAAACAATGCTTCAGTTTATTTTTTGATCTTTGGTTTTGCGCGTACTTATGTCATGTTATATGAAGATCAGGAAGTTTCACCAAAATTCGCCGAAGAGAATCAAAAAGTTATGCTATCTTATCTTAATATTCTTGATGAAGCGTTAAAAAAACAAGACGCTAAAACTCTTTATCAAGCTTTGAATAAGGTAGTTAATGAGTACGAAAATAGCAAAAAAGTATTTTAAATAACAGCCTGACATGAAAGTGTCGGGCTGTTTTGTTTAGAGTAAAAACTAATTAGGAAAAATGATGACAATGTTAATGATCATTTCAGGCATTATTGGCACCTTAGGCACTATTATTCACTATAGGGCGGGTTGATTTTTCCTTAAAAAAATATAAAAAACCCGCTGAAAAAAGCGGGTTTTTAGTTTATATAAAACATGTTCAAGAACCTTAAAAATAGGCATTTGAAAAAAATAATATAGTTCAAAATGATACGCCTGTTTTCAAAAACTATTCAGTGGTTTAGGTAAACGGGTATTTTGAATTTTAATTGGCATAAATTAGGATAATAAGTAAAGGTGTGATATGAAAGTTTTGAAATTTGGCGGGACCTCTGTCGCTAACGCAGAACGTTTTTTGCGAGTTGCAGAAATTATTGAAAATAATGCTAAGCAAGAACAAACTGCAACAGTTTTATCTGCACCAGCTAAGATTACTAATCATCTGGTTGCGATGGTTGAAAAAACCGTAGCAGGGCAAGATATACAGAATAATATTTATGATGCTGAAAAAATATTTGCTGATCTATTAGCCGGTATCGCAAAAAAACACCCTAATTTTGCCTACGATAAAATGAAAAGTTTTGCTTTAGATGAATTAAATAATATCAAGCAATTATTAGAAGGCATTCGTTTATTAGGGCAATGTCCAGATAGCATTAACGCTTCAATTATTTGCCGAGGCGAAAAACTATCAATTGCTATCATGCAAGAGTTGCTCAAGGCAAAAGGGCACTTAGTCACAGTAATTAATCCTGTCGCAATGCTCATTGCTGAAGGCGGTTATCTAGAATCTACCGTCGATATAGCAGAATCCTCACATCGCATTAGCGAAATGCATATTCCACAAGATCATATTATTTTAATGCCAGGTTTTACCGCTGGGAATGATAAAGGCGAACTTGTTGTGCTTGGTCGTAATGGTTCAGATTATTCCGCATCAGTATTAGCCGCCTGTTTGCGTGCAAGTTGTTGTGAAATTTGGACCGATGTAGATGGCGTCTATACCTGTGATCCGCGAATTGTGCCAGATGCTAAATTGCTTAAAACCATGTCTTATCAAGAAGCGATGGAACTGTCTTATTTTGGTGCTAAAGTGCTTCACCCTAGAACCATTTTGCCGATTGCACAATTCCAAATCCCATGTTTAATTAAAAATACCAATAACCCAGATGCACCCGGCACACTCATCGGTGCAAATGTTGTTGATTCAACAACCCCAGTAAAAGGCATCACTAATTTAAATAATATGGCGATGATTAACGTATCAGGCCCAGGCTTAAAAGGTATGGTTGGTATGTCGGCGCGTGTTTTTTCGGCTATGTCTTACGCGGGTATTTCTGTTGTTCTCATTACTCAATCTTCCTCAGAATATAGTATTAGCTTTTGTGTACCACAAGCAGAGCTCTATCGAGCAGAAGAAGCATTAGGTGATGAATTTTATTTAGAATTAAAAGATGGATTATTAGAGCCAATTGAAGTCATCGAAAAACTAGCGATTATTTCAGTTGTGGGTGATGGAATGCGCACTTTACGTGGACTTTCTGCTAATTTCTTTACAGCATTGGCTCGCGCCAATATTAATATTGTTGCCATTGCTCAAGGTTCATCCGAGCGCTCAATTTCGGTTGTAGTTGATAATGATGTTGCAGTGATGGGCGTAAGAGTTACTCATCAAATGTTATTTGGTACCGATAAAATGCTGGATGTTTTTGTAATTGGTGTTGGCGGCGTGGGTGGTGCGCTTATTGATCAAATTGAGCGACAACAAAAGTGGCTCAAAAATAAACAAGTTGATCTGCATGTTTGCGGGTTATTTAACTCTAAGCACGGTGTACTTAATCGAGATGGCATCAATCTGACAAATTGGCGAGAGCAAATAAAACAGAGTGAAACAAGCTATACTTTAGATAGCATAATTGAATTTGCTAAGAATAACCGATTACTCAATCCAATTTTAGTTGATTGTACATCAAGCAGTGAAGTTTCTGATAAATATGCTGACTTTTTGGCTAATGGATTCCATGTTGTTACGCCAAATAAAAAGGCTAATACCAGTTCAATGGCTTACTATTTACGTTTACGTCAAGAAGCCGCAAAAAGTAAACGTAAATTCCAATATGATACCAATGTTGGGGCAGGACTCCCTGTTATTGAAAATTTACAAAATCTACTTAATGCCGGTGATGAGCTAATTAGATTTTCAGGTATATTGTCTGGTTCATTATCCTTTATTTTTGGTAAGCTTGATGAGGGTATGTCACTATCTGAAGCAACAAAACTTGCTAAAGAAAAAGGTTTTACTGAACCCGATCCTCGTGATGATTTATCAGGTACCGATGTGGCAAGAAAATTATTGATTCTAGCCAGAGAAGCGGGTTTGCAGCTTGAGCTTGATCAAATTAATGTTGAATCCGTTTTACCAGAACAATATGCACAAGGTAATGTGGATGAATTTATGACTAAATTACCGCAACTTGATGCTGAGTTTAAATTAAAAGCCGAGCAAGCAGCAAAACAAGGTAAAGTATTACGTTATGTTGGTAGTATCGAAAATAATCAATGTAGCGTTAAAATCGAAGCTGTTGATAGTGATGATCCACTTTACAAAGTGAAAAATGGCGAGAATGCCTTGGCATTTTATACCCGTTATTATCAACCTATTCCACTGGTATTACGGGGTTATGGTGCAGGCAATGATGTAACTGCAGCCGGTGTCTTTGCTGATATTTTACGTACGACATCAGGCAAGATTGGAGGCTAAATGAAACAGCAATCTTTAACGGTTTATGCACCAGCATCAATGGCAAATATTAGTGTAGGTTTTGATATTTTAGGTGCGGCAATTCACCCCATTAGTGGGGCGATGCTAGGTGATTGTATTACTGTTGCGCCCGCTGAAGAATTTACTCTTACCAGTAAAGGGCAATTTGTAAAAAAATTACCGCGCGATCCAAAATACAATATCGTTTATCAATGTTGGCAACGATTTTGCCAAGCTATGGGTAAAACGTTACCCGTGCATATGACCCTTGAAAAGAATATGCCAATTGGTTCTGGTTTAGGTTCTAGTGCTTGTTCTGTCGTTGGCGCTTTTGTTGCTTTAAATGAATTTTTTGATAAACCGTTTAACGAGTTTCAAATGTTGTCAATGATGGGTGAACTTGAAGGTCGAATTTCAGGTAGTGTACATTATGATAATGTAGCGCCTTGTTATTTAGGTGGTTTACAACTTATTATTGATGAAATCGGGACAATCAGTGAGTCGATTCCGCACTTTAACGATTGGTACTGGGTAATGGCTTACCCGGGGATTAAAGTGTCGACAGCTGAAGCGCGTGCGATTTTACCTGCTCAGTATCAAAAAGCTGACTGTGTTGCGCATGGTCGCTATGTAGGTGGATTTTTGCATGCTTGTTATACTCAGCAACCAAAATTAGCAGCGGCAATGTTGGTTGATAATATTGCTGAACCTTATCGTAAACAGTTACTACCTAACTTTGATCAGACGCAAAAACGTGTTAAACAGCTGGGTGCGTTAGCATCGGGTATTTCGGGTTCGGGTCCAACAATGTTTGTCATTGCTGATAAACTTGAAATTGCTCAGCAAATTGAAGCATTACTCAAAAGTGATTATTTACAAAATGATGAAGGTTTTACCCATATCTGTAAAATAGATACACAAGGTGCAAGAGTTATTTAAAATCCTATAAAAAGCGTAATTGAAAAAATTATTTTTTTGGTTGATAGATAATAAAACGAATAAATTATTACAGCATAAATATAACTGGAACATATTATGAAATTGTACAATTTGAAAGATCATTCGCAGCAAGTTAGCTTTTCCCAAGCTGTGCAACAAGGATTAGGAAGAGGGCAAGGTCTATTTTTCCCGCAAGAATTACCAAAATTTTCTGAAAATGAAATTGAAGCATTATTAAAACTGGATTTTATAACTCGTAGCGCCAAAATTTTATCGGCGTTTATTGGCGATGAAATTAGTCAGGATGATATGTATCGATTAGTTAATAATGCTTTTCAATTTCCAGCGCCGGTCAAATCGGTTGAAGCAGATATTGGTTCATTAGAGTTATATCATGGTCCAACACTTGCGTTTAAAGATTTTGGTGGACGTTTTATGGCACAAGCGTTAGTGCAAGTGGCTGCGGATAAACAAATTACGATATTAACAGCAACTTCGGGTGATACAGGTGCCGCAGTGGCGCATGCTTTTTATCATTTACCTAATATTCGTGTTGTCATTTTATATCCCGAAGGAAAAATTAGTCCATTACAAGAAAAGCTATTTTGCACCTTGGGCGATAATATTCATACTATCGCTATTAAAAGTGACTTTGATGCGTGCCAAGCCTTAGTTAAAAAAGCATTTGATGATGAAGAGTTAAAAGCACTAATTGGATTAAATTCTGCAAATTCGATTAACATCAGTCGTTTACTGGCACAAATTTGTTACTATTTTGAAGCTTATGCTCAACTGACACCAGCGCAACGTCAACAATTAGTGATTTCAGTACCTAGTGGTAACTTTGGTGATTTAACAGCCGGTTTATTGGCTAAAACAATGGGGTTACCAATTAAACGTTTTATTGCTGCAACGAATGCAAACGACACGGTGCCACGCTATTTAGAAACTGGAAAGTGGGAGCCTCATGCAACAGTTGCTACGCTTTCTAATGCTATGGATGTGAGTCAACCGAATAACTGGCCTCGTATTGAAGAGATTTATCGTCGCGAAGGCTGGGTGTTAAAATCACTTGGGCATGCGGCGGTGTCTGATGAAGTCGCTTCACAAACGGTAAGAGAATTAGATAAAAAAGGTTATTTGTCTGAGCCTCATGGCGCGATTGCTTATCGGGCATTACGTGATCAGCTGCAAGCAGGTGAATATGGATTGTTTTTAGGTACGGCTCATCCAGCAAAATTTAAAGAGGTGGTTGAAGATATTCTTGGTAAATCAATTCCACTGCCTAAAGCATTAGCTGAACGTGCAGATATGACACTACTTTCGCATCATATGCCAAATGATTTCGCCAAATTACGTGATTTTTTAATTAATTTATCTTGGTAAAATTAGTTCCGCTGCCAATCGGTGGCGGATTATTCTTTATCATCAAATATGGTTTAGCTAATTTCAGTTATTTATTTTGCTATTAAATTTATCCTCACGATTTTTACATTCAATCACATATACATTATTTTAGTAAACACCAATTCAATAGTATTTATTTTGCTGTTTAGACATATCTTGTTTAAATCACTATTTTCAGCTATTGTAATATCAATTAGGCCATTATAAGGATATTGTTATGTACTGTCCGTTTTGTAATGCAGATGATACAAAGGTGATTGATTCGCGTCTTGTTGGTGAAGGTTATCAAGTCCGTCGTCGTCGTCAATGTGTTGAGTGCAATGAGCGTTTTACCACATTTGAAGTGGCTGAATTAATTATGCCTAATGTGATTAAAAGCAATAAAGTTCGAGAACCATTTAATGAAGATAAGTTGCGTAATGGAATAAAACGAGCGCTAGAAAAACGCCCAGTTAGCTTTGATGCGATCGAAGATGCAATTACGCGCATAAAATCAAAAATCAGAGCTACCGGTGAACGTGAAGTGCCAGCAAAATTAATTGGTAGTTACGTTATTGAAGAGTTAAAAAACCTCGATAAAGTCGCTTATATACGTTTTGCATCAGTTTATTTTAGTTTTGATGATATAGAACAATTTAGTAATGAAATTGCTAAATTACAACAAAAATAATGACCCTTATGACAACGCCTTACGATACCGATCAACTTTATATGAATCAAGCCATTGAGCTTGCTAAACTTGGTCGCTTTACTACAACACCTAATCCCAATGTCGGTTGTATTATCGTTAAAGATAATCAGATTATTGGTAAGGGGTACCATCAAAAAGCGGGGCAACCCCATGCGGAAGTTTATGCTTTGCAAATGGCGGGTGCTAATGCCGTAGGTGCAACTGCATATGTAACATTAGAGCCTTGTAGTCATTTTGGACGCACTCCCCCTTGTGCCGATGCCTTAATCAAATCAGGGATAAAACGTGTTGTGATTGCTATGCAAGATCCTAATCCTAACGTGGCCGGTAATGGTATTAAACGTTTACAAGATGCTGGTATAGCGGTAACTGTCGGTGTTTTAGCTGACCAAGCGGAAGCAATTAATCAAGGTTTTTTAAAACGTATGCGCACAGGCTTACCTTTTGTCCAACTTAAACTGGCTGCTTCGTTAGACGGAAAAATCGCCATGGCATCAGGCGAAAGTAAGTGGATAACCTCAAACAAAGCCAGAGAAGACGTACAACAGTTTCGTGCTCAAGCCAGTTGTATATTAAGTACCCGTAAAACAGTACAAACCGATAATGCAAGTTTAACCGTTAGATATCACCAATTACCCGATGACATACAGAAAATCTACCCTGTAGACAAGATTAGACAACCCATTAGAGTAATTATTGATGGTCAACATCAACTAACCGGCGATGAAAATATTTTCCAACAACCCGGTGAAACTTGGGTTGTACGAAAGCAAAATTTATCGATTGCAATGCCTAATACATCGTTGATTGTAGAGCCTTCAACTAATCAGTATATTGATTTAAACGTTTTACTCGAAAACTTAGCGCAAAAGCAGATAAATAGTGTTTGGGTTGAAGCAGGCGCACACCTTGCTGGTGCGTTAATTGAACAAAATTTAGTTGATGAATTGATTATTTATTATGCGCCAAAATTGCTAGGCCATAATGCTAACGATATGTGTATTTTACCCAATTTGCAAAAATTATCCCTAGCTCCTCAATTTCAATTTGAATCAGTTGCAGCAGTTGGTGAGGATATGCGCGTTATTCTAAAAAGAAAATCATCTGCAATTTGATAACAATTCAATTCCCTATTTTGAAAAAAGGAAAACGTTAATTTGAATAGCGAACGGAGCCTTTTGTATGAAAAAGCAAGCTTTAACAAGCTGGATATCGATTATTTTTTTACGTTAGATGAGTATCAAATTATCGATGATTTTATTTATGCGGATATATCTGGAATAGCAAAAGTATGTGGTTATCAAATTCTGTTTTTTTATATTTTGGGGCATGTTGAAGTATTATCACTGGAAGATGTGGTGGAGAACACGTTTTTACGTGATAAAGCTAATCAAATTTTAACTTATCTAGGCTTTGATTTTAAAATGGGGCATCCGTTTGAGTTAACAGATGAGTTTAATCATAATTTTAAGTTCAAAGACTCTATTGATGACGATCAGGTGCGTTATTACTATGATTTTGACGAGATGTTAATTGTTTTAGGTATTAATTGGCAGGGATTTTTAGTTTCATTCGAAATGGTAAAAGATAAGACAATTATCCATAATCGCCTGAAAAATTTTTATTCATAAATGAACTGTATTTTCTATTGCAAAAACGAACTGTGCTCAGTTGAGTAACGGCATCTATTGTTAATAAGATGCCGATACCTCTATGAGTTAAATGCGAATACTTGATTCGGTGATTATCATGAATTACCTTGAAGAATGGCTAATAGTTGTTCTGGTGTTTTTACTGCTAAGATGCGCTCAAGTGTATCGTCTGCAATTACGGCACGTGTTAATTTACGTAAGATATCTAAGTGCTCATTTGATTTAGCTGCAATGCCAACGACAACATAAGCAATATTATTATCTTCATCCCACTTGATACCTTGTGGATAATAAATCACTTTAAGTCCTGATTCGATAACACTATCACGTTTTTCGGTTGTGCCATGTGGAATTGCTATACCATTACCCAAAAAAGTCGAAATTTGAGCATCACGATCGAACATTGCTTGAGTATAATCATTTTTGACTAATCCCGCGTTAATCATCTTTTCAGATACCGCTCTTATCGCCTCTTGTTTAGAAAAAGAGCCATCTATGATTGAAATATCATTGACATTAAGTTTTAAATTGCTCATTTGTTATCCTTATTTTGTTAGTCTACCGCTGATGAGCGGTAGACTAATTTGTTGATTATACTGTTGCTTTATTGGCTAATTTTTTGTTTTGTGCAATACGAACTAAACCTAATAAAATAGCGCCAACTATTGCGCCCGCGAAAATGCAACCTACCCATAAAAATGGTTTATTGACCAGTGGCAGTACTAAAAAACCACCGTGAGGTGCAGGGACTTGAATTTGGCATAAAAAGGTTAAAACAGCTGCAATAGCAGACGATAACATCATAATTGGAATCACGCGCAATGGATCTTTTGCTGCAAAAGGTATTGCTCCTTCTGTAATGTGTGTTGAACCCAAAATATAATTGACCAGACCAGCTGCACGCTCTTCTTCAGTAAAGGCTTTATCGCGGAAGATTGTTGTTGAAAAAGCAATAACAAACGGAGGGGCAATACAAGCTGCAGAGACACCAGCCATAAAATAGAAATTGCCTTCACCTAACAACATGGTACCTGTTACGTAAGCGGCTTTATTTACTGGACCACCAAAGTCGAATGAACACATCGCACCAATAACAATACCTAATAAAACAGGATTAGCAGATTGCAGTGATTCAAGGAATGACTTCATGGCATTATTTACTGTCGCAATCGGACCACCGAGTAAAAACATACCTGCACCAATCACAAATACGCCAATGAGTGGCATAATGAAAATGGATTTAAGCCCTTCAAATGAACGTGGAAGTCCATCTAACAATTTTTTGACAAACAGCATTAAATAACCGGCAGCAAAACCAGCAATAATCCCACCAAGGAACCCAGCTCCGGTGATATTAGCAATCAGTCCACCGACAAATCCGGCAACCATTCCTGGTCGGCCAGCTATAGAGTACGCTAAGAAACCGGTAAAGATAGGAACCATAATGCCAAACGCTTGCCCACCAATTTTCATTAATAACGCGGCAAATTCATTATATTGAGCATTATCAGGGTTAGCTGAATATATCCCCCATAAAAACGATAACGCAATTAAAACCCCGCCAGCTACCACAAAAGGTAACATGTTCGAAACGCCGCTCATTAAGTGTTTATAAATTTGACGACCAATGGATTCTTTAACTTCTATCTGGTTAGATGATGAATTGGATTTGTCTGAATTGTTATTTTTGCCTTTACGGATGGGAACAGCGCCTGATGTGATTTGTTCAATAAGTACTTTAGCTTTATGAATACCATCTTTAACAGGTACTTCAATAACAGGTAAACCATTAAAGCGGTCAGGGTTGACATCTTTATCAGCAGCAATAATTACCCCAATTGCCTCGCTAATATCTGCGTCTGTAATAGCGTTATCAACACCGCCTGCGCCATTGGTTTCTACTTTTATTTCAAAGCCAGCTTTTTCGGCAGCGCTTTTTAAGGCTTCTTCCGCCATATATGTATGTGCAATACCAGTTGGACATCCTGTGACAGCTAATATTTTTCTCATAATGCTCTCCTATTTACTTGATTTGGGTAACGACAACTTGACCCATATAAATGTCAATTTTGTCTAATTGACCTAATCCATCTGACTCGGCAACATTAGCGCCTGTTGCTGAGGCCTTTTTCATGGCTTTTTCAATATTTTGTTGTTCAAAAAGCCACTCACTAATAAATGCAGCAAGCGATGCGTCACCAGCACAAGCCGAACTAACTAGATTTATTTTCACCGCATTACAAAACCAAATATGCGTGCCGTCTGAAAAGTACATGCCTTTGTCACCCATTGTTAATAAAATGTTTTGTGCGCCTTTTAAATGAACAGCCTCAAGTGCGGTTATGATTTGCTGTTGGGTATTAGTTTCAAGTCCAAAAATTTCTTTTAGTTCATCGTCATTAGGTTTAATTAATAATGGCTTATACTTTAGTAATTCACTTAATTTGGGATGACTAATATCAAGAATGACTTGGATATTTTTGGACAGACATAAATCTAAGATAGACTGATAATAATCTGGTTCAATATTATTTGGCAGACTTCCGCTGATCACTAAATAACTGTCATTGGCTAATGAACTAATAATCGCTAGCATTTCACTTTTTTTGTTATCAGGAACAAACGGTCCTTTCCCCACCAGTTTATATTCATTATGCCCATCGTTGACAAAAACATTGATACGCGTGATATCATCAATAAAGCAAGGTTTGGTTTCAAGTTGCAATTTAGTTAATTCATCAACAATGTACTTACCCGAAAAACCACCAAAGAAACCTAAAGCACAGGTTGGTTTATTGAATTTATGTAATACAATCGATACATTGATAGCTTTACCATTTGGGCTATATTCCGTATGTGAAGTACGATTGACACAATTGGGATAAAGCCCTTGGCAACGAATATTCATATCAATGGCGGTATTGAGTGTTAAGGTATAGATCATCATGCTTAGCCTCTATAATTTTCCTGCGCATCCGCATGTTGTGATGATTTTTTTGACGATCTCTTTCATTGCTGCTTTTGCTGGTTTCATATAGTGACGAGGGTCATTTGCATCAGGATGTTCAATAAAATATTGTTTGAGGGCATCAGAAAACGCGATTTTTAATTCTGTCGCTACATTGACTTTACAAATACCGCGTTTAATGCATTCACGTACATCTTTATCTGGCACGCCCGATGCGCCATGTAATACTAGTGGAATATCGACCATTGAACGTATTTCCGATAAACGATCAAAGTCTAGTTTGGGTTCTGATTTATAAAGACCGTGCGCAGTGCCAATTGCAATTGCCAGTGAGTCAATACCTGTTTTTTCTATAAATTCAACTGCTTGTTTAGCATTAGTGTATAAAGCATCTTTAGCATCAACAACTAAGTCATCTTCAACGCCACCTAGTCGTCCTAATTCTGCTTCTACACTGACATCGTAACGGTGAGCATATTCAACGACACGTTTAACAATGGCAACATTTTCAGCGAATGGAAAATGAGAACCATCAATCATCACAGAGCGAATACCTGCATTGATTTTGGCTGTTATATCATCATAGTCTTCATGGTGATCTAAATGAAGCGCTAAAGGAACATTATGTTTTTTCGACAACTCATAAGCAATAGCGACAATATTTTCTGTTCCTGCATAACTATAGGTTCCTGGGGTTCCTGCTAAAATCACAGGGGACTGTAATTGAGCAACTGTTTCTACAATGACTTGCATTGTTTCTAAATTATGGATGTTAAAGGCGGGTACGGCATAGTGCTCTTTTTGCGCTTTTTTTAACATATTGTGGCTAGAAATAATTGACATATAACTTCTCCTAAAATTTTTATTAACTACTTAATTTTTTAACTTTCGAATTGAAAGTTATTTTTTTAAATTATGATTGCAAAACGAAAGTTATACTAGTGTTAATAGCGTGAGGTGGATCACAAAAATAGATTTTAATATGTCGAACAAGATAAACTTGTTGCTAAAGTTGCATTTTAACGTTTAACTGGTCAAGGCTGATTTAAGACTACTAAATCGCGATAATTAACATTGATTCATGTTTAGGAATAAATTTCTTCACATTAATTGATGTTGACCACTTGTATGATAAATTTTATTATCATCTTTAGATATTTATCAGTTATATAGGAAATAAAATTTGGCTAGAGCGTCTTCAGCCCTACTAAAACGTAGGTTAGATATTGCCGAAATCGTACGTAAACAAGGTGAAGTAAAAGTAGATGACTTATCTGACAAGCTTCAAGTATCTAATGTTACCATTCGGCAAGATTTAACATATTTAGAACAACAAGGTTATTTAAAACGATCCTTTGGTGGAGCAATTTATATTCCACCTGAAAGTTTGGCTAACCAAACTTCTTTCGACTCTGTAAATTATAGTAATATCAATTTAAATATCAGTGAAATCGATATCGTTAAAAATTGTTTAGATTATATAAATGATGGCGATACACTTTTTTTAGGTCATGGCACTTTAATTCGAAAACTCATTCCTTTTTTGCATAATAAAAAATCCTTAAAATTAATTATGAATGATATTCAAAATGCTCAATTGGTTAAGGAGTTTTCAGATGCCGAAGTCATATTAGTGGGGGGGGTGCTTTTAGAAGGTAATATTTTGCAAAATAATAATGCCCTAACTGAGGTTGTTAACCAATTTTCTATTACCCATTTTATTGTCGAATTGGCAGCTATCAATGCTAATAATCATTTAATTATTGCTAATATTGATCAACAAAAAACATATCAACAAATATTTAAAAATGCTGACCATACTATTGGCCTTTTACCTCAACGCTTGGTAATGAATGATGAACACAGTATCGGAAAATTAAAGCATTTAGATACGGTTATATTATCAAGACCAGTTGTCACCGAATATCATCAACAATTATTAGATTCTAATTTTAAACAAGATGTGGTTAACAAATTTTGCGTGATCTATCGTAATGCAAAGGGGATGTAATATGCAATTTAAAATTTGTACTATAGGAGAATTGCTAGTTGAGTTTTTAGCTAAACAGAAAAACCAACGTTTTGACGAACCAGGTGAGTTTGTCGGACCTTTTGTCAGTGGCGCACCAGCAATATTTGCTGATCAAGTTGCAAAATTAGGTTTTCCAGTTATTTTTTTTGGTTGTGTTGGCAAAGATGCTTTTGGTCACATGTGCACTAAGCGATTAAAACAAGATGGTGTGATTATTGAGGGGATTACCTCGCATTATAAAGCTAATACAGGTAGTGCATTTGTAACCTATAAAGACTTAAATGAGCGCGATTTTATCTTTAATATCCCAAATAGTGCCTGTGGTCTACTTTCGTTCAATCATATAAATGAAAGTTTACTAAAAGATTGTACCCATTTACACGTTATGGGCTCTTCACTTTATTCTTTTCGCGCCATTGATGCTATGCGTAAAGCACTTGATATTATTAAAAGAAATGGTGGCACAATTTCGTTTGATCCTAATTTGCGTAAGGAGATGTTTAATATCCAGGAAATGGAGCAATCGTTTGATTATATCATGGAATATACCGACATATTTTTACCAAGCGAAAGCGAGGTCAGTTATTTTGCCCATAGCCATGATGAGAGTGAACAACAAACCATGTTTTCATTACTCGAAAAAGGAATTAAACATATTGTGGTGAAAAAAGGTAGTAATGGTGCAGACTACTATGGTCACGATGAAAAAAATAAATTATACACACTTCATGTCGACGGTTTTGCCACAAACGTCATTGATCCAACTGGAGCGGGTGACTGTTTTGGTGCAACCTTTGTGAGTTTGATGTTAGCCGGATATTCTGTCAAACAGGCTTTGCGCTATGCGAATGCGAGCGGTGCTCTAGCTGTATCTAAAAAAGGTCCAATGGAAGGGACATCGACATTAGATGAATTAAAACAATTTATTTCTAAATATAAATAAAATCAGTTGAACAAATTTGCAAAAAAAATCCCAATAACATGGTTATTGGGAAAACATAAGGAATAGGAAAACAATGAAATAAATGCATTGTCGAGTGTTAGTATGCGCCTTTTTTTAAAAAATGTATGTAAAGATAACTAAATGATTGCTTAAATAGATTGTATCTATCTTGTTAAGTAAGTGTAAATGGCTTGATTCTCGTCACTAATTCATTATTTTTTATTGTGTTATCTATAAGAAGATCTCTAATAATGAGTTTAAAAACAGCTTACCGCGTTCGGTTATTTGCCAATTATGTTTATGTTCAATCAAATAGTTTTGCTCTATGGCAAGGTCAATCTGCTTACTTACCGATTGCAAGGGTAAAAAAGTACGTTGTTCAAATTCGTGCTTGGGCGTTGCTTCAAATAATCGGAAACGATTCATAAAATATTCAAAGGGTAGATCTTGCGACGCTACTTGATAAGCGTTTTCTAAATATCGACCTTCTAAATACCCTTTAGGGTGACGTGTTTTTACTGTCCGGGTAATTTTGCCATTCGATTGGGTAATTTTACCATGCGCTCCGCAGCCAATCCCTAAATAATCACCAAAACGCCAATAATTTAAATTATGTTCGCATTGATAGCCGGGTTTGGCATATGCTGAGGTTTCATATTGTTGATAGCCTTGTTGAGTTAAAAGTTGATGCCCTTGTTGATAAATTTCCCATAGGTTATCGTCATCAGGTAAGATTGGTGGTTTGGAACCAAATAATGTATTGGGTTCAATAGTTAGTTGATACCAAGACAAATGCGGGGGGGCTAGCTTAATGGCTTGCTTTAAATCATACAATGCATCATCAATGGATTGATTCGGTAAGCCATGCATTAAGTCTAAATTAAAACTATGTAAATTTAGGTTATGAGCAAGAGTACCTGCATTTATGGCTTCTTCAGGGTTATGTATGCGTCCTAAATTTACTAGTTTAGCCGATTGAAAGCTTTGCACGCCAATTGAAATACGATTAATTCCTGCTTGCTGATAACCCTTAAACCTTTCTACATCAACAGAATTTGGGTTTGCTTCAATTGTTATTTCTGCCTCGCTCTCTATTGGAATAATTTTATTAACGTCGATTAATAACTGATTAATCAATTCGGCTGAAAATAGACTTGGCGTGCCTCCACCGATAAAAATAGAGTGAATTGAGCGATCAGGACACAGTTTGACATCTTGCCGTAAATCTTCAATAAGATGTTGAATATAAGCTTGATAATCAGGTGTTTTTTTCACCGTATGTGAATTAAAATCACAGTAAGGACATTTTTGAACACACCAAGGCATATGAATATATAAGCTAAGCGGAATTTTATAATCAAACATATGCTTTTCCATAAATTTTTGTCAAATACGCAGAATAAGTTTAAATGAGCTGGCTATATTACTCGTATTTATTAAAAAAAGCTTTTTTACCTTTATTCTATTTCTAGAATGTGGTGAAAAAGCGTAAAATAGAAACAATTTTAGATTTAGTTTATGACATTGATTGTCGATCAGATTAAACATTATAGGAGTAATTATGAGTATTTTAAAACAACTATTGGATAGTGCTAAACAATCTCAGTCTTTAAGCCCATCTGTTAAACAAACTACCTATGGTGAATTACCTATTTTAGTCATTAATCACCAAACTTGTACAGCCGCGGTTTCACTACAAGGTGCGCATCTATTATTTTGGCAACCGACAACTGAAACTGCACCAGTCGTTTGGTTAAGTAACAACGCCGTATTTAAAAAAGGTACCGCTATTCGTGGTGGCGTACCTATTTGTTGGCCTTGGTTTGGTAAATTAGGTGATCCTATGCATGGTTTTGCCCGTATAGTGCAGTGGACTCTAGATTCATGCAACGAAGATAATGATGGCGTTGATCTTGTTTTATCGTTAACCAATAATCAACAAACTGAGCCGTTTTTTTCAAAACCTTTTCACGTTTGGTTACAGATTCATATTGGTAATACTTGCCAAGTCACGTTAACTTGCCAAGGCGATTTTGAAGCAACAAGTGCATTACATACCTATTTTGGTGTAGATAATATTAACAATGTGCTTGTTAAAGGTTTAGGAGACAGCTATCAAGAACGTTTAGCAAATGAAAATAAACCCACTACTGTAGGTCAGCTGACTTTCAATCAAGAAGTCGATCGTATTTACACCCATGCCGATAATAAGTTAATCATTAAAGATGGGCAACGTACTATTGAGTTAACTAATAATCATTCGACCGATGTTGTAACATGGAATCCATGGGTAGATAAAGCAAAAGCAATGGCTGATTTTGCTGATGATGAATATCAATCTATGGTTTGTGTCGAAACTGCGTGTATTACTCAACCTTTAAAACTTTCGCCAACAGAAAAAGTGTCTTATGGTTTTAAGATAGAATTAATAAAGTAAACGGTAAATTCGTATTACAAACTTAATCGATACTTGGTTTTGATTAATAGTAGTATGATTATTTGATTGCGTTAAATTGCAGAACGCTTTATAATCGCTAGCGCTTTTTAAGCAACTATTTGATAGCCAATTACTGGGTCGCCTGTAATTGGTTTTTATTTGAAATTACTAAGAGAAATTAAAATGTTTACATTAAAAGCAGAAGTTAGAAAAGAGCATGGTAAGGGTGCGAGCCGCCGCCTGCGTCACGCTGGTCAATTCCCAGCTATTATCTATGGTGGAAGTGAAGCAGCAGTTTCTGTTGTGCTTGATCACAACCATATTTTTAATATGCAAGAAAAACCAGAATTTTATTCTGAAGTATTAACTATTGAAGTTGACGGTAAAGCTGTTAAAGCAAAAGTACAAGCAGTACAACGTCATCCATTCAAACCAAAATTAGTGCATATGGATTTTGTGCGCGTATAAATTATCCATCAATTGGGTAACACCCAATTACTAATCCACGCAAAAGGTCGCCTTCATGGTGACCTTTTGTTTTCGTATCAAATAAGGCAAATACCTATTATTATGATTAGCTCTATTAACTGAGTGTACATAGGTAGGACAACGTAATAAAATAGATAATATGCTTTTTTTAGGAGAAAATTATGTCTGATATCCCAGTTTGCGATTTAGTTATTTTTGGTGCTAAAGGGGATTTAACGAGACGTAAATTATTACCGTCTTTATATCAATTGGAAAAATATGGTAAGTTGCCAAAACAGACTAAAATTTTAGGCGTAGGTCGTGCTGATTGGGATCATGCTGCTTATTGCGAAGTAGCCAAAGAAGCATTGGCTACTTTTATGCCAGAACCTATCGACGACGCGATTTGGCAACGATTTAGTCAACGACTTAATTTTCATAAATTAGATGTCAATAATCTTGCTGGTTTTAGCGCATTAAAGGATGAACTTGACCAAACCAGACCAACTATTTTTTATTTTGCCATGCATCCTGGTGCGTTTGGTACTATCTGCCAAGGTTTAGCTGAAGCGGGATTAAATCAAATCCAAAACCGAATTGTTATGGAAAAACCACTCGGTACCGATTTACAATCATCGCGTGAAATTAACGATTCTGTTGCGAAATATTTTAATGAGTCACAAGTCTATCGTATTGACCATTATTTAGGTAAAGAATCCGTTTTAAATTTATTAGCATTACGTTTTGCAAATCCTGTATTTGCCTCATTTTGGGACCGAAATTCAATCGATCATGTTGAAATTACTGTTGCTGAGCAAGTCGGTATTGAAGGGCGTTGGGGATATTTTGATAAAGCTGGTCAAATGCGTGATATGGTACAAAACCATTTATTACAGATTTTAACTATGATTGCAATGTCTCCACCATCTAATCTTGGTGATGATAGCTTGCGTAATGAAAAAATCGCTGTACTTAATGCACTTAGACCAATTAATAAAACCAATATTCGTGATAAAGTTGTTAGAGGTCAATATACCTCAGGATTTGTTAACGGTATTAATGTACCGGGGTATTTAGAAGAAGATGGTGCAACCCCAGACAGCCATACTGAAACCTTTGTGGCTATTCGTGTCGATATTGATAATTGGCAGTGGGCGGGAGTCCCTTTTTATTTGCGTACTGGTAAGCGTTTACCAAGCAAATGCTCAGAAGTGGTTGTTTATTTTAAACCATTACCACTGAATTTGTTTAGTGAATCTTATCCTGAGCTGCCACAAAATAAGTTAACCATTCGATTACAGCCTGATGAAGGTATGGATATTGAAATTCTTAATAAAGTGCCAGGGTTAGATAGTACCCATACTTTACAAACAACTAAGCTTGATTTAAGTTTTAGTGAAACTTTCCATCAACATCGTGCTGATGCTTATGAACGCTTGCTACTTGAAGTGATGCGAGGACGACAAGCACTATTTGTTCATCGTGACGAAGTTGAAGCTGCTTGGAAATGGGTTGATTCTATTATCAATGCATGGGATGCTGATAATGACACACCAAAAACTTATCAAGCTGGTACTTGGGGACCGGTTGCATCAGTCGCTTTAATTACTAAAGATGGCTATTCATGGCATGAATTTGAATAAAAGGAATATCCAATATGGTTACACTAAATAAATATGCAACAAGTGAGTTATTAGTTGAAGACCTGACTTCACACATCGTGAATGAACTTACCAAAGCGATTCAAATTAGAGGACAAGCTTCGATAGCTGTATCGGGGGGTAAAACGCCTATTCCTTTATTTATTGCTCTTAGTGAGCAAAATTTAGATTGGAGCCGTGTATTTATTACTCTGGTTGATGATAGATGGGTTGATGATACTGATGATGCCAGTAATGAAAAATTGGTCATGACTTACTTATTACAAAATAAAGCAAAGTTGGCTAATTTTATCGGTTTAAAAAATAGCTGTAATAATCCATTTGATGGCGCGTCAATTACTGAAAAACAGTTAGACAAAGTACCAATGCCATTTGATGTATTAATTCTAGGTATGGGGGAAGATGGTCATACTGCGTCATTATTCCCTGGCGCTGCGAATTTAGCTGCCGGTTTAGATATGAAATCAGGCCGTAAAGTTATCGGTATGACACCATTAACAGCACCTTTAGATCGAATTACTTTAACGCTGCCTACTATTTTAAATAGTCACAATATCTATCTACATTTAGTGGGTGATAGTAAAATGTCAGTATTAGAACAAGCCGAACAAGGTAAAGATATTAACCAAATGCCAGTTAGAGCAATTTTACAGCAAGATAAAGTTAATGTGACCATATTTTGGACTGCTGCGTAAGCCTATTGATTGTGCCGACTTATGTCGGCCACAATCTTTCTTTAAAGCCTCAATCATTACTCATCCATTATGAGTAATATTTAACTTCATTACTTTATTCACATCATCTCTTAATCATATTTTTTCTATTGTTAGTATGAACGTTTAAAAAATAAATCATTTAACAAATTGATTTAAATAAATATTTTAAATATTCAAAGCTGAAGTTATTTTTAGTAAAAATAGCGTGCACTTATTTTTATGAATATTCGCGAAATTAATTGATTAAATACCTATTATTTTTGTAACTTTTGTGGTAAAAAGTGGGTTTAAGTGGTAAAAAAGTAAGAATTATTTAACCATCTGATTTTAATCAATAAAAAAATAATAAAAATTTAAAGAAAACGGTGCTTTCATGTTCAGTGGTGCAACTTCAGTCAATTTAGATAGTAAAGGGCGGATGGCTATTCCTACTCGCTATCGTGATGCTTTGTCTGAAGGCATGGTTTGCACAATTGGTTTATATCATTCTTGCTTGTCACTTTACTCAATTTCTGAATGGAAAAGTATTGAAAAGCAACTATCAACACTTTCTACTATTGTTGAGTCAGAGCGTCGAATAAAACGATTATTACTAGGCTATGCAATTGAGTGCCCTATGGATAATTCAGGTCGGATTCTATTACCGCCTACATTACGCACATACGCAAAATTAGAAAAACATGTCATGTTTGTAGGTCAATCTAATAAATTTGAAATTTGGGATGAAGTCATCTGGTATCAACAAATTAGTGAAGATATTGCTGAGCTGTCGGCTGATATTACAAACTTATCCGATAATTTAAAAAATTTAACGATTTAACTAAATAATAGAGTACAAGACTAATGAGCTATCTACATACAACTGTTTTACTAAATGAAGCTATTGCAGCATTAAATATAAAAAAAAACGGTATTTATGTTGATGGAACTTTTGGTCGAGGCGGTCATTCTCGTTTAATTTTAAATCATCTAGGTAATGAAGGAAGATTAATTGCCATTGATCGCGATGCCAAAGCTCAACAGGCAGCGAGTGAAATCATTGATCCGCGATTTACCTTTATTCGTGGTGAGTTTTCTAATGTATATCAATATATTGATAATTTAGGCTTACTTGGTAAAGTTGATGGTTTTTTATTGGACCTTGGGGTTTCTTCTCCGCAACTTGATGATCCGCAAAGAGGATTTTCGTTTATGCGTGATGGCCCGCTCGATATGCGGATGAATAATCATCAGGGCATGACAGCAAGTGAGTGGCTATTAAATAGTGATGAAGCCGATATAGCATGGGTATTAAAAACATTTGGTGAAGAAAAATTTGCTAAACGTATTGCGCGAGCTATTGTCGAAAAAAACAAAATTATGCCGATTACTCGCACATTAGAGTTAGCCAATTTAATTGAACAAGCAACACCTAAAAAAGATAAACATAAACATCCAGCAACACGGAGTTTTCAAGCAATTCGTATATATATTAATAGCGAACTTGAAGAAGTTGAACAAGCATTGAACGCCAGTTTGTCGATACTTGCCAACCAAGGACGGCTTGCCGTAATTAGTTTTCATTCTTTAGAAGATCGAATAGTTAAGCAATTTATTAGCAAACAGAGTAAAGGACCTGAGTTGCCAGCAGGATTACCACTTACTGAACAACAAATTAAACAATATGGTGGTGCCGAGTTAAAATCACTTGGCAAGGTAAAACCAAGTATGGATGAGATTAATCACAACCCGCGTTCAAGAAGCGCAATATTAAGGGTAGCTGAAAGGAAAAATGAACAGTAATCAAGCAAATGATAGCGAAAATTTTTATGCTGAAATCGACAATCAAAAGCGACCAAGTAAAAGTTTATTTGGCTTAATTGTTGGTGATTTGCTCGGTCATCAAAAAATTTCATTATTATTACTTATACTTATCATTATTACAGCTGGAGCCGTATTAATCACAACGCAACAAGTTCGTAAGCAACTATTTGAACGTGAGCAACTTTTACTAGAACAAGATGTTTTAGAGAGCGAATGGCGTAATTTAGTTATTGAAGAAAATGTACTTGCCGATCCGAAACGTGTTGAAGATAAAGCTAAAAATCAATTGGGTATGTCATATGTGACGCCTCAAAATGAAACCGTTATTGTGATAAAGAGTAAATAATGAAACCTGTAGTGAAAAATAATAAAGATAAAACTAAAAAGGTTGTAAAAACAAACAAAGCAAATAAACCGAACAAAAAACAGTTTTTTACACCTAACCGTTTTTATATCGTCTATGGCTTTATTATATTTGCTATTGTGTGTTTAATTATTCGAATGGCAATATTGCAGATAATAGAACCAGATAAGCTTATTGCTGAAGGTAATAAACGATCCATTCGCCATCAAGAAATGGATGCACCGCGTGCCATGATTACTGATCGTAATGGTCGAGCGCTTGCCGTGAGTGTGCCAATGTTTGATGTGTGGGCGGATCCTAAAATTGTTGTACAAAAAGGTGGTGTCAAGGCTGATGATATTAGGTGGCAAGGTTTAGCCAAAACACTCAATATATCAATGTCAACCTTACAGCAAAAATTGAGTAATCCATCTATGCGTTTTGTGTATTTAACTAAGCAAATTACACCAACAATAGCGGATTATTTAAAACAGTTAAAACTACCGGGTATTTCGTTTGCTAAAACATCCAAACGTTATTATCCCGCTGCTGAAAATATTGCGCAGTTAATTGGTTTAACCGATATCGACGATAACGGCACCGAACGGGGTTCTGAAGGGATAGAAAAAAGCTTCAATAAATGGTTAATTGGTGAATCAGGACAACGAGTCGTAAGACGTGACCGAGTTGGTCGGGTTATTGAAGAGTTAGAACGAACTGATAGTGAAGCCGCATCCGATTTAACGTTAAGTATTGATGAACGCTTGCAATCTTTAGTGTACAGCGAATTAAGTCAAGCGGTTGAATTTAATAAAGCCGATAGTGGAACAGCTGTTTTAATTGATGTGCATACAGGTGAAATTTTAGCGATGGCAACGAGCCCATCTTATAATCCTAATAATCGTTCCTCTATTGATTATAATTTATTACGTAATAGAGCTGTCACTGATGCGTTTGAACCTGGTTCAACAGTTAAACCATTAGTTGTTATGGCAGCTTTAGAGAAAAAAATTGCAGATGTGAATACCATCATTGATACCCGACCATTTTTTGTGAATCGGTATGAAATTAAAGACGTGTCGTATCAAAAATCATTAAATCTAGCGGGCATTTTAGAAAAATCAAGTAATGTTGGGGTCAGTAAATTAGCATTACAAATGCAGCCTGGCGAGTTAGTTGAATTTTATAGTCGTTTTGGTTTAGGTCAGCCAACGGGATTAGGATTAGGTGGTGAAGTGAGTGGATCTATTGCTGCTGATCGTACCAGAAAATGGGCAGATATTGAGCGCGCCACCTTTGCATTCGGGTATGGTTTAAGTGTCACACCGTTACAATTAGCCAGAGCTTATGCAACTATTGGTAGTTACGGTATATATCGTCCTGTTTCTATCTTAAAAATTACAGAACCGGTTAAAGGTGAACGCGTAGTACAAGAAAAAATAGCTAAAACAGTCGTGCAATTGATGGAAGCTGTGGCTGTGACAGGTGGGGGAACTAAAGCTTCGGTACCTGGTTATAGTGTTGGCGTTAAAACGGGTACTGCAAAAAAATTATCGGGTGGACGCTATGTTAATCAATATTTAGCTTATACCGCAGGAATTGCACCGGCAACCGGTCCTAAATATTCATTAGTTGTCGTTATTGATAACCCGAAAGCCGGTCAATATTATGGTGGTTCAGTATCCGCACCTGTTTTTAGCCGTATTATGGGGGGGGTTCTTCGAACAATGAATGTGAAGCCAGATCGTCAAGTTGATGGGCAAATGATTATTTATTAACAGGTGGTAAATGATGTCTACAAGCACATTTAAAACATTATTTGAATTATTAGGTGGAACTGGCAAATTAGAATTAGCCGATTTTCCGCTTAATCATTTACGTATCGATAGTCGTCAAGTGGAAAAAAACGATGTGTTTGTTGCGATCAAAGGGCATGCCGTAGATGGTCGTAATTTTATTGAACAAGCCATTTTGGCAGGTGCCGTTGCGATACTTATTGAAACTAATCGAAAATCGAATAATTTAAAAATTGATTATCTTAAGCAAGATGATAAGTCTGTAATACCACAAATCAGTATTTTTCAATTGTCACATCGTTTGTCGATGATTGCTAATGATTTTTATCATTCACCTTCCAAAAAATTGTCAGTGATTGGAGTAACAGGCACTAATGGTAAAACCACAGTGACACAACTTATTGCTCAATGTACTACGTTATTAAATGAAAAAACCGCTATTTTAGGTACTATTGGTAATGGTATTTATAATCATCAGCTCGAGCCATCAACCAATACCACTGCATCAGCTATCGATGTACAAACTTTATTAGCCGATTTTGTGAAAAAGCATGTCAAAGTTGTAGCAATGGAAATTTCTTCACATGGTTTAGCCATGGACCGCGTTAAAAGTTTAAATTGTGCCGCAACCGTATTTACCAATCTCAGTCGAGATCATCTTGATTATCATAAAACTATGAGTAAATACGCGAAAGCAAAATGGTCATTATTCACTCCAGAAGAAAAGCAAAAGCAAGTACTAAATTCGGGCAAGTCAATTGTTAATTATGATGATAAATATGGCAAGCGATGGATTGAAAAACTGACACAGGTGACAGCGGTATCTTGCCAGCCTAAATCGTTACGTCGTTTAAAAGCATTAAATATACCTTATGTTGGCGTATCGATGATTGAATACCACGATAAAGGCGCCAAAATTCATATGGAGTCAAGTTGGGGAAATGCCATTATCAATAGCCGTTTATTAGGTGAATTCAATGTTTCTAACCTACTTTTGTCTATTGCAACTTTATTAACACTAGATTACCCATTTTTTGCTGTTGTGAATATGGCCTCTTTTCTTAAACCAATTTGTGGAAGAATGGAAGTTCTACACGAAAAAAATAGTCCTACAGTTATTGTCGATTATGCGCATACGCCAGATGCATTACAAAAAGCGTTACAAGCTAGCCGAATTCACTGCAAAGGAACGTTATGGGTAATTTTTGGTTGTGGTGGTGATAGAGATAGTGGAAAGCGCCCATTAATGGCTGAAGTGGCTGAACAATTTGCTGATCAAATTGTACTAACTAATGATAATCCACGCACTGAAGATGAAATGAACATTATTCATGATATTCAACAAGGGTTACATGATGGTACCCATGTAAAAGTCATCCCTGATAGAAAACAAGCGATTACTTATACACTAAAACAAGCTAAATCTAATGATGTAATATTAATTGCAGGCAAAGGGCACGAGGATTACCAGATTGTAGGTAAAACCAAATATCACTATTCCGATCAAGAAACAGTGAAACAGCTTTTAGGAGTAGCGAATCAATCATGATTCCATTACAAATTAAACAAATCAAAAAAGTCATAAATGGTCAATCTTATCATATCTTAAACGAAGATATGATGATTGATGCTATTTGTACAGACTCCAGAAACATTATCAAAAATGCAGTATTTATTGCCTTAGTGGGTGATCATTTTGATGGGCATGTTTTTGTTGAACAAGCAATAGAACAAGGCGCTAGTGTGGTTATTGTTGATCATAAAATTGACAATAATGCTATTGCTCAAATTGTCGTTAAAGATACAAAAATTGCACTTGGGCTTATTGCGGCGGCGGTTCGTCAGTTAAGTCATGCTAAAATTGTTGCGCTCACTGGTTCTTCGGGTAAAACCTCGGTTAAAGAAATGACTGCCGCAATTTTACAACATTGTGGTCAGACACTTTATACTCAGGGCAATTTTAATAATGATATTGGTGTACCGTTAACGTTATTCCGTCTAACTGAGCAAGATCAATATGCAGTAATAGAATTAGGCGCGAATCACATTGGTGAAATTGCGTATACAACTAATATTGTTAAACCCCAAAGTGCTCTAATTAATAATATTGCGCAGGCGCACCTTGAAGGCTTTGGTTCGCTTGATGGAGTGGCAACCGCCAAAGGTGAAATTTTTGCAGGATTAGCGAATAATGGTATTGCTATCATCAATTTAGATAGCTGTAGTGATAAGTGGTTTAATTCGTTAGGTAATAAAACGGTATGGACTTTTTCATTATCTAATCCATCGGCTAATTTTTATGCCAGTAATATTCAAATCGCTCAGACCACTTCATTTATCTTACATACACCTAATGGTCAATGTGCACTAGAACTTCCCTTGATTGGTGAACATAATGTTTCTAATGCGGTTGCGGCGTCAGCTTTAGCGATTTCTGTAGGCGCAACGTTTAATCAAATAAAGCAAGGTTTAGCTACCTTAAAACCGGTAAAAGGTCGATTGTTTCCAATACAATTAAATCAAACCCAGTTAATTTTGGATGATGCTTATAATGCTAATGTTGGTTCAATGTCGGCAGCTATTAAGGTTTTAGCAAAGCAACCTGGTTATCGAATTTTAGTTGTTGGTGATATGGCTGAATTAGGCGAAGATGCCGAAAAATATCATCAACAAATTGGTGAGCTTGCTCATCACGAAAAACTTGATTGTGTCATTAGTGTCGGTAATTTAAGTCAATTTATTAGCCAGTATAGTGGTGTCGGCCACCATTTTAATCATAAACAAGATGCAGTGAATTATCTGTTAATGTTACTACGGCAGCATCCAATTTTAACCATACTAGTTAAAGGATCACGTAGCGCTAAAATGGAAGAGCTCATCGAAAAAATTCAAATCGAACAATGTTGATTCAGGATTAAAATTATGTTGTTTTTAATATCAGAACATTTAGTTAAATATTTTACTTTTTTTAATGTTATCTCTTATTTAACGGTCAGGGCTATCTTAGCGCTGTTAACTTCATTAGCTATTTCATTAATTATGGGGCAAAAGGTCATTGATTGGCTTCAAAAATTGCAGATTGGTCAAGTCATTCGTAATGATGGGCCCGAATCGCATTTAAGCAAAAAAGGGACGCCAACAATGGGAGGAACCCTCATTTTGGCATCAATCTCGATTTCAGTTTTTTTATGGGCAGATCTGCGTAATCCTTATGTCTGGGTAACCTTATTTGTTTTAATTGGTTACGGTATTGTTGGTTTTGCAGACGATTATTTAAAAGTTATTCGTAAAAATACAGCGGGCCTTATTGCTAGGTGGAAATACTTTTGGCAATCAGTTATTGCCTTAATTGTTGCGTTCGGCCTTTATGCTTATGGTAAAGATACGGCGGTAACCGTATTAGTTGTTCCTTTTTTCAAAGATGTGATGCCACAATTAGGATTATTCTTTATTTTGCTAACCTATGTGGTCATCGTTGGTGCCGGTAATGCGGTTAATTTGACGGATGGACTTGATGGACTTGCCATCATGCCAACAGTATTTGTTGCAGCAGGTTTTGCTTTAGTATCTTGGGCTACCGGTAATGTTAATTTTGCTGCTTATTTACATATTCCCTATATTAAATTCAGTGGAGAACTCATGATTGTTTGCACTGCAATCGTCGGTGCTGGACTTGGCTTTTTATGGTTCAACACGTATCCGGCTATGGTATTTATGGGCGATGTAGGGTCTTTAGCGTTAGGTGGTGTGTTTGGCATCATTTCAGTATTATTACGCCAAGAATTTTTATTACTGATAATGGGTGGTATATTTGTTATTGAAACGTTATCGGTAATTTTACAGGTTGGTTCTTATAAATTACGAGGTAAAAGAATTTTCAGAATGGCGCCAATACATCATCATTATGAACTTAAAGGTTGGCCGGAACCGCGGGTGATTGTTCGTTTTTGGATTATTTCATTAATGTTAGTATTAATTGGGTTATTAACGTTGAAATTACGTTAATTAATAAGATCAGGATTAAATCATGATTAGCTATCAGGGCAAAAACGTTGTTATTATTGGCTTAGGCATCACAGGGCTCTCTTGTGTGGACTATTTTCTTGCTCAAAATGTGATTCCAAAAGTGATTGATACACGTTTAAAGCCACAAGGATTAGAACTATTAGACAGCCGTATTGAATACCATTTAGGTGATCTAAAGCTTGATTGGTTGTTAGATGCTGATTTAATTATCGCAAGTCCCGGTATAGCTTTATCTACGCCACAATTACAACAAGCGGCAAACCAAGGTATTGAAATTATAGGCGATATAGAACTTTTCTGCCGCGAGGTTAACAAGCAAGCCAATAAGCAAGTAGTTGCCATTACCGGCGCCAATGGTAAAACAACCGTCACAACATTGGTTGGTGATATTGTTAAATCATCAGGTATTAAGGTTGGTGTTGGTGGTAATATCGGTGAGCCGGCATTATCACTTTTAAAACAAAATGTTGATGTGTATGTGCTTGAACTTTCAAGCTTCCAATTAGAAACAACTTTTAGTTTACAAGCAACTGTAGCGACGATTTTAAATATATCCGAAGATCACATGGATCGCTATCCGCTAGGTTTAATGCAATATGCTCAAGCTAAACAACGCATCTATCATAATGCAAAGTATTGCGTATTTAATCACGATGATAAATTAACAATACCTGCGTCTAATGAGCAAAATTGTGTCTCATTTGGGGTAAATAAAGGCGATTACCATTTAGATAATAAGTGTGAACATTTAATTGCACAAAATGAAGTGGTTTTATCGACTAAAGAGATGAAACTAATTGGGCGTCATAATTATTTAAATGCGTTGGCTGCGCTTGCTATTAGTGATCGATTAGGTATTTCCAGAACGTCAAGTTTAGCAACCATAGCAACCTTTCAAGGTTTAGCTCACCGATTTGAATTGGTATATCAACAAAATGGTGTGAAATGGATTAATGATTCAAAAGCGACCAATGTTGGAAGCACCGAGGCAGCGTTAAATAGTGTAGTGTGCCAAGGAAAGTTATATTTACTATTAGGTGGTGATGGAAAATCTGCCGATTTTACCCCTCTGATTCCTTACTTACAAAATAACCAGATTGAGGTTTTTTGTTTTGGGCGAGACCGTCAATTACTTGCAAAATTAGCACCGAGTAAAACTACTGTGACTGAAACCATGGCAGATGCAATGCAACTGATCGCGAATAAAGTTAAGGTGGATGATGTGGTATTGCTTTCCCCTGCGTGCGCCAGTTTAGATCAATTTAAAAATTATATTGAGCGAGGTAATCAATTTGCTCAACTGGCAAAGCAATATGCTCAAAGGAGTGAAAAATGACGTTTTTTTGGATAAAAAAACAGGTAAATCCAAATATACCGTTTGATAATTCATTACTCTGGACAGTGTTTGGTTTAATGATTTTTGGTTTGATTATGGTGACATCGGCATCGATGTCATTTAGTGAAACTAATCCTTTTTTCTATACCCAGCGCGAATTAATTCAGTTGGCTATGTCCCTGTTTTTAATGTTTGTAACATTGTATATTCCTATGCAGCGCTGGCAACAATTTAGTACCGCTCTTTTAATTGTTGCCATTATTATGTTAGTGATTGTATTAGGCATAGGCTCTTCAATCAATGGTGCATCGCGTTGGATCCCATTAGGTGTTTTTAACTTCCAACCGGCTGAGTTAGCCAAATTATCTTTATTTATTTTTCTAGCAGCCTATCTATCACGCAAATCCGATGAAGTGCAAAATCGTTTTTGGGGATTTTTTAAACCTATGGTGGTGATGGCTGTTTTATCAATTCTACTCTTAAAACAACCCGATTTAGGTACCGTTATTGTGCTGTTTATGGTAACCATTGGTATTTTATTTATTGCCGGTGCTCAGTTGTGGCAATTTATTGCTATTTTGTTGACGGGTGTTGGTGCTGTGATATGTTTGATTTTATATGAAGCTTATCGTTTAACCCGTTTATTAACCTTTCTCGATCCTTGGCAAGACGCAACAGGATCGGGCTATCAGTTAGTTGCTTCATTGATGGCCATTGGTAGTGGTGGTATTACTGGTCAAGGAATGGGCAATTCAATTCTTAAATTGGGCTATTTACCCGAATGTCATACAGATTTTATTTTTTCCATTATTTCTGAGGAGTATGGTTATCTTGGGGTTGTTGCTTTATTGATGTTGTTATTTTTTCTAACATTTAAAGCATTAGCTATTGGATATAGAGCACTTAATGATGGTTCGCAGTTTTCAGGTTATTTAGCTTGTGAAATTGGTATTTGGTTTGGTTTTCAAACTTTCGTTAACATAGGCGTAACATCAGGCATGTTACCAACTAAAGGGTTAACATTACCATTTATTAGCTACGGTGGTTCAAGTCTTATTGTAATGAGCATTGCTGTTGCTATATTACTGCGAATAGACTATGAGTTTAGACAAAAACAAGCACAAGCAAGAATAAGGTCAATAAAATAATGAAAAAATTATTAGTGATGGCTGGTGGCACAGGCGGTCATGTATTTCCAGGTATTGCCGTTGCGCATTATTTGATGAAACAAGGGTGGCAAGTTAGGTGGCTTGGTACAGCAGATAGAATGGAAGCGCATTTAGTTCCTGAAAATGGAATTGATATTGATTTTATCCAAATATCAGGTTTACGTGGAAAAGGAATAAGCGCTTTATTAAAAGCACCTTATAAAATTGTTAAAGCGGTTTTGCAAGCAAGAAAAATTTTGAAAGCTTATCGTCCTGATGTAGTGCTTGGTATGGGGGGATATGTATCAGGTCCAGGTGGAATTGCAGCTAAAACTTTAGGTATACCTATTGTATTACATGAACAAAATGGTATTGCTGGTTTAACTAACAAATGGTTAGCGAAAATTGCAACTAAAGTGCTTCAAGCTTTTCCTACTGCTTTCCCCCATGCTGAGGTAGTGGGTAATCCGGTTCGCAATGATTTATTGCAACTAGCTGATCCTAGTGAAAGATTGAAAGATAGACAAGGTCCAATTCGAGTATTAGTAATGGGAGGTAGTCAAGGTGCTAAAGTGATTAATGATATTGTGCCTAAAGTGATAACCAAATTGTCCGATAAATATGTAGTTTGGCATCAAACAGGAAAAGGAATGCTAGAATCAGTTTCTCAGTCTTATCAAGATTGTGATATGACAAACAATAAAATTACTGAATTTATTTCTGATGTTGCCGAGGCTTATAATTGGGCGGATATTGTCATTTGCCGAAGTGGAGCACTAACAGTAAGTGAAATTGAAGTGGTCGGTATAGGGGCGATTTTCGTGCCATTTATGCATAAAGATCGCCAGCAATATTGGAATGCAAAATCTTTAGCCGATATTGGTGCTGCAACTATTATTGAGCAACCCGATTTTAATGTTGCATCGCTTTCTCATTTACTTGAAAATTTAAATCGATCGGAGTTAATAGATATGGCCGTTAAGGCTAAAAGTTTAGCCATTGTGAATTCGACAGAAAGAGTGGCTCAAACCTTGTGTTCAGTAGTAAAATGATTAATTTTTTATATAATGTGATGTAATCATCTTACTTAAGATGTTTAAGATTAATAATATCGTTATGACATATCAATTATTGAGTTCATTAATAATAAGCATAATAGAATACTCAATAAAGTTAAGGCATAACACGTAAATAAAAACAGTATAATTAGGAGTTCGATTGTGAATACGAAGGAATTAGCTGAATTAAGAGCAATTATTCCCGAAATGAAACGTGTCAAACATATCCATTTTGTTGGGATAGGTGGCGCTGGCATGGGAGGAATTGCCGAAGTTTTGGCTAATGAAGGTTATCAAATTAGTGGCTCGGACATTGCTGAAAACGCGGTAACACAACATTTAGAGGCATTAGGTGCAAAAATTGTTATTGGGCATGCGGCCGAAAATATACTCGGTTCAAGTGTTGTTGTGATATCTTCAGCTATTTCGCAAGATAACATAGAAGTTGTTGCGGCACGTGAAGCGCGTATTCCAGTTATTCAACGGGCAGAAATGTTAGCCGAACTAATGCGTTTTCGCTATGGTATAGCCATTGCCGGTACACACGGTAAAACCACAACAACAGCCATGGTTACAGCTATCTATGCTGAAGCAAAACTTGACCCGACTTTTGTTAATGGGGGATTGGTTAAAGCAGCTGGCACACATGCGCAATTAGGTAGCAGCCGTTATTTTATTGCCGAAGCAGATGAAAGTGATGCTTCATTTCTTCATTTGCAACCAATGGTATCGATTGTCACCAATATTGAACCTGATCATATGGATACTTATCAGGGTAATGTCGAAAATCTTAAACAGACATTTATCTCGTTTTTACGTAATCTTCCTTTTTATGGTTTAGCAATAATGTGTTATGACGATCCATTTAATCGTGATTTATTACCTATTGTCGGGCGTAAAATTATCACTTATGGATTTAGTGAAGAAGCGGATGTGGTCATTAAAAATTATCGTCAGGAACAAGGTATCAGCTATTACACGGTGTGCCGACCAAATCATGAAGATTTACAGATAGAATTAAATGCACCAGGAAAACACAATGCGTTAAATTCAGCTGCTGCAATTATTGCTGCCACTGAAGATGGTATTGACGATGAGTCAATTATTCATGCCTTAGCTAAATTTGCGGGCACCAGTAGACGGTTTGATTTATTGGGGGTCTTCCCGCATGTCAATGGCAGCGATATTATGATGGTGGATGATTATGGTCATCATCCAAGTGAAGTTAATGCAACAATACAGGCAGCAAGAAATGGTTGGCCCGATCGTCGATTAGTCATGTTGTTTCAACCCCATCGATATACTCGAACTCGGGATTTATTTGATGATTTTGCGCAAGTTCTTTCTCAAGTCGATGCGCTGGTTATGTTGGATGTTTATTCGGCCGGTGAGCAACCCATTGCGGGAGCGGATAGTCGATCTTTATGTCGTTCGATTCGTAATCGCGGTAAAGTTGATCCAATTTATGTTTCCGATTTAGATCTTCTACCTGAGATTATGCAGGAATTATTGCAAGGTGGGGATTTATTATTAACACAAGGTGCTGGTAGTGTAGGTCGTATTGCTCGACAATTAGCCAGTGCTCAATTATATTCAAAAGAGGTATAATAATCATGAACGATAAAGTAGCTGTATTATATGGTGGTACCTCTGCGGAACGTGAAGTGTCGATTAAATCTGGTCGTGCAGTGCTAGCCGGATTATTGGCCAGTGGGATTGATGCCCATCTTATTGATACTAAAGACCATGCTATTACGGATCTAAAGCAACAAGGTTTTAATAAAGCTTTCATCATACTGCATGGACGTGGAGGTGAAGATGGTATTGTTCAGGCCATTTTAACTTATCAAAATATTCCTTATACAGGCAGTGATGTGTTGTCATCTGCACTGACAATGGATAAATTAAAAACCAAATTAATTTGGAAAGCAATGGATTTGCCGGTTGCCAATTATGTTATGGTTAATAAAACCCAACCTGTTGATGTTGAGTCTATTGTTAAACAACTTGGTTTACCGCTATTTGTAAAGCCAATTCATGAAGGATCAAGCGTTGGGATGGCAAGAGTTAATGAAATCTCTGAATTGAAAGATGCTATAGATGTTGCTTTTCAATATGATGATGCGGTGATGGTTGAGTCATTTTTATCTGGACCGGAATTTACAGTAGCAATTGTTGGTGAAGAAGTTTTACCCGCAATTTACATTAAACCCGCTACCAAATTTTATGATTATGATGCAAAGTATCTATCTGACTCAACACAATACTTTTGCCCAAGCGGTTTACCCGAAAATAAAGAACAGGAAATTCGTAAATTGGCCCTTGATGCTTATAAAGCAGTAGGATGTCGAGGGTGGGGAAGGGTAGATATTATGTTTGACGATAATCAAAATCCTTATTTACTTGAAGTCAATACCGCTCCAGGTATGACAGATCATAGTTTAGTGCCAATGGCAGCCAAGCAATACGGTTGGTCATTTAGTGAACTAGTTACACGAATTTTAAAACTGGCAACTATATAATGGCCCTATTTTTATGAAACAAGTTAGGCAAGCAGCACATCGACGAGAAGAAAGAAAAAAAAGGCGCCTGCTTATTTTTCGTAATACAGAACAATTCATGGGATTTTTGTTCTTTATTATGATTATTTTAATTAGCACTTGGATTGTGCAAAGTATTAAAGAGTGGATGGATGATCCAGAACAAATGGTATTGTCTCAGTTAACATTGAGCGGAGAACATACTTATACAACGGAAAATGACCTTAGGGAAGCGATTTTAGGTTTAGGTTTACCAAATACTTATATTGGACAAGATGTTGATGATATTCAGCAAGAAGTCATGCGCTTTCCATGGGTTAAGCATGCCAGTGTACGAAAACAGTGGCCGGATCGATTGATTGTTCATGTCGAAGAGTATAAACCGGCATTTTATTGGAATGATTTATTTTTACTTGATGAAAATGGCGTTGTATTTAGTGTACCTTTGGATCGTATTAACAATTTAAAATTACCAAGGCTATATGGACCTGAAGGTAAAGCAAAATCAGTACTCGAAACATATTATAAATTAGATAATTTATCTAAAAAACTGGCTAATAATCAGTTGGCATTAAAGATTGACGCGGCAATATCCGATGAGCGAAATGCTTGGCAACTGATGGTAAAACAATGTATTGCTGGTATATGTGTTGAAGATCAGGAAATAAAATTGGTGTTAGGAAGTGAAAACATCGAAGAGCGTTATCAACTATTTATGAAATTATTTCCTGAAATACAATCAAGAATACCAACAAATGAAAGAATAACGGTCGCTGATTTACGTTATGAAAATGGTATTTCAGTACAAAGAGAAAAAATAGCGCAGTAAGGAATAAATAAAGGCTGAAGTATGAAAGCAACAGAAAAAAAATTGGTTGTAGGACTAGAAGTTGGTACATCAAAAGTACTTGCTCTTGTTGGTGAGGTTCTTCCCGATGGTATTATTAATATCATTGGTGTAGGGCACTGCCCATCAAAAGGCGTTGATAAAGGTGGTGTTAACGATCTAGAATCTGTGGTGAAATCAATCCAACGTGCTGTTGATCAAGCTGAGCTAATGGCAGATTGCCAAATATCTTCGGTTTATTTAAGTCTTTCTGGCAAACATATTCGTTGTCAAAATGAAATTGGTATGGTGCCAATTGCCGATGAGGAAGTGACCGCCGAAGATGTTGAAAATGTGGTGCATACAGCAAAATCAGTCAGAATTTTAGATGAACATCGAATCTTACATGTTATTGCCCAAGAATATTCCATTGATTTACAAGAAGGAATAAAAAATCCGATTGGTTTGTCTGGCGTACGTATGAAAGCTAAAGTGCATTTAGTCACTTGCCATAATGATATGGCCAGAAACATTGTAAAAGCGGTTGAACGTTGTGGTTTAAAAGTTGATCAGCTTATTTTTTCTGGCTTAGCATCGAGTTATGCAGTATTGACTGATGATGAAAAGGAATTAGGCGTCTGTGTTATTGATATGGGCGGCGGCACAATGGATGTGACGGTGTATACAGGTGGTGCTTTACGTCATTCTGTTGTCATTCCTTATGCGGGAAATGTTGTTACTAGCGATATCGCTTATGCCTTTGGTGCCCCGCCAATGGATGCTGAAAATATTAAAATTCGCTATGGTTGTGCTGTCGGTTCATTAATTGGTAAAGATGAAGTCATCGATGTACCGAGTGTCGGCGGTAGACCATCTCGTTCTTTACAAAGACAGACACTTGCTGATGTCATAGAACCTCGTTATTCTGAACTTCTTTCCTTAGTTCAAAAAGAATTACTTTCGCTACAAGACGAACTAAAAAAACAAAATGTCAAATATCAACTCGCAGCCGGTATTGTATTAACTGGTGGTGCAGCTCAAATTAAAGGTATGGTTGAGTGTGCGGAAAAAGTTTTTCAAAATCAAGTACGTATAGGTCAACCTTTAAATATTTCGGGCCTAACTGATTATGTACAAAAACCTTATTGTTCAACGACAGTTGGGTTATTACACTATGGGAAACAGAGTTTATTAAATGATGATGGCAAAGATAGTGACAAATCATCATTAAAAGGGATAGCTAAACGTTTGACCGGTTGGTTTAAAAAAGAATTTTAGCTAATATATTTCAAGAACTTCGTGGACATTGTAGACGGTTATCTGTACAATGTTCTAAGATCGTATAATTGGAGATAAGTTATGTTTGAGCCTATGGTTGCAGATGATGAACCAGCAGCAGTCATTAAAGTTATTGGTGTTGGTGGTGGCGGTGGTAACGCCGTTGAACACATGATTGCTGAACATATTGAAGGTGTAGAATTTTTTGCGGCAAATACAGATGCACAAGCATTAAAAAGAATTAAGGTAGGTCAAACTATCCAAATCGGTACCAATGTAACCAAAGGACTTGGTGCTGGTGCTAATCCTGAAGTGGGTAGAAATTCTGCCGAGGAAGATCGTGAGGTCATTCGTAGTGCTATTGAAGGCGCTGATATGGTATTTATCGCAGCGGGAATGGGTGGTGGAACAGGAACAGGTGCTGCCCCAGTCGTTGCTGAAATCGCTAAAGAGTTAGGTATTTTGACCGTTGCTGTAGTGACAAAACCATTTGGTTTTGAAGGTAAAAAGCGTATGGCTTTTGCTGAGCAAGGTATTGCTGAATTAGCTAAGCATGTTGATTCACTTATTACTATACCAAATGATAAATTACTAAAAGTATTGGGTAGAGGCGTTAAGTTATTAGATGCTTTTGCGGCAGCAAATGGTGTATTAAAAGGTGCGGTACAAGGTATTGCAGAATTAATTACTAAACCTGGTCATATCAACGTGGACTTTGCCGACGTTAGAACAGTGATGTCAGAAATGGGATATGCCATGATGGGATCAGGTCGTGCAAGTGGTGATAATCGAGCTGAAGAAGCTGCTGAAATGGCCATTTCTAGCCCATTATTAGAAGATATTGATTTATCTGGTGCGCGCGGCGTCTTAGTTAATGTTACCGCCGGTTTAGATCTTGGCTTAGAAGAATTCGAAACAGTGGGTAGTACAGTCAGAGCATTTGCTTCTGATAATGCCACTGTTGTTGTCGGGACAACTTTTGATCCTGATATGTCAGATGAAATTCGAGTTACTGTTGTTGCAACAGGCATTGGTATGGATAAGCGTCCAGAAGTTAAAATTGCTAAACCAATTTCACAAAACTCGCTATTTGGTCAAAGCAGTAATTTAGGACATCAAGAAGAGAAATTAGCTAAAGTGGTTAATGAGCAAAGCATTTCTCCTCTGGAAGAAAATAAAATTTTAGATATTCCTGCTTTTATCCGTAAGCAAGCGAATTAGTGTTGAACTTATTTGGTTTTTTATTGTCTAATGTCAATAGAAACAAATAGAATAGTAGGTGTAAAGTGAAACAAAGAACATTAAAAAGGACAATACAAGCAACAGGTGTTGGTTTGCATACCGGCAAAAAAGTTACTTTGACGTTACGCCCTGCGCCTGAAAATACAGGTGTTATTTATCGTCGTACTGATTTGAATCCATATGTTGATTTTCCGGTGGATGCAAAATCAGTGCGTGATACTATGCTTTGTACATGCTTAGTGAATGAAGATAACGTTCGTATCTCAACTGTTGAGCATATTAACTCAGCGCTAGCAGGTCTTGGCATCGATAACATTATTATCGAAGTTGATGCGCCTGAAATCCCAATTATGGATGGTAGTGCAAGTCCGTTTGTTTATTTACTGCTTGATGCAGGTATTACCGAGCAAAATGCACTTAAACGATTTTTACGCGTTAAAGAAACTGTTCGCGTTGAAAATGGTGACAAATGGGCTGAAGTTAGACCATATAATGGGTTTAGATTAGATTTTACTATCGATTTTCATCATCCGGCAATTGATAGTAGTTCACAACGTTATCAGTTGGATTTTTCGTCTGAATCATTTATTCGTCAAATTAGCCGAGCAAGAACATTTGGTTTTATGCGTGATATTGAAGCATTACAATCAAAAGGTTTGTGTTTAGGTGGTAGTTTAGATTGTGCAATTGTGGTTGATGACTATAAAGTCCTTAACGAAGATGGCTTGCGTTTTGAAGATGAATTTGTTCGTCATAAAATGCTCGATACTATCGGTGATTTATATATGTGTGGCCATAATATGATTGGCGAAGTCATTTGTTATAAATCTGGTCATGCTTTAAATAATCAATTATTACAAGCTTTATTAGCAAAACAAGATGCGTGGGAATATGTCACTTTTACCGAAGAGCAAACTGTTCCACTTGCTTTAGGTACGCAGCAACTTGTTTTAGCTTAAAAATTTAAATACATTTATTTATCTAATAAGCGCTTCCATACAGTAATGGAAGCGTTTTTTATTTTTAAATCAGAAAGAGTTTTCCCTATGAATACTAGTCATTTTTTTGCTCATTTGTCACGATTAAAATTGATTAATCGCTGGCCTTTAATGCGTAATGTGAGAACTGAAAATGTATCTGAACACAGTTTGCAAGTGGCTTTTGTTGCGCATGCTTTAGCTATTATTAAAAATAAACGATTTAATGGTAATGTTAATCCGGAACGAATTGCATTATTAGCTATGTATCATGATGCATCAGAGGTTATCACGGGCGATTTACCCACACCAACCAAATATTACAATCCACAAATAACGGTTGAATATAAAAAAATTGAAAAAATAGCACAAAATAAACTCATTAATATGTTACCCAAAGAGTTACAAGACGATTTTAGATGCCTAATTGATGATGATTTTTATACTGAAGAAGAAAAAAGCATTGTGAAACAAGCTGATGCTTTATGTGCATATCTTAAAACAATTGAAGAGTTAAGTGCGGGTAATAACGAGTTTAAACTGGCAAAACAGCGCCTTAAAAAAACTTTATCTGAGCGAAGCAGCCCTGAAATGGATTACTTTTTAGATGTTTTTGTACCGAGTTTTAATCTTTCTTTAGATGAGATCACTGCATAGAGAATTATTGCTATGTCGATTTGATGATGCTCTTTTTTGAAAAAACAGTAGAGCATCATCTTTGTCTGGTTAGTTTCAGTGATTAAAAACTAATTTTTGTAAGAGCCGTAATATAATTTGAATTTCTTTTACTCTCACCAAAGTATTGATAATTAATATTTACATCAACTAAATTATATTTATAGGTGATGCCGCTAGCAAAGTTATATTGATTTTTGCTACGGTTGGATGAGTAGGCACGCATTTTAGATAAATTATCAATGCCATTAATAGTGATATCACTATCAAATTCATCATTACTCAAATTAAATGCATAACCTGTTTTTGCGGTTAACAATAATTGACTATCCTGATTTTGCCAAACTAAATAATTCGCTGTTAAATCGACAGGAATCAATAATGATGAGTTAGATGATTTAGCATATTTAACTAAATCAATACTGTTATAACTGACATTATGTGCGCTATTTTCAGTATGCACATAAGTTAAACCAATCGCAGGTGTTAATGTTAATTGATCAGTACTTTGCCAGTCATAACCAATCGAACCACCAATATTCCACGTATTACTATGGAATTTTTCTTTGATAGTATTGTGATTGTCGTCTGCTTTTAATCGGTTTTTTCCATAAGAGTAGCCGGCGTAAGTTGATGCAATGATATTTGTTGGTGATTTATAAGTAGAATAAAGCTGAATTTGATAATTATTGATATCTGAATCATTGGATGAAGCTGCTTTATTTTTATAATCACCTGACGAATAACCGATTGCTGAACCTACCAGTAGGTTATCTAGCAACTCGTTGTCGTATCCCATCATAAATCCGTTAGAAGAGTATTTATAACCAGAAATACCATCATGGTTATCGGTATTTTCATCATGATGGGTAAGGTTTATCCATAAATTATCATTATTACCAGCTAATTTTTTATTTTGAAAATATTGTCCAACTTGTTTGTCTAAGATTGATTTCGTGTAATTGAAGTTGTTAAGTGCAATTTCAGACAAGTGTAAACCCTGATTATTATTATATAATCCAGCTAAGGTGCGATTAAATTGTAAACTCGTGCCACGATTTTCAATAGCTAAATTACCTCGTCCTATTGCGCTTAATATTGCCCAGTTTAAATCGCCAGCTAACGATTTATCAGAAATAACACTGCCTTTATTAGTCGGATTATAGAATGATTCATACGAAACTTTAGCTACATTTTGTGCAAATCGTTTTGCTACATTTTTTGAATTAGTACCGACTTGTTGATAATAACGGGAAATTTGACGATCAGCAGCAGCTTTTGTTTGAGCGGCATTACTAAAGTCAGTGACATTAGTCGCGTTAACAAATTTTAACTCATTGCCTGTTAATTTAAAGTTCAGATCGCCATAAATGTTTTGAATAAGTGCTTTTGTTTCATTATTTTGAATATTAGCAATTTTCAAAGAATTATTTGCTGATAATACGGTGGCATTAGCTTCAGAAGAGGTATATTTAAATGCGTTCTTTAAAAAGTCATCTGTTGCAGAAAATTTTGCTGTTGTATTAACATTAACATTATCACCATTAATTTCATTAATCTGTTTAGTATCAGAAACCCCGTAACTGATAATGCCATCAATATTTAATTGTGATGTTCGGTTAGTTTGATCACTAATGAAAAGAGAGCCTTTAGAGGATTCGATTGTCGCATTTTTACCGATATATACCTGTCCATTTGATGCCAGTTTGACAAAACCATTACCTCGGCTAGCACTTAAAATACCTTGATCAATCACGTTGAAATTACCACCAAGGCTGACATCAACAGTCCCTCCTCGCATAATGATCATTTTACCGGTCTTACCTATGGTCACAGAAGACTTATTGATATCGTTATTGGTCGTTTCTAGTACTGTTTTTGCTCCGATGATTTCAATATCACCACCAGTTAAATTAAAGCTACGAGTGATTAACTTAGCTGGTGCTAGAGCGGTACCGGCTAAATGATTATCGCCACTTCGAATATTGGTATCGCCATCTACTTTTACGGTGGTTTTACCTGTCGTATTTACGCCTGTTCCCATGACATTACCAGCCAAAATCATGAGTCCGCCTCTTTCTTTATCTGCACCTAATTCAACATTAATATCGCCTGTTACATGAACGTTAATGTCTTGATTGATAGGGTTATATGGATAATCTTTATGCAATCCTAAATATTGAGTAAAGAATTTTGTATCAAATTTACCAATCCATGTATCATTATGAATTTGAAAGTTACCATTGATATTCATATTGATATCACCTGCGGCAAGTGAAGCTGTTTCACTATCGGTTTTACCACTAAAACCTAAGTGAAATGAACCATCACTATTAACAGTCAAACCGTCAGAAACGTTAATATTAACCGCATTAGTAGTACTGTTAGTTATGAAATAACGTTCATTAATCTGGTTAAAAGGTAAAATGACATCAGAAGAAGCGACATAGTTATAAGCTTGTGCTTGATTGGCACTAAATACTGTGATGATTAATAAAGAAATTGATTTGAGTTTCATGGTTTATTCAAAAATCCTTTTAAAAATGAGGATAATAAACCATCAATAATAATAATCAATAATTTTTATTTCTTGACTGTTATTATTTTATAATCAATATGTTAATTAAAAATAATCACAAATTAATTCTGATAAGTATAACGTTTTACTGGTCTACCAATGGATAAGTAGGTCAAATGACTTTCAAGCTCTTCACGCTCTTCTAAGTAATCAAGATATTTTTTTAATGATATGCGCGATAATGGTATTAACTCGACAATATCGCTCATCGAAAATTCATGATTATAGTGAATAATAGTTTCACGGACTTTTTTTAATGTTTGGCTATCAATTCCTTTGGGTAACTCTTTATGGTTTATCGATGGTTTGGCAAAAATACGATCGTCTAATTGATGTTGATTAAGTATTTTTGATGACGACAATAAACGTACTCGTTCTTGATATGAAATAAGTGCAGTTCTTAAACGTTCAAAGGTAAATGGTTTGACAATATAATCAATTACGCCCAAACGTAATGCTGTTTGGATATCACTGGTATTACATGCCGCTGTCACCATAATAATATCAATTTGTGGATAACTGATACGAATATGTTGTAACAACTCAAGCCCATTAAGTTTAGGCATAAAGACATCGAGTAAAATAAGATCTATATGATTGTCATGAATAAAATGGAGTGCTTGTTCGCCATTACTCACATTGGCAATTAAATGAAATCCTGTCATCCTTTGTAGGTATTTTTTATTTAACTCCGCCACCATTGGATCGTCTTCAACAATCAATACATCAACCATTACTCTTTCTCTCTATAAAGTTCACAAAGTGGTAATGATACTTTAAAACAAGCCCCTTTTTTATTAATTGGATCACACAATTGAATATGCCCACCAAGTTCATCAAGACTAGCTAATACTAAATAAAGTCCTATACCTCGGTTATCTCCTTTGGTTGAATAGCCTTTGTTAAAGATATATTGTATATCTTCTTGTGCAATACCTTCACCATTATCAATGACTTCAATTTCAAAAATTTCATGACTTATCACTAAATTAATAATGATCTGTTTATCATCTAAAAATTGAATAGCATCTAATCCATTATCGATGAGATTGCCAAGAATGGTAATTAAACTGTGGGTCACAGAGATATTCGGGATGAGTTTTAATTCACCTTTAACATTTAAAGATAATGATATACCGAGCTCACGAGCTCGACTAAATTTGCTATTTAAAAATCCCGCAATAATAGGATCTTTTATTGTTTGACTAATTAGCTTAGATTCGGCTTGTTTGTTACCTATTATCTCTTCAAGATAATCGATTAACTCTTGTTTATTATCATTAAAGGCTAACCCATAGATAACATGTAATTTATTATTAAATTCATGAGATTGTGAACGTAATGCATCAGCATAACGATTCACCCCCGTTAGGTTTTCGGCTAATTGTCGTACTTCTGTCATATCCCTAAATGAGGCAATCGCGCCAACAAGTGATTCTTTTACAAATAATGGTGTTCGGTTAGTTAAAATAACAACGCCATTGATGTTTTGTTCACAATCATATTCAGGAATACCTGTCATCATGACATCACACAATCGAGTATTAGGAATAATCTTTGCAATTGGATAGCCGATAATATTATCTTTGCTATCTGGTAAACGTAATATTCTTCTCGCTTCGTCGTTGATTTGGGTTATCAGCCCTTCACGATTAACAACCACAATACCTTCTTTAACTGTTCGTATAATTGCATTTCGTTCTTCAAATAAGTGAGCCATCTCTAATGGTTCGAGTCCATATAATATTTTTTTTATGTTTCGGGAAAGTAAAGACGCTAAGATAATGGCGATGATTAATGATGCGACTAATGATAACCAAATAGGTTGACTGGTTTTGGCTGCTGAATGATTAATTTTTTTTAGCGTTTGTCCAACTAGAACCCCCCCAATTTGCTGGTGTAATTGATTGAAAATAGGTCTAAAAGCACGCACTGAATCGCCTAGGGTTCCTTTAGCAATGGATGAATAGGATTCGCCTTTTAATGCCGGTTGCTCATCGCCGCCAACAATAAGTTGCCCAATTTTGTTTTTATCTGGATGGGAAAGGCGTATGCTTTGCATATTAAAAATAACCACAAAATCGACTTGAGTCATTATCCGTGCTTGTTCAGCAATAGTTTGAATGGAGGCTAAATGTTCTGGTGTTGGGGTTTGCATTTTATGGATGATGTCATCGGATGTTGAGATGATATTAGCAATATTTTCAACCCCTTGACGTGAATGCATTAAATATTCGTCATTAACAACATGTACAATATAAATATTTTGGGCAATAACCGATAGTATAAATACCAAACAAATTAAGCTAATTAATTTAATTTTTAGTGTTAATCGATTAAAAAGATACTTCATATTCATCATTCATGCTAAATCATTAATAGACTGATTATATTAACTTATTAATGGTAAAAACCTACTACCCAATTATTTTGATAGTAGGTTTTGATTGTTAAGTTTAGTTATTGATCCTCTATTACTTATTCACTTTTAGCCGCATTTTTCACACTTTCGGCCACGACTTTGGCGACATTAGGTTCAAAAGCGTTGGGTAATATACACTCTACAGATAATTTATCGGGTGTAATAATGTTGGCTAAACCTTTAGCTGCCGCTAACTGCATGGCTAATGTAATATTTTTGGCTCTCGCGTCAAGTGCACCTCTAAAGATGCCTGGAAAAGCCAGTACATTATTAATTTGATTTGGATAATCACTGCGCCCTGTTCCGACAATGTAAGCGCCAGCGGCTTTTGCTTCATCAGGAAAAATTTCGGGTGTCGGATTTGCCATTGCAAAAATAATTGATTTTTCTGCCATGGTTTTGACCCAATCGGCTTTTAAAACCCCAGGTGCAGATACGCCAATAAAAACATCGGCATTTTTTACTGCATCTTCAAGTGTACCTTTTTGTTTTGATTTATTTGTTCTTTTGGCTATCGCTAAATGATGAGGTGGTAGGCTTTGATCATCTTCAGATAAAATGCCAATTTTATCGACGATTTTTAGATCGGTAACACCTGCCGCTAAAAGCATATCGGCAATAGCTAAACCAGCAGCTCCACCGCCGTTAATAACAACTTTGGCCGATTCAATTGTTTTACCCGCCACTTTTAAAGCATTATATAACGCGGCTAAAACAACAATAGCTGTGCCGTGTTGATCATCATGGAAAACAGGGATATCTAATATTTCTTGCAATCTTTTCTCAATCTCAAAACATCTTGGCGCGCTAATATCTTCAAGATTAATTCCGCCAAAAGATGGGGCTAATGCTGCAATATGCTTAACTAACTCATCAGGATCTTGCGTATTGAGTGATAATGGAATGGCATCAACATTAGCAAATTTTTTGAATAATATCGCTTTGCCTTCCATGACGGGTATTGCTGCTTCAGGCCCTATATTTCCTAGCCCTAATACCGCTGAACCATCAGTTATAACCGCAACCAGATTGCGTTTGCTGGTATACTCATAAACTGATTCAGGATTTTTAGCAATTTCAGTACACACTGCAGCAACTCCAGGGGTATAAGCCACACTCAAATCCGACATAGAGTTAACCGGGACTTTAGCATTTATTTCAAATTTGCCATGCATTTGTTTACTGATAGCTAAGGCTTTTTCTTGCACTGTTGTCATAATTATTCCTTTTTAATTATACTCAATCAATTTTTTATAAGAGGTTAGATAATTGGATATCTAAACTGTTAACCTAATCATGTAACATGATAATTATTAATTATTTTAACTCATCTTTTTTGCGACTACATATGTAAATATCTTAATAGTGCTGTTGTGCATATCACCATTAATGCGCCTCCTAATCGCGTTGCGACTTGCGCAAAAGGCATTAGATTCATTCGATTAGCGGTTGAAAGTATCGCAACATCGCCTGTTCCCCCCATACCACTTTGACAAGATGAAATAATCGAGGCTTCAACAGGGTACATTTTTAGGAAGAAACTACATACAAAACCGGTCATCGAAACAGTTAATACAACCGAAATGATGGTTATAAAATAAGGCACGGTTAATACATTGACTACACTACCTAAATCAATATACAACAACCCTAATCCTGCCATTAATGGGAAGGTAAAATTGCCAGAAATAAACTTATACCATTGCTGGCTACCCCGTTCTACACTTTCAGGTAGCAAACGGAAGTATTTCACTATTGCAGTAGCAATGATCATTAAAACTGGTCCAGGGAAGTGAGTTATCTTTTCTAAAATCATACCGAAAATAAATAAGGTAGCTAAAATCATTATCGCACCGCTCATGGCTCTAGCATCTAATGGTGTTTTATCTTCTTTTAATGCGTCGGCAAGTCCATCAAATTCAATTTTGACTAACTGACCATGACCACTTAACTGTGGTTTTAACTCACCGATTCGACTCATAATAGCGGTGAAAGTAATAGCAAAAAAGTTACCTACAACGGTTGCTGGGATTAATGCACTCACAAAGGAATCATAATTTTGATTAAGGATATTACTATAAGCATTAGATAGCTGTAACACACCTTCACCGATTCCGCCTGCCATCACAGGGGATACTGTGTAGAAAAATGCATGTTCCCATGTATCACCAAAAGCGACAGCAACTGCAACGCCTACAACAGCTGCGATGCACATGCCAAGCAGCATAGGAATCATCATACGAATAAAACCTTGAATCAAAATGACTCGATGCATACCAAGAATACTACCACAAACTAAACTCGCAATATAAAACAGCAGGAAATTAGAATCCTTCATTAACATTTTTGTGGCGGCTAATGTGTTTTCATCAAAAACGCCATAATATACAAGGATTGAAGGCACAATTAAGGAAAGTATAGCTGGTGCACCAAATTTTTTAAAAAAGGGAATATTTTGCCCAATAGTGCCTAAACACCATCCAAGGGGTAAAATCACCGCAAAACCACCAATTAATGTTTTAGGTAACATGTTTAACTGGGCTGCAATGATAACAATAATTGAGCACACAATAAAAATTGGTAAGGGTAACGAACCAATATAAATTTTATTTTCTTGTATTTTCTGCATCATGCCCATAACTGTATCTCTCCTTTCTGTCATTTTATTATTTCTCTAAATAACAGTAGTATAGTTATACAGTTCGAAATCAGAAGAATATGAAACTTATCTAACTCGTTTTGTAATTAATGTAAGTAGTTAATTTGTTTTTATGTTCGTTATTTTACCAAAGCCGTTAGCCATCAAGCAGTTTTGACCGTTTTCACTAAGTAAAAAACCAATAAATAACTTCGCCATTTTATGAGCTGGTTTAAGTAAGGCAATACTGTAATCTATAGCAGGATTAAACTTGTCAGGCAAATTAATCATAGCTAATTTCGGATTTTGTAAAATTGTTTGTGCATAATTAGCATAACCGATATAGGCGTCAACGGTATTGTTTAATAAAAAATATTCAGCCGGATGCATCGCTTTAGGGATATTGCTCTCTAGTGATCCCCCGACTAATTGTTTGGCGCGGTGTTTTAATTGTTCATTCATACCCGCATAGCTGGCACCTATGTTATCAAATAGCTGATAAGTATAATCCCCAGAAGGATCTTTTTGCGGAGTAGACATCCCAATACGTGTTTCAGGATGTAATAATAATTTGATGATATCGCTTGATGTCCATTTTGATTCATTTCTGACAGTGACACATAAGCGATTATGGGCAAAAACATAATCAGATATAGCCTTTCCGTGATCTATGAGTGTTTTAGGATGCAACGTGTTAGCCGATGCAAATAAATGAATATTATCGTCAGGCGTTTTCTGCAATAGTTTTTCACATAGTAATCCAGCCGGTCCAAATTTTATATGAATTTCGGTTGAAAAGCTTTGTTTGAATAGTTCGGCTAATGCAGGAAATGCAATACGTAAACTTCCCGCTGCATAAATATTAAGTGTTGTCATAATGATTACCCATTGTGTAAAGGGGAATGATGGTTTGGCAGTCAGAAAAAACTATTTTTTTCATTGTGATGTTATATAACTGGGTTAATTGTGTCTCGGTTAACAACGTTTGGGTAAGACCATATTGGTAACCTGTTTCATCAAGTAATAATACTTTGTTAGCTAAACTCATTGCATGAGCTGGATCATGCGTTGTAAACACAATAGTTAAATTTTGTTTCTGTACTAATGAGGACAGAATGTTTAACACTTTATGTTGATTATGTAAATCTAATGCACTTGTTGGCTCATCGAGTAATAAAATTTTCGATTCACTCATTAATGCACGGGCAATAAGCACTAACTGTTTTTGACCGCCAGAAAGCTGTGAAAATAGGTGATGACTATAATGTGCTAATCCAAATTGGGCTAACTTATCTTCAACTAACTGCAAAAGGTGTCGATCGGGTTTTCCAAATAATCCCCATTTTTTAGCACTTCCCATTACCACAATTTCCCATACTTTATAATCTATATTAGGCATAAAATTTTGTGGGACAAAGCTGCAACAATGAGGATTGTTAATAGTGCCACTTAAAGGCTTAAGCGTTCCCATTAACGTATTAAGCAAAGTACTTTTTCCTCGGCCATTCACGCCAAGAATAGCGATAATATCATTGGTATGAATTGTAATATTTATCGCAGTAGTTAAGGGTTTACTCTGTTGATAACCACAAATTAAGTTATGTGTTGTTATAATCGCTGATGTCATTTTAGGATTTCTGTAAAATTTGATGTCGTAATAACAAAACAAAACAAGGCGCACCAACCAGCGCTGTAATAATACCGAGTGGTATTTCAGCCGTGCTGAGGGTTCGTGCAATATCATCAACAATAATCATAAAAGCACCACCTAACCAGAATGTTATCGGCAGTAGTCGTTGATGATTACTACCGACCAATAATCGCGCGGCATGAGGAATGATTAATCCTACCCAGCCAATACAACCACTTACTGCCACTTGCATAGAAATAATTAAGGTACACAAAATTAAAATTAACCATCGAGAAAAAAGAATTGATATACCTAAATTTTTAGCTTCACTATCCCCTAATGATAAAATATTTATTCGCCAACTTAGCCGGATTAGTAAATAGCTAGCAATAACAATTGGAATGGCTAATGTCATTAATTTATCCCAATTAGCGGTGGCAAAACTACCTAATAACCAAAATACAATATTGGGGAGTGTTTCTTCACTATCGGCCAAGTATTGTATTAAACTCACCAGTGCGTTAAAAAAACCACTTAATATTAATCCAACTAATACTAGAACTAGCACATTGTTTTGTTTAATAACGTGAGTTAATAATAAGATTAAAACTAGTATTAATAGCCCAAATGAAAAAGCTGAAACCATCAGTCCAAAGGTTGAAAAATTTAACAAAATGGCTAAAGTCCCACCAAAAGCCGCGCCTGATGTTACGCCAATGACATGAGGATCAACAAGCGGGTTATAAAATAACCCTTGTAATACGGCGCCGCAAATTGCTAATCCTGCACCGGCAAGAAAAGCTAATAAAATTCGTGGTAATCTTACTTGCCAAATGACTTGATTATCAACCACCATTGTTTGATCTATTTGTGATGTTGGCAATGAAAGCAATACATGGATAACTTGGCTAACAGATATTGAATAGTGTCCAATAATTAATGAAACAACTATTAATATTATGGTTAATATAATCAGGCCAACATGTAAATGGTGATAGGAAAAGCTGATCATATTATATTGTTATTCCCCATGATAGTTGACGCGATAAAATCGCCAGTAATAATCATTGGCTTGTTTTTGCATATCGATATCTTTAAACAAATCTGGGTAAAGTTTTTTTGCCATCCAAAGCTCACCGATGGCTAAAGCTTCAGGCATAGGGTATCCCCATGCTTTTGCGTATTCAGGCATTAAATAGACTTTATTTTGTTTAACGGCATCAATATTTTTCCATAAATCATCGGATAAAATTGTTTGAACGACTTGTGGATATCGATCTTGCACAAAGATTACTTGTGGATTCCATTGTATGACATTTTCTATCGAAACTTGTTTAAAGCCTTGAATCGTTGCTGCAGCAACATTAATGGCACCTGCATGTTCCATCATTAATCCAGTATATTTGCCCGAACCATAGGTGGTGAGATCTGGATTAGCCATATAAACGCGTATGCGTTTTTCAGGTGCTATACGTTGTAATCGATCTGTGACAATTTTTCGATGCTCAAAAGAATAGTTGATTAAGTCCTCGGCTTCATTGTTAGCATCAAGCACGTCACCAATTAGGCGTATTGCTTGTTTTAATCCTTCATTGTAAGTTGTCTCTTCATCAACCATAATGGGATTTATTTTATCTGCCTGTGAGGCTATATCTTTGCGTAACGAGATAGCAATAACTGGAATGTTGAGTTTTTCAATTTGATCGATAACTGCTTTGGGCATGTAGTTTGTGACAAAGACAACTTGTGGTTTGAGAGCAAGTAAACTTTCGATATTAACCGAAGTTAGATCGCCCGGTGTCGGTAGGTTAGACAAAGTTGGAGCAAATCTGACAAAGTCTTTTCCTAATAATTTTTGCCAAGAAGACAAAACACCCACAAGGGTTTGTTGACGGTTTAGTTGTACAATTAGATTTAATGTTTGATGTTGCAAAACGACTACTCTTTCCACTTTATCAGGGATTTGAACAGTACGGTTAAGTTGATCAGTCACTTGTTTAGCTTCACAAGTAAAAATTAAGCATTGTGATAAAAACAATCCAACTAGTAGTAAAAACTTTTTATAAATTTCCATCGTTCATCCTAATAGACATATAATGTGTTAATTAATAATTAATTAATTTGAAATTATATTCGTTATGTAATTTTAAATATAGCGAAATTTTAGTCTATTAACAATTAATATTTATTAATGACCGGTTAGAGTGGTTTATGAAAATTATTTATGTTTAGATAGGTGAAAAATTAAATCAAAATTATACTGTTTTGACATCAACTAACTGTCATTAAGGTGAATTATGCTATGTGTTAACGGAGTAAACCTTTACTATCTAAAAACGGGTAAAGGTGAGCCTTTGATGCTGTTGCACGGTAATGGTGAAGATCATCAAGTTTTTTTACCACTCATCGCCAAATTAACATCACATTATACTATTTATGCAGTGGATAGTCGTAATCATGGACGCAGTGATAAGACTGATGTTTATGATTATAACGTTATGGCTGATGATATTGAGGCGTTAATTAACAAATTACATCTTAAATCCGTTAATATTATAGGTTTTAGTGATGGCGCCATTATTGCATTATTGTTAGCTTTACGCGGTAAAGAAATGATTAAAAAAATGGCATTATTGGGGGTGAATTTAAAACCATCTGATTTTACGCAACAAAGCTATCAATACGTACTACAGCACTATGAACAAACAAACGATCCATTATTTAAAATGATGCTTGAACAACCTAATATCGAAGTAAGTTCGTTAACGAAAATTACGATCCCAACTTTAATTATTGGTGCAGAAAATGATATTTATAATCCTGCAATGTTTGTTGAAGTTGCTGACAATATACCTAACTCGCAATTGAAAATTATGACAAACCATGATCATGGTAGCTATATCATTAATAATGATATGTTATATCCTGATTTGGTTAAATTTTTTGAAATAGATTAAGATCTCATTAGTTAAAATAGATGATTGGACGTTTTAAAAAATAGTAAGTCAATGTTTACTTGAATAAAACTAGTCAATATCGAATAATGACTAGTTATTTTTGTTACAAAATATGTTGAAAGGTATAATCTTTAAAACACATCTTACAAGATTAAGAATATTGCTTAATTTTGTATTATCGCAGTAAGCAAGCTTGAATTTTATCAACTTCTTTGTTTAATGCATCAATAACTAAGTTTGGATGCGCGCTTTCAAGTGTTTTTACGTTTTCAAAACCGTCATTGGCCACTGAACCAGTAAATTGCTGGGCTTGTTTAATATTACTAAACAGATAACGGATATCATTTTGATTGCGCGTTGTTGTCAGGGTATAACTAACAAAATACTTAATATAATATTCGTAGTCTGTAACTGCGTTAGCGACAACACTATTTCCTTCAACTAATTTAATTGTATCACCACCACTGACTGTGACGGCCTGTTGTTGAACTGGCATGTTATAGTATGACCACCAGCGTGAACCAAAATAGTTATCACTGGTTAATACCACAGGGCTATTATCAAGTTCTTGAGCTATACACAGTGCTAAAGAGGAGTGAAGGGCAGTAATAGGGCGTGAGGTAGTATATTTATTCACTATATCAACACCAGATGAATTTTGACCGATTTCTACACCTTGCGTTTGATAAATTGACATCATCTTTTGAGATGTACACCCTGTTAGCATCGTAAATATTGTCACAATACCAATTAACTTTTTCATACCACACCCTTATTAGAATTAACTGATTAATTCTAGCTGGTTATACATAGATTTGCTAGTGTTTCTATGGTTTGAAAAACGAATAAAATGATAATCTATAAACTAGATGGAGGGCTAATTTTTACTAATTAAGTCTTCAAAGGCAACAGTATGTATTACTAAATTAAGAGAGAAGTTTGACCTTCTCTCATCTGGTTAATTTAATCTTTTTTACCACGTATTTTTCGTGATAATTTTTTAAAGCCATGGGTAAATTTTTTAATTGCCATTGCTAAAACAGGGACTTTGATTTTGATATTGAAGCGTTCTTTTAATTCAATAGCATCATTCGCTTTCGTTAACCAAATAAAACCAGAATTAGTTAAATCAATCGCTTTAATTTTGCCGTCAGGTGTTAAAATAAAATTTCCACCATGTACGTCATTAGAGACTAAATTATAACTGTGTAATTTTTCAATACAGTCTTTTATTTGATCGCCATACTGCTCCATTTCTTCCCATTTTAATGAGCGGCCTTCAATAAAATTGAAAATCATATAATGGCGCTGTGTTTTTTTGTCAAAAGCAACCAAATAAAGCTCATAAGCAATATCACATTTATCTAATGATATTTTTGCCAACTTTCGAATAAGGTTGAAATAAAAATCGCCCGTAATTTTGGCAATAAGCTTACGCTCTAAACGATGTTCGATCCCACCATCAATTTTGAAGATAAATTTGCTTTGATTGTGATTGATCAAATAAGTATATCGCTCTAGTTTATCACTGGGGTCGAGGAGTTCGCGATGCCCTTCTTCTGCCAGAAATTGGTCAAAAAGGTCTAAATAATTAATTTCATCATTATCAACATAAGCGAATTTCATATCGCCACGTTCAACTTCAATAATTTTTGCAAAGTTATTCAAATTTTAACGCCTCAAAATATATAACATGGGGACTATCTAGAACAGTAAGTTAAATAAAGTAAAAGAAGTAGTAATCTTACCTAAGTGACTATTCTAACAAAATTCACGCAAATAGGCACATGCATATAATGAATTAATAATGATAAACTATAAAAGATAAATGAATTTATCACGTTGAGAGAACTATGAATAGTAAATCAGTTATGTGGTTTTTATATATTATTAGAACCGCTAAACAATCATTGTACACCGGTATCACAACCGATACGAGCCGACGTTTACATCAACACCAAAGCGGTAAGGGCGCAAAGCATTTAAAAGGTCATCAAGATCTTGCCATTGTGTATCAAGTTTGTGTAGGTGATAGATCAACAGCTTTAAGGCTTGAGTATCGTATTAAACAACTTTCCAAACCCAAAAAAGAACAATTAGTTCAACTTCAGCCTAGTTTAGAGGTGTTATTAGAGAAGTTAGGACTTTAACATTACAGTTACACTAGCTGTTTTTTAATTTTAGTTTGTCTATTTTATTTACCTATTTTATTTACCTAATTTATTTATCTAACCGATAGCAATTGAATTGCGGGTGATTGGATAGCAGTAATTTGCTGTCTAAATGTTGCTAATTGTTGATGCCAAAAATCCTCATCTGTTATCCATGTAAACGCGGGTGGAAAAGCGGGATCTTGCCATCGCATTATAATCCAAGCTAGATGATGCACCATACGCATTGCTCTTAATGGCTCGATTAATTTAAGCTGTGCAGTGTCGAAATTATAAAATTCTTGATAGATTTCAACTAAGGTATCTAATTGTAGCCGTTGTTCTTGCGTGGTTCCATAAAGTAGCATCCACATATCTTGAATTGCTGGTCCGTTTCGCGCATCATCAAAATCAACAAACATAGCATTATCACGCCATAAAATATTACCAGGATGACAATCGGCGTGAATACGAATAGGTTGCCAATCGTTATGCCAATGCTGTTCGATGGTTTGGGTTAATGTAGACAACGTTTCATTAAGTTCTAATCGTACTTTATTGGGGACTAAATTACTTGATAATAGGATTTCTTTCGGGTGATATAAATACTCGTCTAATCCGATAGTTGGACGATGTAAAAACCGTTGTTTTGCGCCAATTTGATGAATCCGTGCAAGTAAGGTGGCAACCGATTCCATTTGGTTAATATTATCCAGTTCATATTGCCGACCACCCACGCTAGGAAAAACAGCAAACAAATAGTTCTGATTTTCATGTAATGTACAGCCATTGAGTGTTAATGGTGCAATAGCTGGAATTTCTGCGTCAACTAGTTGCTTAGTAAATTCATGCTCTTCAAGGATCTGCTGCCGATTCCAACGATTGGGTCGATAAAACTTTACTACATAGCGAGCACGTTGTTCATCCATAAATTGGTAGACGCGATTTTCGTAACTATTGAGTGCTGTTAAGCCTGAGTCAACCTCAATACCAATAGTTGCCAAACTATCGATGATCAATTCCGGTGATAATGATTGAAATGAAAAATCTAATTGACTCATCAAATGGTTTCCTTACTGTTGATTAAACCATTGATCTAGTTTTTGCTTTAATGCATCTAATCCAATTCGTTTAGGTGATGAAAAAGGCGCAACAGTAATATCACCTTGAAAAGGTAGGATTGCCTCTTTAACCATATTGACTTGTTTTTTTAACGCGCCAGACGCAAGCTTATCGGCTTTAGTTAGCAATAACATCACCGGAATTTCAACCGATACAGCCCAATCAATCATCTGTTGATCGAGATCTTTGAGTGGATGTCTGATATCCATCAGTATGACTAACCCTTTTAGGCTTTCTCGTTTTTGTAGATATTCACCCAGTGATTTTTGCCATTTTCGTTTTATTGCTTCAGGCACTTGTGCATAACCATAGCCTGGTAAATCGACCAAACGACAATTTTCTTCTACTTCAAAAAGATTAATTAATTGGGTTCTGCCTGGTGTTTTACTGGTTCTGGCTAACGTTTTTTGATTAGTTAGCGTGTTGAGCGCACTGGATTTACCTGCGTTAGATCTACCGGCAAAAGCAACTTCAACGCCACTATCACTTGGTAGGTGTGATATATCTGGCGCACTTAGAATAAAGTGTGTTTTTGCGTAATTTAAAGGGCGAATATCGGTCATAACAAAGTATCCTTTAAGTGCATAACGGCACCTAATTGATTAAAATGCCGTTACTGTATAGAAAAACTTAAGCGTTGACAACCTTTTCGACGGCTTTAGCAAAGCGCATCATGCCTTCTTGTATTTCATTTTCAGAGATGATTAGTGAAGGTGTAAATCTTAGTACATTGGTGCCCGCATTTAAAATCATAACGTTAAATTCTGTTGCAACATTAAGAAACTCTCTTGCTTTATCATGAAATTGCGGTTGAAGTTCGGCGCCTAATAATAAACCTTTGCCGCGATATTCTCGAAACACTTTAAATTGATCATTAATCTCTTCTAGTTTTTCAATAAATATTGCTCTTCGCTGTTGAACGCCTTCTAGGACTTCTGGCGAGTTAATAATATCAAAAGCCTCACAACCTACCGCGCAAGCTAAAGGATTACCACCATAAGTAGTACCATGCACTCCAGGATGCATTACCGAGGCAATTTCATTAGTGGTCAGCATTGCGCTAATAGGGAATCCACCCCCTAATGCTTTAGCCGAAGTCAATATATCCGGTGTTATTCCATATTGTTGATAGGTAAATAAGCTACCCGTACGTCCCATGCCGCATTGTACTTCGTCAAAAATTAACAGTGCGTTATATTGGTCACAAAGCTCACGCACACCTTGCAAAAATTCTGGTGTTGCGGAAGTTAATCCACCTTCGCCTTGTACCGGTTCTAATACTACTGCACAAGTATGGTCATCAATTATTGCTTTTACTGCATCTAGATTGTTAAAAGGAACATGAACAATATCGGCCGGTTTTGGCCCAAAACCGTCGGAATATTTCGCTTGCCCACCAACAGATACAGTAAAAAAAGTACGACCATGAAAAGATTGATAAAATGCGATGATTTTTGTTTTATAAGGGCTGTATTTTTCAGTGGCATAGTATCGTGCAAGTTTAAATGCTGCTTCATTGGCTTCAGCCCCTGAATTAGCAAAAAACACACGATCTGCAAACGTGTTATCAATTAGTTTTTGCGCAAGAGTCAAGGCCGGTTCATTAGTAAAAACATTACTAACATGCCATAATTTCTCGCTTTGTTCTTGTAGTGCTTTAATTAATCTTGGATGGCAATGACCAAGGGCATTAACAGCTATGCCACCAGCAAAATCAATGTAATCTTCACCATTTTGATCCCAAACACGACTGCCTTGACCTTTAACCGGAATAAATTGAGCTGGTGCATAAACAGGTAAAATAACTTTATCAAATAATTCTCGAGTGATTTTGGTGTTCATCATTTTATCCTTATATTTTATCTAAATTGTTACATCTATTTTATGTGATTTAAATGTTTAGTAAAGTAAATAATTATTCATTATATTTGAATTAAAATTCACTTTTTAAAGCATGTAAACGAAATTGATTAAGGCAACAATTTTATTGTTTTTATCGTACCATTTTCGGGTATAATCGTTAGCCAAATGATAATTGTCTCTCAATAGGAACTAAGATGAGCCGTGTTATTTATTGTCATTATTTAAAAAAAGACGCAGAAGGTTTAGACTTTCAACTGTATCCAGGTGAACTAGGTAAACGAATTTATAATGAAATCTCTAAAAGTGCTTGGCAAGAATGGCTAAAAAAACAGACTATGTTAATTAATGAAAACAAATATAATATGATGAATCCTGAACACCGTAAAAAAATCGAAAGTGAGATGGTAAAATTTTTATTTGAAGGTGAAGATATTGTCATTGACGGATACAAACCTAAAAACTGAGAACTCAAATGAAAAACAAAATAAAAATTATTTCATTATTTGTGACAGTGAGCCTTTTAAGTGGTTGTCCTAGTAAAAATTCCAATAAAATTGACGAAGATTATTATGTAAAAGATACCAATGCTTTTAATATTTTAATTGGTCAATATGCAAATAATATTGAACAAATATGGGGGCCTAAAGAGGTGCTTATAGCAGGCCCTAAAGATTATGTGCAATACGAGGATAATTTACAAACTCGAGTGCATATTAATTTTGTTTCTGGTGTCATTACCATTGAGACGTTATCCAGTTCTCCTCTCGACAATTTGAAAGAAGCTATCGTTTCAACACTATTAATGCCTGAACCTGTTGATATTATACGTAAAGATAAAATTAGCCAGGATTTATCAAAAGAACCTTTTTTATATAACCAAGTTCTTGACCAAGAACGCCAGCCCATTCGTTGGAGTGCACGAGCTAATAGTTTTGCTGATTATGTGTTAGCGAATAATTTAAAACAGCGTAAATCTGGTTCTCATTTAATTACTTATGTTGAAATCAAACTTGTGCCTAACCACATTAATCAACGTGCTAAAAAGTTCTTACCACTTGTAACTGAGGCATCGAATCGTTATTTTATTGATGAACGATTAATTTTAGCGATTATGGAAGTTGAATCGGCATTTAACCCGTACGCAGTAAGTCGAACCGACGCATTAGGTCTTATGCAAGTTCAGCAACATACAGCAGGTCGTGACATTTTTAAATTAAAAGGTAAGTCAGGCGAACCGAGCCGTAAGTTTTTGCTCGATCCTCGTAATAATGTTGATATGGGCACAGCCTATCTATCTTTATTAAAGACTAAATATTTAGCAGGCATTAATAACCCAATTTCTTTAAGATATGCCATGATTACTTCTTATAATGGTGGAGCAGGAAGTGTATTGCGTACGTTTTCTAACGACCGTAACGAAGCCATTAACATTATTAATTCTATGACTCCACAGCAAGTTTATCGAAAATTAGTGACTTCGCACGTTTCTCAAGAATCCCGAAATTACTTAATAAAAGTGAGTCGAATTTTAGATAATAAATAAGCGACTAGTAGAGTGAAAACGCTTCATTTGCAGAATTAGTAATGAAGCGAAAACGATATATTTCAAATAATCACAACAAATTTGTAAAAATAGTTTGGACGTGAATCTATCGATTATTTTAAAAATTTTAAACGGTATTATAACAGTTTATCTTATAAAAATATTTATATTGATGCTAAAAAAATGAATTTAATTAATTAGATATTTTAAATTTTTTTGGATAACCTTAGATGAATTTTTTATAGTAAAAGTAATTTCTTTAACAAATAATGATTTTTTGTTATAAAATTTTTTAATAAAAAAAACGTGATCTGCTTCAAATTTTGAGTATACTATGGCTCTCATAAAACCCTAGTTTTTTTGAGGATGTTAGTTTGAGTACAGATAAACTCGTGGATTCGTTTTCCCCCGCGCAAATGACCCAAATCGCTGAAGACATCGGCAATTACAAAGTAAATAAACACCCTTGTAGCACGCTTCTTTCTGCCATTATTGCAGGTGTTTTTATTTCTATTGCATTTGTATTTTATATCACTGTGACAACTGGAACCGCTAGCGTTGCTTTTGGTTTAGCAAAATTAGTCGGTGGTATCTGCTTTTCATTAGGATTAATGCTAGTTGTTTGCTGCGGTGCAGATCTTTTTACTTCAACAGTATTAACTATTTTACCTAAAATGACTCACAAAGTGAGTTGGCTAAAAATGCTACGCAATTGGATTTTTGTCTATATTGGTAACTTTATTGGTGCTATACTGTTTGTAGCAGTTATTTGGCTTTCAGGTCAATATATGGTAGCTAATGGCTTGTGGGGATTAAACGTTTTACAAACCGCAGATCATAAATTGCACCATACTTTTATTGAAGCAGTATTTTTAGGTTTACTGGCTAATTTAATGGTATGTTTGGCTGCTTGGATGAGTTATGCTGGTCGCAGTTTACTCGACAAGATGTTAGTTATGGTATTACCTGTTGCTATGTTTGTGGCAAGTGGATTTGAACATAGTATCGCAAATATGTTTATGATTCCTATGGGAATTGTAATTAAAAATTTTGCTTCACCGGAGTTTTGGTCTGCTGTTGGATTGTCGGCAGATGCATTTAAAGAATTAACCGTTGAGCATTTTATTATAAATAATTTAATCCCGGTAACAATCGGGAATATTTTAGGTGGATTAGCTGTTGCGCTACCTTATTGGGCTTTATATTTACGTAAGCCACATTGATTTTAAAATATTTACCCTCATCTATATGAGCGGTAAATAACTATTTTTGTAAACCTGAGGTGAAAAACTATGAGTAATTTAAACGAAGTACAAGCAGTCGCTTGGAAAGGATTTAAAGATGGTGATTGGCAAAATAATGTTAATGTCCGCGATTTTATCCAAAAGAACTACACGCCATATGAGGGTGATGAGTCTTTCTTAGCTGGCGCAACAGATGCGACAACTAAGTTATGGGATAAAGTAATGGAAGGCATTAAAATTGAAAATGCTACCCATGCCCCTGTGGATTTTGATACAAGTGTTATTTCGACAATTACTGCTCATGACGCAGGTTATATTGAAAAAGATTTAGAAAAGATTGTTGGTTTACAAACTGAAAAACCATTAAAACGTGCAATTATCCCATTTGGTGGGATTAAAATGATCGAGAATTCATGTAAGGCTTATAACCGTACACTTGATCCTTTAGTCAAAAAAATCTTTACTGAATATCGTAAAACTCATAACCAAGGTGTTTTTGATATTTATACCCCAGATATCTTACGTTGTCGTAAATCAGGTGTTATCACTGGTCTTCCAGATGCTTATGGTCGTGGTCGTATCATTGGGGATTACCGTCGTGTTGCACTTTACGGTATTGACTACTTAATGCAAGACAAATTTGCACAGTTTAACTCATTACAAGCTGATTTTGAAAATGGTGTTGACTTAGCAATGACTATGCAACGTCGTGAAGAAATTGCAGAGCAACATCGTGCACTTGGTCAAATTAAAGAAATGGCCGCTAAATATGGTTACGATATTTCTGGGCCAGCTAAAACAGCTCAAGAAGCGGTACAATGGACTTACTTTGGTTATTTAGCAGCAGTTAAATCACAAAATGGTGCGGCGATGTCTCTTGGTCGTACTTCTACATTCTTTGATATCTATTTCCAACGTGACCTTGAAGCCGGCTTAATCACTGAAAAAGACGCGCAAGAAATTGTTGACCATTTCGTTATGAAATTACGTATGGTTCGATTCTTACGTACGCCTGAATATGATGAATTATTCTCTGGTGACCCAATTTGGGCAACTGAATCTATCGCTGGTATGGGTGTAGATGGTCGTACTTTAGTGACTAAAACTTCGTTCCGTTTCTTAAATACACTTTACACTATGGGTCCATCACCAGAACCAAACATGACAATTCTTTGGTCTGAACAATTACCAAGTGGATTTAAAGAGTTTGCATCAAAAGTATCTATTGATACTTCATCATTACAATATGAAAATGATGACTTAATGCGCCCTGACTTTAACAACGATGACTATGCTATCGCATGTTGTGTAAGCCCAATGATCGTTGGTAAACAAATGCAGTTCTTTGGTGCACGTGCAAACCTTGCTAAAACTCTTCTATACGCAATCAATGGTGGTGTGGATGAGAAACTTAAAATGCAAGTAGGTCCAAAAGAAGCGCCAATTACTGACGAATATCTTGATTTCGATAAAGTTTTTGCTCGTTTAGACCACTTTATGGATTGGTTAGCAAAACAATATGTAACTGCATTAAATGCTATTCACTATATGCACGACAAATATAGCTATGAAGCATCATTAATGGCATTACACGATCGTGATATTATTCGTACTATGGCATGTGGTATTGCAGGTCTATCTGTTGCTGCTGACTCACTGTCTGCGATTAAATATGCGAAAGTTAAAACGATTCGTGATGAAGATGGTCTTGCTGTGGACTTTGAAATCGAAGGTGAATACCCTCAATTTGGTAACAATGATCCACGTGTAGATGATATCGCAGTTGATTTAGTTGAACGTTTCATGAAGAAAATTCAAAAACTTAAAACTTATCGTAATGCAATTCCTACACAATCAGTGTTAACCATTACTTCAAACGTTGTTTATGGTAAGAAAACTGGTAATACACCTGATGGTCGTCGTGCTGGTGCTCCATTTGGTCCAGGTGCTAACCCAATGCACGGTCGTGACCAAAAAGGTGCGGTTGCTTCATTAACATCTGTTGCTAAACTTCCATTTGCTTATGCTAAAGATGGTATTTCGTATACTTTCTCTATCGTTCCAAATGCGTTAGGTAAAGATGATAGTGCACGTAAACGTAACTTAGCAGGCTTAATGGATGGTTACTTCCACCATGAAGCAACTATTGAAGGCGGTCAACATCTTAATGTGAACGTACTTAACCGTGAAACATTATTAGATGCGATGGATCATCCTGAAAAATATCCACAATTAACTATTCGTGTTTCTGGATATGCAGTGCGTTTCAATTCATTAACTAAAGAGCAACAAAAAGACGTAATTTCACGTACTTTTACACAATCAATGTAATTTAGTTAATTGATGATTTGCATTAAATAGCGTCCAATTTGGGCGCTATTTTTTTGCCAATTGAATTATTGGTTATCCACTTATAGAAATGTTGCTAATAGATAGGATAAATTTAATACTTGTTAGTATTTATTTTGTATAATTGCAACAAATAAGAGTATATTCAATTAATGTAATTGGTAAAAAATAACATTATATGAGTTAAAATACTTAAATAAATATAAAAGCAATGTGAGTAATTATTAGAGAACATTTATGGAACAAGATATTATTATGACAACAAAACAACCGATTAAAGGTCGTATCCATTCTTTTGAATCTTTTGGTACAGTTGATGGACCGGGAATTCGCTTCATTGTTTTTTTTCAAGGTTGTTTAATGCGTTGCTTATACTGTCATAACCGCGATACTTGGGATTTAAAAGCGGGCAAGGAAGTGACAGTTGATGAGTTAATGAAAGAGATAGTTTCTTATAAAAGCTTTATTATGCCTAATGGTGGTGGGGTTACCGCATCAGGTGGAGAGGCGACATTACAGTCTGAATTTATTACTGAGTGGTTTAAAGCTTGCCATAAAGAGGGCATTAATACTTGTTTAGATACCAATGGTTATGCTAGACAGATCGATCATACTCTAGAAGAGTTAATGGACGTGACTGATCTGGTTATGCTTGATTTGAAACAGTTGAATGATGAGATACATCAAAAGTTAGTTGGTGTATCAAATAAACGTGTATTAGAGTTCGCCAAATACTTACAAAAAATTAATAAAAAAACTTGGATTCGATATGTTGTTGTTCCAGGTTGGACAGATGATGATGACTCAGCACATTTGTTAGGTAAATTTATTCAAGGCATGAGTAATATCGAACGAGTAGAGTTATTACCTTATCATAAACTTGGTGCTTACAAATGGGAAACGTTTGGTGATAAGTATCAATTGGAAGGCGTTGAAGCCCCACCAAGGGAAACACTTGATAGGATTCAATCTATTATAGAAAGCTATGGTCAACCCGTGACATTTAGTAAGTAACATCATCCTTAAATTAAACAGCTACAAAATTTGTGGCTGTTTAATTAACGAATTCTTTTTCGTTTTATCGCTCTTAGTACAAATATACTTCCTTCCAACGCTAAAACACAAACAGATAACCAAATAAATCCATATGAAATAATATGCTGTGATGAGATAGATTCGTGTAAGAATAATAAAGAAACACAAGTTAGTAAAACCGGCTCTACATAGCCAAGCAATCCAAATAAGCCCATAGGTAGTAACCTTCTGGCAACAAAATACATAGCAAATGCAATAGCGGTAATTATCCCCAGCATAGGGATAAAGATATGAAAATGGGTTAAATCATGAATAATTTGTTGTACGTTATAATTGAAAATAAAATAACTAAGGCAACCTAAAAAAATGAAGAAAAAATCTGAAAAGGTCCCTGATATGCCTTCTATTTTTAGTTTTCTTCTTGTCATAAAGTAAATTGGATAACCAAGTGCTATCACGGCTGTTTCCCATGAAAAAGCGCTTGTTGTGTAAATTTCTAAACAGACACCAATAGCGGCAAACGTGACAGCAATTTTTTGAAAAAATGTTAATGTTTCTCCATAGAAAACTTTGCCAAAAATAACCATCGCTAAGGGTAATAAAAAATATCCCAAAGATGCAGATAAACCATGGCCATTAAGCGGTGCCCAAATAAAAATAAGCATTTGGATGGTCAGAAGTAATGAGGATGCTATCAATCCTAAAAGTAATACTGGTCGTTGTTTTATTCGCAAAAATAGATCAGCAATAGCTGACCATTGTTTTTCAAAACAGATAAGAATAATAATTGCTGGAAAAGACGTTAATAATCGCCAGCAAAAAATATCGACAACCGAAAGCGGCTGTAGTAATACTGGATAATAATAAAGTAATCCAAAAAGACATGATGCAAGTATTGAAAGGACAACACCTTTTATCATTTTTTCACCTAAATTAATAAAAAAATAGCGCTATTAGTAGCGCTATCTTAAGCTAAATTGATTTATCTTTAACCAATCACTTCTACGCCATTCATATAGGGTACTAACACTGATGGTACTTTGATAGATCCATCAGCCTGTTGATAGTTTTCCATAATCGCAACAAGAGTTCGTCCTACCGCTAATCCAGAACCATTTAAGGTATGAACTAGGTAAGTTTTATTATCTGCTTTATTGCGATAACGTGCTTGCATTCGACGAGCTTGGAAATCCCACATATTTGAACAAGACGAAATTTCGCGATAAGTATTTTGAGCTGGCACCCATACTTCAAGATCGTAGGTTTTACATGAGCCAAAGCCCATATCACCGGTACATAATACGATTTTTCGATAAGGCAGCTCAAGTAGCTGTAATACCTTTTCAGCATGCCCAGTTAGCTCTTCTAATGCTTTCATGGACTCTTCAGGTTTGACAATCTGAACAAGCTCCACTTTATCAAATTGATGCATTCGAATTAAGCCACGGGTATCTTTACCATAAGAACCCGCTTCAGAGCGGAAACAAGGCGTATGAGCCGTCATTTTTAATGGTAATACACTTTCATCTAGAATTTCATCTCGCACTAAATTGGTAACGGGTACTTCTGCTGTCGGGATTAATGCATAATTACTGCTTTCAGCCTCTTCATCAAGTGGTTTAGTGTGAAATAGGTCACCTGCAAATTTTGGTAATTGCCCAGTGCCAAATAGGGTAGCTTTATTGACGAGGTAAGGCACATAGATTTCTTCATAACCATGTTGCTCAGTATGAAGATCTAGCATAAATTGCGTTATTGCTCGATGTAGACGTGCAATTTGTGATTTCATAACAACAAAACGTGCACCGGTAAGTTTTACACCAGCAGCAAAATCAAGCCCACCAAAACGTTCACCTAAAGCAACATGATCAAGCACAGGAAAATCAAATGTTCTTGGTGTACCAAAACGGGATACTTCGACATTGTCATTTTCATCTTTGCCATCAGGAACGGAATCATCAGGAATATTCGGAATATTTGATGCAATATCTTTGATTTGGTTAAGTAGGATTTCAAGCTCTGCTTTTGCGGTATTGAGCTTTTCACCAAGTTTATTGACTTCTTCACGTACAGCCGTGATATCTTCGCCACGAGCTTTTGCTTCACCAATCGCTTTAGAGCGGGCGTTACGTTCAGCCTGTAAGTTTTCAGTTTCAACTTGTAAAACTTTTCGTTTTTCTTCTAGTTGACTTAATGTTTCAACATCTAATTTAAATCCGCGTCGAGATAATTTTTTGGCAACAAGATCTAATTCATTTCGAAGTAAGTTTGGATCCAACATAAAAAAAGTCCATTATTATTTATTAAAGCTATCTATCTACTTGAACCGTTATTTTAATCTAGCTAACAACATATATAAATAAAAAAGTAGATTGATAAAAGATATAAAGTTTGTGAGCTTAGTATACTAGAATTATGCCGGGATTCAACCGAAATGGCGCACCCGAAGGGATTCGAACCCCTGACCGCTCGGTTCGAAGCCGAGTGCTCTATCCAGCTGAGCTACGGATGCGTGTAAGTTCGTAAAAAAATGGTGCATCCGAAGGGATTCGAACCCCTGACCGCCCGGTTCGTAGCCGGGTACTCTATCCAGCTGAGCTACGGATGCGTTTTAGAATTTTTTAAAATGGTGCATCCGAAGGGATTCGAACCCCTGACCGCCCGGTTCGTAGCCGGGTACTCTATCCAGCTGAGCTACGGATGCATATTTTAAATTTTTTAAAAATGGCGGTGAGAGAGGGATTCGAACCCTCGATGCAGCTTTTGACCGCATACTCCCTTAGCAGGGGAGCGCCTTCAGCCTCTCGGCCATCTCACCAAAACAACTGTGATTTGGTTTCAACAACAAAATCACAATGTGTGGCGCACATATTACGTTCTAGAAAAAATAAGTCAAACATTTTTTCGTTTGCGCGCACTAGTTGTTTATTTCCTGCCCAATATTACTCTTTGGGCTCAGATATCTCATCAATTTTGTCTTGCGAATGATGGATTCTGTTATATATTTCTTCTCTATGGATAGAAACTTCTTTAGGGGCATTGATACCAATTCTGACTTGGTTACCTTTGACGCCTAAAATAGTAATGACTACATCGTCACCAATAATTAATGTTTCACCTACTCTCCTAGTTAAAATTAACATTAGATCTCCTAATATCAGTTAAGTATATATCCAAACAATTTTAAGATATAGCTTCGTCAGCCTTCCATCGGTGAGACAGAAAGACGGAATTTTACAGAATACACTCTAATGTTTAATTAATATTCACTTGAGTATATCTGGCTAACTTGCTTGTAATTTATTACTGATTTCCTTTTTTACAGAAGATAAAGCTTCTGGTAACGCCGAAAGATCCATTCCACCTGCTTGAGCGAAATCAGGCCGCCCACCGCCCTTACCACCTACTTTTAATGCTAATTGAGAAACTAATTCGCCAGCTTTAACAATGCCTAATAAGTCATTAGTTACACCAGCTGCTAAATTGATTTTGCCATCATTGACAGCAGCTAAAACTATGACACCTGTTTTTAATTGATTTTTAAGATCATCAATCATTGTGCGTAATAGCTTAGCTTCGACGTTATCAAGTTTAGCAATTAGTAAGTTCTTATTATTGATTTTTTCACATTGATTTAACAATTGTTGGCTTTCTTGGCTAGCTTTTTCAGCCTTCAATTGCTCAATAGTTTTTTCTAACACTTTAGTTTGATCAATTAACTGTTCAACTCGTGTTAAAATTGTCGATTTGTCACTTTTTATCAGTGATCCAATTTGATTTAACAAATTAGCTTCATAATGGATGTATTCCATCGCATTTTGCCCAGATGTTGCCTCAATTCTTCTTACACCAGAAGCGATGCTCGACTCAGAAGTGATTTTAAATAAACCTATATCACCGGTTCTACTAACGTGAGTACCACCACAAAGTTCGATTGAAAAATCACCCATCGTTAATACGCGTACAATTTCTTCGTACTTTTCGCCAAATAATGCCATTGCACCTTTGCTTTTTGCTTGATCAATTGGCATTAATTCTATCTCAACAGGTAAGTTGCGACGTATCTGTTGGTTGACCAGATTTTCGATTTCAATCAGTTGCTCTGTTGTAATTGCTTGATTGTGCGAAAAGTCAAAACGTAAGTAACTATCATTAACCAAGGAACCTTTTTGATGAACATGCTTACCTAATATTTGTTGTAATGCCGCTTGTAATAAATGTGTGGCTGAGTGGTTACGACGAATACGTTCCCTTAGTTCAACATCAATAGCTGCTGTTACTGTATCACCAACTTTTAATGATCCTTTAGTAATATTGCCTATATGTCCAATACTTTTACCATATTTTTGGCAATCGATAACTTTAAATTCAACATTTGCAGCAGTTAACACGCCTTTATCGCCAATTTGTCCACCTGACTCGCCATAAAAAGGTGTTTTGTCTAGAACAATGATGGCTTCATCACCTTCATTAATACTTTCGACTTTGTGGCCACCTTGGAAGATCGCAATCACTTTACCTGAAGCTTCAGTTTCCTGATAACCTAAAAATTCGGTTTTATCATCAAGCTTAATAACATTACTGTAATCGACACTAAATGCACTAGATTCACGAGCTCGCTTACGTTGCTCTTCCATACATTTATTAAATCCATCTTCATCAATTGTGATGTTTTTTTCTCGACATACATCGGCTGTTAAATCCAATGGAAAGCCATATGTATCATAAAGTTTAAAGGCAATCTCACCCGGCAACACAGAACCAGTTATTTTACCTAATTCTTGATCGAGTAAAAATAATCCACGTTCAAGAGTTTTTAGGAATTGTTCTTCTTCGGTTTTAAGGGTATTTTCAACCATTTTTTGGTTATGCGCTAATTCTGTTGCAGCGCTGCCCATCACCTCAATTAATGGTTTAACTAGTTTATAAAAGAAAATATCTTTTGCACCAAGCATATGACCATGTCGTACTGCTCGTCGAATAATACGACGCAATACATAGCCTCGACCTTCATTAGAAGGCATTACGCCATCTGAAATTAGAAAAGCACAAGAACGGATATGGTCCGCTATAACACGTAGTGATTTACTTTCTAAGTCTTTAGTTTGAATGATTTGAGCCGTATCTTTAATGAGTTTTTTGAACAAATCAATTTCATAGTTAGAGTTAACATGTTGCAAAACTGCTGCAATTCGTTCTAATCCCATACCGGTATCGACAGACGGTTTAGGTAAAGGTTCCATAGTCCCATCAGGATGGCGATTAAATTGCATAAATACAATGTTCCAGATTTCAATAAATCGGTCACCATCTTCTTCAGCACTACCTGGAGGTCCTCCCCAAATATGATCGCCATGATCGTAAAATATTTCAGTACAAGGTCCACAGGGTCCTGTATCACCCATTTGCCAAAAATTATCTGAAGCATAAGGTGCGCCCTTGTTATCACCTATGCGGATAATACGTTCTTTAGGTATACCAATTTCGTTTTGCCAAATAGAGTAGGCTTCATCATCAGTTTCATAAACAGTGACAGTTAATTTTTCTTTAGGAAGATTAAACCATTCTTTACTGGTTAATAACTCCCAAGCAAAATGAATCGCATCATGTTTGAAATAATCACCAAAACTAAAATTACCTAACATTTCGAAAAATGTATGATGTCGTGCAGTATAACCTACATTATCAAGGTCATTATGTTTTCCGCCAGCTCGTACACACCGCTGTGCTGTAGTTGCTCGCGTGTAGGAACGCTTATCTATTCCAAGAAATACATCTTTAAATTGATTCATTCCTGCATTAGTAAACAAAAGAGTTGGATCATTATGTGGAACAAGGGAACTACTTGCGACAATTTCGTGTCCTTTGCTATGGAAAAAGTCAAGAAAATTTTGACGAATTTCTGCAGTGCTTTTCATTTAGGCTTCCATATTAAACGATAGATTTTTAAACATAGTAATATACCCGTTACAACTAAAGTTGAAAAGTAAATATTCTTTATACTGCGGTGAATCTAACTAATATAACAAGTAAATATAAGGAAAAATAAAAATGATATAGTGAGCTTTCTTTGTAATGGGCTGTGTTTAACTTAACTGTATTATATTCTAGGTATTATACAAACTTAAGTCAATAAATTACATGCGGTTTTAATATTATCTTGGCTATAGCCTCTAGCAGTTAAAAATTGAATTACTTTCTGTTTTTGGCGATAATCTTCTTTAATATCAATGTGTTTAAACTTTTTCAATAATTGTTGATGAGCAATTTCACTCCAATTAATATCTGTTATTTGTAATAGTTCACGGCTCAAATCGACGTCTAGGCCACGCTGTTTTAATTCTAATGCAATTTTATATTGACCATAACCTTTACATGCACGCATAGCAATATATTTTTCGATATATTGTCTATCATTCATCCAATTGTGATCGATACAATATTGAATAACCTCAGAGGTTTCTATTTTTAATTGATTTAACTGTTCATGATATTCATCTTCTGAGCATTGTATCTTTTTAGCAAAGAATTGCACTATTTTGTTGTGTAATTCATAAGATGAATGATCGCGCTGTGCAAGTAATTGCACAGCTTTATTTAAAATTGACTTATTGATTTTTTTATTCATAACTAAAAGTTGTTATCTTCTTCTGATAAAACTTCGTCCTCATCAGCAGAGAAAACAGCAGGGCTATTTAGTAATAAATCTCGTAATTTGGTTTCAAGTTCTTGGGCGATTTCGGGATGCTCTTGTAAAAACTTGATAGAGTTAGCTTTACCTTGACCAACTTTTTCACCGTTATAGCTGTACCATGCGCCAGCTTTATCAACAAGCTTATGTTTTACACCTAAATCAATTAATTCACCTTCTTTAGAAATACCACATCCATAAAGAATTTGGAATTCAGCTTGTCTAAATGGCGCCGCCACTTTGTTTTTGACCACTTTTACACGGGTATCACTACCAATCACATCTTCGCCTTCTTTAACAGCACCAGTGCGACGGATATCTAAACGCACAGAGGCATAAAATTTAAGTGCATTACCACCGGTTGTTGTTTCTGGATTACCAAACATAACACCAATTTTCATACGAATTTGGTTAATAAATACGACTAAGCAATTAGCATTTTTAATGTTAGCAGTTAATTTACGTAATGCTTGTGACATTAAGCGGGCTTGTAATCCCATATGAGAGTCGCCCATTTCACCTTCGATCTCTGCTTTTGGTGTTAGAGCAGCAACAGAGTCGACGATAATGACATCTACAGCACCAGATCGTACTAATGCATCACAAATTTCAAGCGCTTGTTCGCCGGTATCGGGTTGTGAAACTAATAAATCATCAACTTGCACACCTAATTTTGCTGCATAAATTGGATCTAAAGCATGCTCAGCATCGATGAAAGCACACGTTTTCCCTTCTTTTTGTGCTTGCGCAATAACAGATAAAGTTAATGTAGTTTTTCCTGATGATTCTGGTCCAAAGATTTCGACAATTCTACCCATTGGTAGCCCGCCAATTCCTAATGCGATATCAAGCCCTAATGAACCAGTTGAAACCGCGTCAACATCTAACGTTTGGGTATCCCCTAAACGCATAATTGAACCTTTACCAAATTGTTTTTCTATTTGACTTAATGCTGCTGAAAGTGCACGTTGTTTGTTTTCGTTCATATTATAAAATTCCGATTAGTAAGGATATTGATGTACATTATACTGTATTGTTATACAGTATCAAGTTTTTTTTATGTTTAATAAGCATTTAATTAATAGTAGCAACTAATTGATAATATTTTACTTATTGATAATGAAATAATAGAGTAAAGTTTGGGTTTAAAGATGCTTGTATCTCAACTTTTATCAAATATGGCTTTTAAAATTTTATACAGTTAACTAGAGTTTTATTGTTAGGATAGATTTAATTTTATCATCAAATTGTAGCAATTTGCTTAGGTAATACTTTCATAAAAAAAAACCATTTGTTATGATTAGCAGCGAAACATCTTAACCATTATATGTAGTGTGTTGAAGTAATTATTCCCAATAGTTGTTTTCGAATTAATGAATCAATTTTTTAATGAAATATAATGTTAACTAGAAAAAACGTTATCAATTAAGGCTATTATTTATTGTAATTAAGGAAAATAATGACCATCGCTCAACCTCATTACGTATTATGTTCAAATTGTGATTTACTCACTGAACTTTCACCAGTCACATCAGGACACAAAGCCGTATGTCCTCGCTGCAACACAACGTTGATAAAAAAAAATATTAATATGAAATTTAGAGCAACGATGTATGCAGTTTGTTCTTTGATTATGATTGTTATTGCTTGCAGATTTGTTTTTATTGATATACGCTTAGTAGGCAATTTTAATGGTGTTAGTATTTTAGATATTCCTAGTATTATGTTCTTTGACAGGTACAGTTATCTATCTGCGTTATTTATTGTATTTGTTCTAGCTTTTCCTATTTTTAATCTTGCTATTATCACTGTCCTTTGTTCTAAATTGCCATTGTCAAAATATCGAAAAAGAGATCTATTAATTGCTTATGAAAAATTACAACATTGGTGTATGCCTGAAATATTTTTAACCGGTATTTTGGTGAGTTTTGTTAAGTTAATGAGTTACGGTAGCATTGGTGTAACTGAAACTTTTTGGGCCTTTTGTTTGTTTGTCTTTTTTTATATAAAAGCTGATGTGATTTTTTCACCAGAAACGATTTGGAACGAAATCCATAACAATAATTTTGCGAGTGATGAATTAAAAGTAGGTAAGACAGGAATTTGTCAGCATTTAAAACTGTGTCATTATTGTGAAGCGATTTTACCTGAACATTATGTCAAATGTCCTCGTTGTAAACAAAAAAGCCAAACAAGAAATAGAAATAAAATACAATGGACTATTGCTTTATTAGTGACATCGTTAATTATCTATATTCCAGCTAATTTGTTTGGAATTATGATAACAGTTGTTTTTGGTTCGCCATCAAGTTCTACCATTCTTGATGGTGTTATTTATATGTGGCAAGCAGGTGATATACCGGTTGCATTAGTCATTTTTATCGCCAGTGTAGTTATTCCGATTTTGAAAATTATTTCGCTTAGCTGGCTTTGTTATTTTGCTTTAGCAGCCAAGAAAAAACATAGACATAATTGTCTAAAAATGAAGAAACTATATACAGCTGTTGAATTTATTGGCAAATGGTCAATGATTGATATTTTTGTGGTATCGGTTGTCTGTTCTTTGGTTAGAAATCAGCAAATGATGGGTGTTTACCCCGACATAGGCGTAATATTTTTTGCAACAGTGGTGATTATTACCATGATTGCATCACAAAATTTTGATCCTCGATTAATTTGGGATCGTACATCGAATAAAAAAATAGAATAATAGGAACAATATGGTAACAACAAGTAAATTAGCAAAAATAATTAAAATCAGAGCTATTTCAGCAATATGGATAATACCAATTGTCACTGCTGTTGTTGGGCTTTGGATTATTTATTCTCATTATGCTGACCGTGGCACCCCATTTACCTTACTTGCTAAAGATGCAAGTGGTATTGTTGCAGGTAAAACGGTAATCAAAAATCGCAGTGTCGATGTGGGTATTGTTGATGAAGTAACCCTATCGGATGATTACAACCAAGTGGTGGTTAAAGGTCGAATCTATAACGATATGAAACCATTACTTAAAAATGATTCAATATTTTGGGTTGTGAAACCCGAGATAGGTCGAGATGGTGTTACCGGTTTGAACACTATATTGTCAGGTGTATATATTGAGTTAGCATCAGGTAATGATACACATAGCTTTAAAAATAATCCTTTTATTTTATCAGATACACCACCGTTATCTGACCCGAGTATCAAAGGTATACGGTTGAATTTAGAAAGTGATCAAAATGGTGTTGTTCCTCGTGGTGCTTCGGTTATGTTTCATGGTTATCGTGTTGGGAATGTTGAAACATCACAGTTTGATGTTAATTCACGAAAAATGAAATATCAAATTTTTATCACTCAACCTTATGATGCATTAGTGACCCAAAACGTACGTTTTTGGAAAGAAGGTGGTATTAATTTAACGTTATCATCAATGGGTGCGAGTTTAAATGTGCCTTCATTGGATGTTTTATTGTCTGGCGGCATCAGTTTTGATCTACCGGATGGATCAAAATTAGGCGCACCTGCTGAGCAATATTCTGTATATAAGTTATATGAAAATAAAAAATCCATTCAAGATTCACAGTATACTGAATATAAAGAATTTCTTATTATGCTCTCTGATTCAATATCAGGGCTTTCTGAAGGTGCACCGGTCGAATATCATGGTATTCGATTAGGAACAGTTTCGAAGGTTCCATTTTATACCCCAGAAATGTTAGAACAATCTTCAATTCTTAATCAAAAAGTTCCTGTTCTGATAAGGATTGAACCAGATCGCTTGTCGGAACTTGTAGATCAGAAGATAGATATTGCTACACTTATTATGGATGAGCAAAAAAATGGCTTAAGGGCATCTTTGAAAACATCAAATATGTTTACTGGTGCACTTTATATCGATCTGGATTTCTATTCCGATTTAAAAAATAAGTATGATGTTAAAAAGTCAAAACAATTTGGTTACGATACGATTGACACCACATCAACAGGCATTGCTCAAATACAAGCTAAAATTATACAATTACTTGATAATTTTAATAATTTACCACTTAATAACACGATGTCTCAATTTAATAAATCACTTGCTTCAAGCGAGCGGTTAATGAACTCGATAAATCAAATTATGGCAAGCAAAGAAATGCAAAATATGCCAAAAGATCTTCAAAAGGCAATGCGTTCATTAAATGAGACCATGAAAGGATTACAACCAGGTTCTGATTTAAATAATCAAATGAAAGAAAGTCTACAAAAAGTGCAACAAATGATGGATGAATTAACGCCATTACTTAATACCCTCAATGATAAAAGTAATGCATTGATTTTTTCTGCACCGAATAAGAAAGATCAAGAACCTAAAGCTAAAGGTAAAAAATGATGGTTAAAATAATACGATACCTAATCTCAATTGTTGTTGCAATATCACTGAGTTTATTAGTGGGATGTTCTTCTAATGCGCCAAGCAAAAGCTATTTTCAATTAGCGAGTGATTTACCTGAGCAAACGTCACACACAATGAAAAAAACTCAGCATTTTATTTGGATTGAAACGGTAGATGTGGCAAATTTTTTAAATAAGCCTGGAATTGTTTTGCAAACAGACGATATTAAATATGTAACTGCATCAAACCATCTTTGGGCATCAACGTTATCGCAACAACTTCAAGATCGCGTCGTTCAAGACTTAAGTGTTTTTCTTCCTGATTATTTAGTTTCCAGTAAATCACTGTCAACACCAACTTTAACGGTAAAACTCTTTATTGACGGTTTTCATGGTAGTTATTCAGGCGATGCCCTTATCAAAGGAAGATGGGTTATAACAGATAGTCATAATAACATTGAGACAAAACCCTTTGAACGCCATGTTGCTCTTATGACCAATGGTTATGATGCATTGGTTAAAGCGTTATCTAAAGGTTGGCAAGAAGAAGAACAAGATTTTGCTAATTCAATCACGCGTTAATTTAAAAAATTCATATTCCGTCAGTAATATGACGGAATATGAATCGTTATTTAAGTTAAATTGTGTTTGAATTGATTAAATACTTCATTATCTATTTCCACCCATTTACGCACACTATTTATAAAAGCAATTTTTTGTGCTTTTAATAGGTGGGCTTTAGTGATGACTTGTTCTACCAAATGGTGATTGTTTATATAATATTGCCGCATCGTTCCGGGCAATAACCCCGAACTGACAACAGGGGTAACCCACTGTTGATTGATAAATAAGGCAATATTGCCATTAACGAATTCGGTAATTTCGCCTTTTTCATTGAAATTGATATACTCATGTCCTTTGGTAATATGCACAAAATGTTGCCGGTTCGTTGTTTTGTGGTACAGATAAACATTATTACTATTGACACAATTTGGCGCCAACGTTATTTTATTTAACAACATACCACAATCAATTTTATCAATATCTAAGTGATAACTACCGTCCTCAATTTTCAATAACAACCTGACTTTATAGTTACCTTTGCGATACCGATTTGCTAACTCAACGAGCTGAAATTTTATTGATTTTGTATCACACTGAACATCAAAATAATTAGCAGAATCAGCAAGCCTAGCTAAATGCTCTTCTAATAAAAAAAATTGGCCTTCTTCAAGTAACAAAGATTCAATAATCGCATCAGGAATTGATGACTTACGGGTTAATATAGCTGTTTTAGCGAGGATTTCGTCGTACTCATCTTCTGCGGTTGAATCCCATGTAATTCCACCCCCAACGCCATAACTCATTTGTTGATTATGAATAGTTAATGTTCGTATTGGTATATTAAATGTTGCTTGCTGCATATATGGATTAATATAGCCGATTGTGCCACAGTAAACCCCACGTGGTGAATTTTCAATATTGGCAATAATTTGCATAGTACTTGTTTTTGGTGCACCAGTGATTGAACCACAAGGAAAGATAGCTTGAAAAATCTGATATAACCGAATATTTTCTTTTAATCTTCCCTGAATTGTTGAAGTTAATTGCCAAACAGTTGGATATTTTTCTGCAGTAAATAATTGAGGAACAGCGACAGATCCTGGCTCTGATATTTGACTTAAATCATTGCGCAGCAGATCGACTATCATCATATTTTCAGCGAGATTTTTTTCTGACATTAATTGCGATAATTGTTGGGCATCTTGTTGCTGATTTATCCCTCGTTTCGTTGTCCCTTTCATCGGTTTTGTGGTTATTAATCTGTTTTCTATTTTAAAAAATAGCTCGGGCGATATCGATAAAATGTGATAATCATCAAATTCTAAATATGCACAATAATTGGCAAAATTATTTTTTTGTAAAAAATGATAGTAATCAAGGGGTGATTGTGTAAAAGGTGCTTTAAATGCAATCGTATAGTTAGTTTGATAGGTATTGCCCAATTCAATTTGTTCACGGATATAATTGATCTTTTGTTGATATTCATTAATTGTAGTGTCACTCATCAATTCAAGTGATTGTGGGGTGTAATCATGATATGGTAAAGACTCAACACTGGAATACTGATCAAAAATACCAAATAACAGTAAAGGTAAATCTTGGTTATTATGGCGATTAATTTTGGTTTGATTTGATTGATTTAATCCCATCGCTGCTTCATAAGCTAAATAACCAACAGCATAATAGCCTTGTTGGATAAATCCTTCGATCTCCTGTAAATGTTGATTGACTAATGAGGTATCATTAGTCTTTATTATCGAGATTGGGTTGCAAAAATACTTATGCTGACCTTCGAAGTCGATATATATTCTCATGTTATTATTTACCTATGTACAAAATTATAAATGATTTGTAAACCAAACTCAGTTTTAATTGCTTCAGGATGGAATTGCACGGATTCGATAGGTAATATTTTATGACGTAATCCCATAATTATTCCTTGTTTATTGCGCGCAGTAATCATAAGAGGGGATTTATCAAAAGGTAAATTATCATAGGCAATTAAGGAGTGGTAACGAACAACTGATAAGGGGTTTTTAATGTCTTTAAATAATCCTTGACCATCATGAACTATTTTATCAATTTTGCCATGCATTGGTTGTGGCGCTTTTCCAATTTGATACCCATAGTATTGGGCAATAGCTTGGTGACCAAGACAAATTCCAAGTATTGGACAGGTATTAGAAAATTCGGCAATAACCTCAAGTGATATGCCTGCCTGATTCGGTGTCCCGGGTCCTGGTGAAATAACGATTTTAGTAAAATCGAGTTGTTTTAATTCAGTAATCGACATTTCATCGTTTTTAATTACTTTTACATTAGCACCCACTCGGCACAAGTAGTCGTAAATATTAAAAGTGAAAGAATCATAGTTATCAATGAGTAAAATCAAAATAGTATCCACTTTTTATCAGTCATTAACGTTATTACAAATTTGCGTTAATCAAAAATCACATGCGAGCCTTCATTATACAAACAACTTTTTAAAAAAGAGACGTTCTTTTCAATTGATGTTTTATTTTCACTCTTATTTTTTGATATCAACCAGTTAGCTTTCCTTGAATTTTTACTAAATTGAGTCTCTTTTTGTGACAGTAATCACAAATACATACAACTCTACTTGTATGGTAGTATTTAATCGATTAATTTGTTGCTACACAAATTAATTATGAGGTATTCAATGAAAATCGTAAAAGCAGACGTTTTTGTTTGTAGTCCTGGCAGAAACTTTGTCACATTAAAAATTACAACAGATGAGGGTGTATATGGAGTAGGTGATGCGACGCTCAATGGACGTGAGCTTTCCGTCGCATCATATCTTAAAGATCATCTTTGCCCACAATTAATTGGACGAGATGCCAGTCAAATAGAAGATATCTTTCAATATTTTTATAAAGGTGCCTATTGGCGTCGAGGCCCTGTGACGATGTCAGCGATATCAGCAATTGATATGGCATTATGGGATATCAAAGGTAAAGTTGCCAATATGCCCCTTTATCAATTATTAGGTGGCGCTTCTCGTACCGGTGTAATGGTGTATTGCCATACTACAGGTAAAGATATTGAAGAAGCATTAGATGATTATGCTAAACATAAAGAAATGGGCTTTAAGGCCATTCGAGTGCAGTGTGGCATACCGGGAATGAAAACCACCTACGGTCAAAGTAAAGGTAAAAACTTAGCTTATGAACCGGCAACACGAGGTAACTATCCAGAAGAACAGTTTTGGGCAACCGACAAATATCTTGATTTCACACCAAAATTATTCGAGGCAGTGAGGAATAAATTTGGTTTTAATGAACATTTATTGCATGACATGCACCATCGTCTAACACCAATTGAAGCGGCTCGATTTGGTAAAAGTATTGAAGATTATCGCCTATTTTGGATGGAAGACCCAACACCAGCCGAAAATCAAGAATGTTTCCGTTTAATTCGTCAACACACTGTAACCCCCATTGCTGTAGGTGAAGTATTTAACAGTATTTGGGACTGTAAACAGTTAATTGAAGAACAGCTTATTGACTACATCCGAACCACAATAACCCATGCAGGCGGCATAACTCATATGCGTCGAATAGCTGATTTTGCGTCGCTTTATCAAGTTAGAACTGGCTCACATGGTCCATCAGATTTATCACCAATCTGTCATGCCGCTGCACTTCATTTTGATATGTGGGTACCTAACTTTGGTGTTCAAGAATTTATGGGTTACTCAGAGCAGATGTTAGAAGTCTTCTCGCCAAACTGGACCTTTACTGATGGTTATATGCACCCAAGTGACAAACCAGGTTTAGGTATCGATTTTGATGAAAAATTAGCACAAAAATATCCATACAACCCAGCCTATTTGCCGATTGCTCGTTTAGAAGATGGCACATTGTGGAATTGGTAAGCTCAAGGAGTTTATATGAAAAGTATTGTAATAAAACAGCCTAATGAACTCGTGATTGAGGAACGAGAAGTTCCTCAACCAGCCAAAGGTGAGGTAAGAGTTAAAGTAAAACTAGCTGGGATATGTGGTTCAGATAGTCATATTTACCGAGGACATAACCCATTTGCGAAATATCCTAGAGTTATTGGGCATGAATTTTTTGGCGTCATTGATGAAGTGGGTGAAGGCGTGGATCGATCAAGAATTGGTGAACGAGTTTCTGTTGATCCTGTCATTAGTTGTGGCTGTTGTTATCCTTGTTCTGTTGGTCGTCCGAATGTTTGTTCATCTTTAACTGTTTTGGGTGTTCATCGTGATGGTGGATTTAGTCAATATACAACAGTGCCAAGTAAAAATGCCTACCGAATTCCTGATGACATTAGTAATGAATTTGCTGTGATGATTGAACCATTCACTATTGCAGCGAATGCTACAGGTCATTTAAAACCAACTGAAAACGATGTTGCCTTAATTTATGGTGCGGGTCCAATGGGGCTAACATCAGTACAAGCGCTAAAAGGTGTTTATAAAGTTAAACAAGTTATTGTTGTCGATCGAATTGATGAACGTTTGGCTATGGCACAAACAAGTGGTGCAGATATAGTAATAAACAATACAAATATATTACTAAAGAATGAACTAGAAAAACTTGATATTAAACCGACGATTATAATTGATGCTGCCTGTCATCCTTCGATCCTGCAAGAAGCAATTACTATTGCCTCTCCTGCTGCAAGGATCCTCATCATGGGCTTTTCAAGTGATCCTTGTCAAATTACACAACAAGGCATAACCAGTAAAGAGTTATCTATTTTTTCATCCCGATTAAATGCCAATAAGTTCCCAGTTGTTATTGATTGGTTAAAGAAAAAATTAATCGACCCGCAAAAGTTAATCACGCATCAATTTGATTATACGCAAGTAATTCAAGCGATTGAAACGTTTGAAAAAGATCAAAAACATTGCTGCAAAGTTTTATTGACCTTTGATTAGCACTCAAAAAAGCCTTGTGAATAACCTTTTTAAAGAAAATATTATAAGAGAGAACAGTATGAATAATATGGGAAATAAGAGTGAGAGGGATACTTCGGATTTAGTCAAAGCTGCAGTATCAGGCTGGTTAGGAACAGCGTTAGAATTTATGGATTTTCAATTGTATTCTTTAGGCGCTGCTTTAGTTTTTCATGAAGTTTTCTTTCCAGAACAATCAGCTATTATGGCGTTAATTTTAGCGATGGGAACTTATGGTGCGGGTTATGTTGCACGAATTATTGGTGCCTTTATTTTTGGTCGCATGGGTGATGCAATCGGCCGTAAAAAAGTTCTATTCATTACTATTACCATGATGGGAGTATGTACCACACTCATTGGTGTACTGCCAACTTATGCTCAAGTAGGTATTTTAGCGCCGTTGATGTTGGTTGTTTTGCGTATTATTCAAGGATTGGGTGCAGGTGCTGAAATTTCTGGTGCAGGTACAATGCTCGCTGAATATGCACCAAAAGGGAAAAGAGGGATAATTTCTTCATTAGTTGCAATGGGGACTAACTGCGGGACATTAAGTGCAACAGCAATATGGGCATTTATGTTCTTTTTATTAGACAAAGATCAATTAGTTGCATGGGGATGGCGTATTCCATTTATTGCAAGCGTTGTTGTTATGATTTTTGCAATTTGGCTAAGAATGAATTTAAAAGAAAGCCCTGTATTTGATGAGGTTAATGATACTACTGCACTAAAAAATGATAGTGATGTAACAAAACATATCTCATTACTTGCAATGTTTAAAAGTAAATCATTTTGGTTAGCTACAGGATTACGTTTTGGTCAAGCAGGAAATTCTGGTCTAATCCAAACTTTTTTAGCAGGATATTTAGTGCAAGCGTTGTTATTTAATAAAAGTATTCCAACTGATGCAATCATGTTTAGTTCAATTGTTGGTTTCTTGACAATTCCTTTCTTAGGTTGGTTATCAGATAGGATAGGTCGGAAAATTCCTTATATTGTACTAACATTGTCTGCAATTATACTTGCTTACCCAATGTTATCGATTATTGTTGATAAAAATCATTCAGTAAATACGATTACAGTATGTTTAATTCTTATTCATAATATTGCAGTTTTAGGTTTATTTGCCTTAGAAAACATCACTATGGCCGAAATGTTCGGTGCTCGCAATCGATTCACTCAAATGGCAATATCTAAAGAAGCAGGCGGTTTAGTTGCTGTTGGATTTGGTCCAATTCTGGCTGGAATTTTTTGTAAAATGGTTAATGATTGGTGGCCAATTGTCGCTATGATTATTGTGTACTCATGTATTGGCCTCATCTCGGCTATGCTTATGCCGGAGGTAAAAGATCGTGATTTAGCTGACCTACACGATGCGGCAGATAGTAAAAATTAGATGGAATAAAAAATGAAATTATCAAATAAAACTTTATCACAACTACCTAAAGAGGTAGTTGTCCCAACTTATGATAGAAGCAAAATTAAAACCAAAATTGTTCATCTTGGTTTTGGGGCATTTCATCGTGCTCATCAGGCAGTATTTGCTGATATTTTAGCTAATGAACACAATAGCGATTGGGGTTATTGTGAAGTTAATTTAATCGGTGGTGAAAAACAGATTGAAGATTTAAAACAGCAAGACTTTTTATTTAGTGTTTGTGAAATGTCTTATGATAACTGGAATACTCGTGTTGTAGGTATTGCAAAAGAAGCATTACATGCAGATATTGATGGAATACACAAAGTCTTAGATGTGATGACTCGTCCAGAAATTGCGATTGTGTCGATCACAGTAACTGAAAAAGGTTATTGCTATTTACCCTCAACAGCATCAATTGATACCAATAATCCATTGATTAATCATGATATTGCTAATCCACATACACCTAAATCGCTTCCTGGTGTTATTGTAGAAGCTTTACGTTTACGTAAAGATCAAGGATTAAAACCTTTCACCGTTATGTCTTGTGACAATATGCCAGAAAATGGACATGTTACTCGTAATGTTGTGTTAGCCTTGGCTAAGCAGCGAGATGAAAATTTAGCGCAATGGATTGCGGATAATGTGGCTTTCCCATCAACGATGGTTGATCGAATTGTACCTGCGGCAACGCCAGAAACAATGGCTAAAATAAAAAAACAACTTGGTGGTATTGATGATTCGGCAGGTATCGCTGGTGAACCATTTAGGCAATGGGTGATTGAAGATAATTTCGTGTCTGGTCGTCCTGAGTGGCAAAAAGCAGGGGCAGAATTAGTGGATGATGTATTGCCTTATGAAGAGATGAAATTACGTATGTTAAATGGTAGTCATTCCTTTTTGGCTTACTTAGGTTATTTAGCTGGATATTTGCATATAGATGCGTGCATGCAAGATCCTAATTATGTAAAAGCAGCTAGACATTTAATGTTGAATGAACAAGCAACTACATTACGGGTTAAAGGTGTTGATTTAAAAGCTTATGCTGATTCATTACTTGAACGTTATCGCAACACCGGTTTAAAACATCGTACATGGCAAATTGCAATGGATGGAACGTTAAAACTCCCACAACGTATGCTTGATTCTGTTCGTTATCATTTGGCTAATGGTACTCCATTTGATTGTTTAGCCTTGGGTATTGCTGCTTGGATGCGTTATGTGAGTGGCGTGGATGATAATGGTAACGTTATTGACGTTTGCGATCCAGCAGTCGAACAATTAAAAGCGTTGGTTTTAAACAGTTCTGATAATCAAGAACGAGTTAATGCGTTGTTATCTTTAACACATGTTTTTGGAGAGGATCTACCAACAAATCCATTGTTTATTGAGCAGATAACTAACGCTTATCTTTCTTTACGCGATATAGGCGCAAAACAAACAGTTAAACAAATCACTCAAAATTTTTAATTCCACTAACAATAATTAATATCAAAGTGCAATGATCATTAGATGATTGCATTTTTATTATTAAATAAAAAACTTTTCTTATATTCAAAAATCCCCTACTATTCTTTTTTATTCTAGTCTGTTATTTAAAAATCATATATGTTCAAATCTGAAGCGTTAACTGTCTCAGAACCAGTTAATCAACAAATTTATCGCCAATTAAGAAAGGCAATCATCACTTGCCAAGTATTACCTGGTGTTTTATTGTCTGAAAAAGACATTGCGGGTCAGTTTAATGTTTCACGCCAACCGGTTCGTGAAGCTTTTATTAAACTAGCAGAAGCTGGATTAGTCCAAATTCTTCCACAACGTGGCACTTTTGTAACGAAAATATCAGTTAAAAAAGTCATTGATGGTCAATTTATTCGCGATGCTGTTGAGTGTGCAATTATTAAACGTGCAGCACAAGAAATTAGTGATTCAGATCTTTTATTACTCGAAAAAAATCTAAAAGAACAAATTGATGCTAACAAACATAAAAATATTGGTTATTTTCTTGAAAAAGATGATGAATTTCATCAGATTATAATGAATGTTATTGATTGTCCTATGGCATGGGAAACCGTCGAAAATATCAAAGCAATGATGGACAGGGTAAGATACCTTACTTTAGAAGATATATCCCCACCAGAAGACCTAGTTAAACAGCATGAAAAAATTGTTATTGCATTAAAAAAGCATGATCCGGAAATGGCTACACTTGCGCTTCATGAGCATTTAGCAACGATATTAAAAACAATAAAAATTGTATCACAACAACATACTATTTGGTTTGTTGATTAACTTATATTAGTCAAATTTATTTTGTCTAATATAATTTTTAAAAATTTTAGAGCATTTGATAATTATACCAATAAATAGTAGTAGCTTAATGCATAACCTATCAGTTTTACGGCAAATATTGTGTGTTAAGTGTTAACCCTTTCCTTAACCGTAATGACTCATGATTATTGTCTGATTAGATAATATTATGGATAACAAAAAATTCTGGTTTAGTTATCCCTGATAAAGTTGTTTTAGATGCCACTGAATGTGGCTATCACTGATAGATAAATTGGTATGCATTTTGTTATCAAAACTTTTAAAGTTAGATTAAATAATGAATCAATTTATCATTTAATTTTATTGGTGATTTGAACATAATGATGTATTTAATCAATTACCGATTTCTATTTTATCATTGTTGATTTATTATCAGGAATAAAATAATGGTTTACCTATTTTAATGGCCATTACCTTGCGATTAATTATTGTCAACTTTAAAATAAAAATACTCGGTTTTAATATGATAAAACGAATTAAAATATGTGTTAGCGGCCTTGTTCAGGGTGTAGGATTTCGGTTTTTTACTTATCAACAAGCACAAAAGCTTGGTCTGTTAGGATATGTTAAAAATTTGGATAATGGTAATGTCGAAATTGTCATACAAGGCGATAATTTACAACTTACTCAGTTTACACAATGGCTTGAGCAGGGAGGACCAGCTTCCGCTCATATTACGGATATAAAAAGTTGCGAATTATTACCTGAAAATGGATTAACTTCTTTCAATGTCAGATATTAATTTAATAAAAAATAAAGTAAAATGGAAAAAATATTAAACTTCAAGATAATGATTTTTCCTTATTATTGATCAATCTTATTTGCGTGATTAATGTATGTTATGAATAAAAAAAATATAATCTGTATCTTGCTTATTATTGTGGTAGTTGGCGTCTATTATAATTATCAAAAAGACAATGACGCAACCACGCAATCCTCTGTTAATTTAACTGATACGCCAATTTATCAGAGCGATGACATGACAACAGATGTGTATGATTTATCAGGCGAAATTGTATACAAGATTGAATCTAGCAAAGTACGACATTTTGATGATTCAAATAATACGGAATTTGATCTTCCAAATTTAACGCTTTATGATCAAGACCACACTGTCACATGGCATATTCGAGCCAAAACTGCGACATTGACTAATGATAAACACATTTATCTTTATAATGAAGTTCAATTGGATAATTTGACCCCCAATGCTCAATTACAGCGTGTTAATACCGATAATGCTGTCATTGATTTAAATACACAACTTGTAACGTCTAAAGATCCAGTTACTATCAAAGGTGTTGGTTTTTACTCAACAGGTCTAGGATTAGCTGGCGATTTGCAAGCAAAGACTGCAAACATACTTGAGAATGTTAAAACATATTATAATACCGAGGCAAAATAGAACATGAAATTGCAACAACAGCTACTTTTTCCATTATTTTTTATGCTATCAACATCGTTTGCTTGTTTTGCACAAGAACCAGCCGAACCAACATCACTAACCAAAACGGATCAAAAGATGTTTGTTGATAATAAACCGATCACTATTGATGCCGATAACCAACAAATTGATATTGATAAAAATATTATTACTTTTATAGGTCATGTGCAAATTGTTCAAGAGGGATTAACTATTTGGGCAGATAAAGTTGTGATAACTGATATGCAAGATTCGACAAAACAGAAAATTACCGCTTATGGTAATCCAGTAAAGTTTAAACAAATATTGCCAGAGAATAACAAAATTGTTACAGGTCATTCGGATCAAATTATTTACAATGTGAAACAAAGCAATGTCGTTTTACAAGGAAAGGCAGAGTTATTTCAAGAAGATAATCATATAGTTAGCCAAGTTATTACCTATGATGTTAAAAAACAGCTAATTATGGCTCAGCCTAAAAGTGGTCGCGTAAAAAGTACTATTATCCCAAGTCAAATTAAAGAGATAAAAAAATAATATGTCAATTTTAAAGGCGATTAATTTAGCCAAAATATATAAAAAACGAAAGGTTGTTGAAGATGTCAGTTTGACGGTCAACTCAGGTGAGATTGTTGGATTACTAGGGCCAAATGGCGCAGGTAAAACAACAACGTTTTATATGGTGGTAGGAATAGTCACATTAAATGCAGGTAAAATTTATCTTGATGATCATGATATCAGTATTTTACCTCTACATGAAAGAGCGCAAAAAGGGATTGGCTATTTACCTCAAGAGGCGTCTATTTTTAGAAAATTATCTGTAATTGATAATATTATGGCGATTTTAGAGACGCGTCGAGATATCGATAAAAATGAAAAATTAAATCGGGCTGAAGAATTGCTTGAAGAGTTTCATATCACCCATATCCGCGATAGTATTGGTCAGTCTTTATCGGGTGGTGAAAGGCGTAGGGTTGAAATTGCAAGGGCGCTGGCAGCCAATCCTAAATTTATTTTACTTGATGAACCTTTTGCTGGTGTCGACCCTATTTCTGTTATTGATATTAAAAATATTATTAAGCATCTACGTGATCGAGGGCTAGGTGTATTGATTACCGACCACAATGTTCGCGAAACCCTTGATGTATGTGAGCGTGCTTATATTGTTAATAAAGGTCATTTAATTGCTGAAGGAACACCAAATAGTATCTTAAGTAACGAATATGTTAAAAAAGTCTACTTAGGAAATGAATTCCGATTATGATTAAACCAAGTTTGCAACTGAAAGTTTCCCAACAACTATCGATGACACCACAATTACAATTGGCGATTCGACTTTTGCAGTTGTCAACTTTAGAACTACAACAAGAAATTCAAACTGCACTTGAAAATAATCCCTTGTTAGAAGTGGCTGATCAGTATGATGAAATCAGTGTTGAACAAAATACTTCAGATGAAAATATCGATACTCGACAAGCGTTAGATAGTCAAGAGATCCCTGAAGATATACCATTAGATGCCTCGTTAGATGATATTTACACAGCAGGTACACCATCGGGCACGCATTCTGACTATCGTAATGATGAGTTGCCTATTTATCAAGGCGAAACGCATGAAACATTGCATGATTACTTAAAATGGCAGCTTGAATTAACGCCTTTTAGCGATGTTGATCGCGCCATTGCGGTATCGATTATTGAAGCGATTGATGAAAGCGGCTATTTAACAGTTACGTTAGATGAAATATTAGAAGAGCAGGGTAATAGTGAAATTGAATTGACTGAAGTTGAAACGGTTTTAAAGCGAATCTGGCATTTTGATCCAATAGGCGTTGGTGCGAGATCGTTACAAGAGTGTTTATCAATTCAAACTCAACATGTAACAGTTCCTTCATTAGTTAAACAAATTATTGATAATTATCTTGATTTATTGGCAACTCATGATTACAGAACTTTAAAAAAAGTATTAAATGCCAGTGATGAACAATTAAAAGAAGCGATTAATTTTATTCAGCATTTACATCCTTATCCAGGTGATGCTGTCAACACGACCCCTCCAGATTATATTATCCCAGATGTGATAGTCAAAAAAGTAAATGGCAAATGGATAGTTGATTTGAATACTGATACAGTACCGGCTCTGCGTATTAACCAGCAGTATGCGGCGATGGAAAAGTTAGCCAGTGAAAGTGATAGCCAATACATAAAATCACATCTACAAGATGCCAATTGGTTTATCAGAAGTGTTGAAAATCGCAATGAAACGTTACTTAAAGTAAGCCAATTTATCGTTGAACATCAACAGCAGTTTTTTGAGCATGGCGCAGAGTATATGAAACCCATGATTCTATCGGATGTAGCGGCGGCAATTGATATGCATGAATCAACCATATCCCGCGTAACGACCCAAAAATATTTACAATGTCCAAGTGGCATATTTGAGTTAAAATTCTTTTTTTCTAGCCATGTAAATACCGATTCTGGGGGTGAAGCATCCTCTACCGCCATTCGAGCATTAATTAAAAAGTATATTTCAGGCGAAGATAGTAAAAAGCCACTAAGTGATAGCAAGTTAGTGTCAATTCTTGAAGAACAAGGAATTATTATTGCTCGTCGAACTGTGGCAAAATACCGTGAAGCTTTATCAATACCTTCATCAAATCAAAGAAAACAACTTTAAGGATAAAATTGTTTGGTCACTATCAACAATTAATACTAGATTAATTTTGTTGTTTCGATAATCATCATATCTGTCGTAAAAGATCCATCTGTTTGAAGTTCAAAATAGGTCTTTGTGTCGTTGGCTGCAGTTTCTTGATACAGCCTTATTGCATCAATTAAGCGTTCAGGTGTTCGCATGCGTTTAACCCATGTGTCAAAGGACAAGGTTAAGCGATGGCGTTTTATATTATCTATGCTAAAACCTGCTTCGGTTAAGAATGTTAACCACTCACCTGGAGTATAATCACGAACATGAGAAGTATCACGCATAGCTTCAATAGTTTGTAGCCAAATATCTAAAACAGGGTGGCCAGGTGACACAACATCCATTATGATTAATTTTCCGTTAGGTTTGATGATGCGGTGTAACTCTCGTAGACTTTTACCGACATCATGCCAGTGATGTGCGGAATAACGACTTACCACAATATCGAATTGGTTATCGGCAAAGGGTGGACACTCAGCATAACCTTGTTTGACTGAAATGTTGCTAAAACCACGGCTTTGCGCAGTTAAAGCAACCACCGATAACATCTCATCAGATAGATCGTATGCCGTAACCTGTTTAACATATTTTGCTGCAATGAAACTGACATGACCGGCTCCACATCCCATATCGAGTAACTGGGCATCAGAATAGGGGATAAGAAACTTATCCAAATATTCAAGATCAGGACCTTGAGCATGTACCTTACTTGTTAGATAAGCATTTGCTTGCTCACCAAATTGCTGTTTTACGTTATCGTGATGTGTTGCCATAGGGAATCTCGGTATTGGGCACTTTTGTGCCCAAAGTTAAAATTATGCTAAAAATGACGGTATGTTATGTTCAAATGCACTAATAGCATCTTCATGTTGCAGGGTTAAGCCAATGTTATCTAAACCATTTAATAAACAGTGGCGTTTGAATGCATCGATTTTAAATGAATATTGCTTATCTCCAGCGATAACAACTTCATTCTCAAGATCAATTGTAAATTCAATTCCTTCATTGGCTTCAACTATTTTAAATAGTTCGTCAACGTCTTCTTCCGATAAGTTCACTAACAATAACTGATTATTAAACGAATTATTGTAAAAAATATCAGCAAAACTTGAACCAATAATAGTTTTAAAACCATAATCCGCAAGTGCCCATGGTGCATGTTCTCGTGATGAACCACACCCAAAGTTCTCGCGCGCTAATAAAATACTTGCCCCTTTATAACGCGGTTTGTTCAGTACAAAATCGGGATTAGGTTTTTGACCTGCATCATCCAAAAATCGCCACTCATGAAAAGCATGTTTACCAAAACCGGTACGCGTGACTTTTTGTAAAAATTGTTTAGGAATGATAGCATCCGTATCTACGTTAGCTGCATCTAATGGCACAACTAGACCTGTATGTTTTGTAAATTTTGCCATGACAAGTCTCCTTAAAATGGTTTACGAATATCTGTAAAATGACCAGTAATGGCAGCCGCCGCCGCCATTGCAGGACTCACTAAATGGGTTCTAGCATCACGACCTTGACGCCCTTCAAAATTACGGTTACTGGTTGACGCGCAGCGATCGCCTGGTGCTAATTTGTCATCATTCATCGCTAAGCACATTGAACAACCCGGTAAGCGCCATTCAAATCCCGCATCGATAAAAATCTTATCTAATCCTTCAGCTTCTGCTTGTTCTTTGACTGGTCCAGAACCAGGCACGACTAAGGCTTGTACACCTTGTGCCACCTTTCGTCCTTTAGCAATAGCAGCCGCAGCGCGTAAATCTTCAATGCGTGAATTCGTACAAGATCCGATAAATACTTTATTGATCTTAATATCAGACATCTTAGTTCCAGCAGTTAATCCCATATAGGCTAATGCACGTTCAGCAGACTGTTTTTCGATCGGATCGGAAAAATCGTGTGGATTGGGTACTTGCTTATCAATAGCGGTTACTTGCCCTGGATTTGTTCCCCATGTGACTTGTGGTGCAATATCTTTTGCTTCAAGGGTGACTACACGGTCAAAATGCGCTCCTTCATCGGTTTTCAAGGTTTTCCAGTAAGCCACGGCTTTGTCAAAATCTTCTCCTTTAGGTGAAAATTGGCGACCTTTTAAGTATTCAAAAGTGACATCATCAGGTGCGACCAATCCTGCTTTAGCACCCATTTCAATAGCCATATTACATAATGTCATCCGGCCTTCCATTGATAAGGATTTAATCGCCTCACCACAAAACTCAACCACGTGTCCTGTACCACCAGCACTGGTCGTTTTACCAATAATCGCTAAAATAATATCTTTAGCGGTAATGCCGTCGGCAACCTGACCTTTGACTTCAATTTTCATGGTTTTCGCTCGACCTTGTTTTAGGGTTTGGGTCGCTAATACATGTTCAACTTCTGATGTTCCAATACCAAAAGCCAGCGCTCCAAATGCGCCATGGGTAGCTGTATGGGAGTCACCGCATACAATGGTCATTCCTGGTAAAGTCATCCCTTGCTCAGGCCCGACAACATGGACAATCCCACGTAACGGACTTTGTAAACCATATAACGAAATGCCAAACTCTTGAGCATTTTTTGCTAATTCTGTTAATTGGATGCGAGCCATTTCACTACACGCACTTAAATCATTACTTTTGGTTGAAGTATTGTGATCCATAGTTGCAAATGTTTTGTGTGGCTGGCGCACTTTTCGGTTCATCGCACGTAAACCATCAAAGGCTTGGGGTGAGGTAACTTCATGAACTAAATGGCGATCGATATACAAAATAGGGGTTTCATTTTGTGCTTCGTAAACAACATGTGCATCATATAATTTTTGATACAATGTTTTGGGTTTTGTAGACATTGCTTATATTCCTTTAATATTCTTTAAAAGGGTTAATATGATTGCTTAACCCTTAGTCTAAAAATTAAATTAAACGACAAATGGTATCACCCATTTCATCGGTTGAAACATAACTACCACCACGAGCAAGATCGATAGTACGGGTTCCTTGTTCTAAAGCTTTATTAACCGCATTTTCAATAGCTTTGGCAATATCATCACGTTTTAAACTATAACGCACGAGTAGTGCTAACGATAAAATTTGTGCAGCTGGATTTGCGATATTTTTACCGGCAATATCCGGTGCACTCCCACCAGCAGGCTCATATAATCCAAAACCCTGCTCGTTAAGGCTTGCTGATGGTAGCATCCCCATTGAACCGGTAATCATTGCACATTCGTCAGACAATATATCACCAAACAAATTTGAACATAAAATGACATCAAATTGTGAAGGATCTTTAACAAGTTGCATGGTTGCATTATCGATATACATATGTTCAAGTGTGACATCTGGATATTGTTTAGCGACTTCGTTTACAACTTCACGCCATAAAATTGATGTTTGTAGTACATTAGCTTTATCAACAGAAGTGACTTTTTTACGACGAATTTTGGCAGCTTCGAACGCCATTTTAGCTATACGTTCAATTTCAAAACGGTGATAAACTTCTGTATCAAAGGCGCGCTCTTGAGGACCAGAACCTTCACGACCTTTAGGTAAACCAAAATAGATACCACCAGTTAGTTCACGCATACATAAAATATCAAAACCACGTTTTGCAATATCTTCCCGTAAAGGACATAATTCTTCTAAACCTTGATACAAACTAGCAGGGCGCATGTTAGCAAATAATTTAAAATGCTTTCGTAATGGTAATAATGCGCCGCGTTCTGGTTGTTGATCAGGGGGTAAGTTTGTCCATTTTGGCCCCCCAACTGAGCCAAACAAAATCGCATCAGCTTTTTCACAACCTTCAAGCGTCTCTTTTGGTAATGGACAGCCATGGATATCAATAGCGGCGCCACCGACATCATATTCACTGGTTGTTATTGAAAGATTATATTTTTGACGAATAACGTCGAGCACTTTATAAGCTTGCTTCATTACTTCAGGGCCAATACCGTCACCAGGTAACACTGCAATATGATAATTTTGTGACATTTTTATTCCTTAACAATTTGATTGATTTATTTTTTATTTATAAAACAACATAACTTAATATGTTATTCATGATGCAATTTTTGTTTTTGCTGTGCAACTTGATTTGCCCGATAAACATTATTTAATACATTAATTAACGCTAATGCGGAGGAATGGACAATATCTGTTGCTAATCCCACACCATGGAATTTGCGACCTTTATAATCAGCAACGATATCTACTTGTCCTAAAGCATTTTCACCTTGCCCTTTTGACGCTAATTGGTATTTAACTATCGTTATTGGCTCGCCAGTAATACGATTTATTGCTTGATAAACTGCATCAACTGGACCATTACCCGTTGCTGCATCTGAAAATTTTTGATCGCCAATAATTAAACTTACTGATGCAGTTGAAACAACAGTAGAGCCTGATTGAACATTAAAATAGTCCAACACATAATGTTCTTGTTCATCTTTTAATTGATTGATAAAAATTAAGGCTTCTAAATCATAATCAAACACTTGTCCTTTTTTATCTGCAAGCTCTAAAAATGCTTCGTATACTTGGTCTAAATTATAATCGTTATCATGATAACCTAACTCTTCAAGTCGGTGTTTTACCGCGGCTCTACCCGAGCGTGAAGTTAAATTTAATTGGATTTGATTTAAACCAATAGATTCAGGTGTCATGATTTCGTAGGTTTCACGATTTTTAAGCACACCGTCTTGGTGAATGCCGGAGGAGTGGGCAAAAGCATTACTACCAATAACCGCTTTATTGGCCGGTATTGGTGTATTAGTAATTTGACTGACGATTTGGCTGGTACGATAGATTTCTTGATGATTAATATTGGTGTGAACGTTTAGAATATTTTGACGAACTTTAATTGCCATAATGACTTCTTCTAAAGCTGTATTACCTGCGCGTTCACCCAAACCATTCATCGCGCCTTCAATCTGCCTAGCACCTTCCTGAATCGCGCTAATCGAGTTAGCCACCGACATGCCCAAGTCATCATGACAATGAACAGAGATAATCGCTTTATCAATGTTCGGGACACGTTCAAATAAGGTACGAATAATGCCACCAAATTGATAAGGGACAGTATAACCGACAGTATCCGGAATATTGATCGTTGTTGCCCCTGCTTGAATTGCTGCTTCAACAATCCGACATAAGTTATCAATTGGGGTACGGCCTGCATCTTCACAAGAAAACTCCACATCATTAGTATAATTACGTGCACGTTTAATACAGTGCACAGCCCTTTCAACGACATCTTCAAATGTCATTTTTAATTTGTCTTGCACGTGTAAGGTTGAAGTTGCCATAAAAGTATGAATACGAAATTGATCGGCAACTTTTAACGCTTCTGCTGCAACATCAATATCTTTATCTATACAGCGAGATAATGCACATACACGACTATCTTTAATTGTTTTAGCAATCGTTTGTACTGATTCAAAATCACCAGGGGATGAGATAGGAAAACCAACTTCCATCACATCCACCCGCATTCTTTCTAAAGCTAGCGCTATTTGTAGTTTTTCTTTGACACTTAAACTTGCTTGTAAAGCTTGTTCGCCATCACGTAGTGTGGTATCAAAAATAATGACTTGATCGCTCATTGTTTATTCCTTATCTATATTTTAGCGCTATTACGGTATTTCAAGTTATGAAAACAAAAAACCCGCACTTTAGCGCGGGTTCTTGTTAATTTGTCGAGTTGTTTAATAAATTATCTCATTACTCAACACACAAGCAATCCGCGCAAAATAATGCGAGGAGTAAGCTAGTGAGGAGAGTAGTTGTTCTAATCATTAAAACGAATCTCTAAATTTATATTGGTCAAAATAATGCCAATATTTTTATCAAAGAACATAGTTAATGTCAATATCTAATCTTAAAAGGTCATTAAATATTATGATTTTAATCAGCAAAATTCAGTTAATCGATAAAGCAGATAGCTTTTAAGCCTTGAGTATCTTTATCGAATGAAGCAATACTTCCGTTGGTTAAATCAACACCATAGAATTTTGTTCCTTCGAAAGACCAATCTATGGGGTCTTGATCACATTCGTTTTCTGGAAATAGTTCATCGTCACCATCATCAGGTATTGGTGGGGGATATAAGGTGCCTTGTTCATCATCATCACCATTATCTTCATCAAAAGGATTAAAATTTCGTAATTTAGATTTTAGCGGCTCAGCTATACCCATATCGTAGTCTTGTTCATCTGTCCAAGCGTAATTAGATAGCGCATTTGAAAGTGTTGAATCGCTTGGATAAACCTCATTTACCGTATTCCCCCATTCAGATAAAAGCGTTCCAACCGTGCGTTTGTAATTATTTCTTTCATTTTCTCCAAAAAAATAATCCCAACTTTTTGCATTAGTTAATGATCGCCTATAAGTCAGCGCGACTCTTGGGTTTTGACAACTACAATAATGTTTGGCAGATTTTTGATCTTTAAAAACTACATTTTCAGAAATCAGGTACCATTGAGTGATAGTAAAACTATAAATAGTTTTATTGCCGACAGTTAAAGAAAATACTGTATTATTTGCAGCTGAAATATTATTTTTTAATTTTTCTGAAAAATTGGGTCCTGTAAACTCAACTCGAAGCACGTTATCTTTTCCACTAAGCTTTAAACTAATAGGCGATGTTGTTGGGTTTTTAGTATAAGAAATTTGACTCCAGTTTGCACCGGCAAGTACGACATTAAAATATAATTTATTGGCAGCAGTTGTAGGAAACTTATTATAACTTTCTTCAGACGAACCTCGAGGCAAAAAACCTTTATTGGCATCCCACCAAGGCATATCTTGTTCCCAAGTATTCTGAATATAATTCGCTTCGTATTCTTCTTTTGTATAAGCAAATTCTGGTGGATTACCTTTTTCTAAAGATGGTTGTAGCCAGCAAATCGTAGGCACATCCTTGGAGGAAGATGTGACATAATAGGTTTTATTTACACTTGGATAAGTCCTAATATTAGGTACCCCAAATGTGGTTGAAAGCTGTGATTCTGTTGTGGCTAATGTTACCGCGTAGTAACCAATACAGTTATTTAATTTTTCGCTTGGCTCAATAGTATTATTATTGTTATCTTTTATAGTGAGAGACATGGTTCCACTAGCATTAAATCCATTATCACCATCGTCATCTTTAACATATTGATGATCGTTTAGAATAGTAAAAATATCCACTTCTTTTGCATTATAATCAGTTAATAAAGTTATTATATTTTCAAAAGTTTCAACAGACTTAGGAAGTACAATTAATTTATCGGGGGATGAATCAAAATCAGGAATATAATAAGTTAAATTAGGATTTTTTATTCGCGTGTCGATCTGAGTTGAATTTTCATTGTTAACTTCTTCTGTCCCATTAGTTTGATCGTTTTCTACTGCAATCCAAAGTAAATCAGTTATGTTTGCTGGTGTGTGATTATTATCTATTGAAATATAAGGTTCTGTGCCATTTATGACTTGAACAGATGTGGCACTTAATGCATTGGCTGAAAAACAATAAAAAATATTTGAAAAAAAGACTGCTGCACATAATTTTGTTAATATATGTTTACTTTTAAACATCACATTTTCCGTAACGGTACTTTTATATCACTATAAACTGTAAAGCCTTTAAAATTGTGCTAGATAATATTCTCTATTTTTTTTATTGTAAAGATATTGGTGTCGTTTTGTTGTTAAATAACTCTATGATATAAATGAAAATTATAATTATTATTTGTTTTTTTATAAAAAAATGAAGTGTAATAATACGCATTTTTATATAGGAGCATAGAGATAAGTAAAGATCGGTTGAATTTGTTATTCAAGTGGTAATTAATAGTATTCTAAAATGAATAGAAAATCATTAAGTTAGTTAAAAAATAAGTTATCGTTCATCATTAACCAATAAGGTGGAGTCAAAAATATGAATATCGTCGAAATTTCGCAAAAACGTTATACCACTAAACATTATGATCCTACTAAAAAGATACCTGTAGCTATTATTGAGCAACTTTTAACTGTTTTAAGAAACAGTCCATCATCGGTAAATTCTCAACCATGGCATTTTTATGTGATTGAGTCAGACACAGCAAAAAATAAGATTTTGCCTGCTTTTCCTGATTTTAATCAGCCACGCGTGACAGGATCGTCACATACTATTGTTTTTTGTATAAAAGTGCCATTGGATGAAAGTCATTTAGTGAATCTACTGAATCAAGAAGAAAAAGACGGTCGTCTGCCTTCTGAAGATTTAAAAGTATCGCAAGATCAAGGTCGACGTTATTTTGTTAATTTAAATAGTGCAACCCCTGAATCGCAACAGTGTTGGGAAGAAAAGCAAACTTATATTGCATTGGGGCAACTTTTGTTTGCTGCTGCGGCAATTGGTGTTGATTCTACGGCTATCGAAGGATATGATTCAGCTAAAATTGACGAAATTTTAGATCTTAAAAGTAAGGGATTGAAAAGTGTTGTAGTTGCGACATTAGGCTATCGCGCTGCTGATGATGGCAACGCACATCGACCAAAATCACGTTTACCAAAAGAACAACTTTTCACTTTTCTATAATTTCCTGCTTTGAAATTAAAAATTATTGCGTCGATTCATTCATTCGACGCAATAATTCTCAATAAAAAATAATATTACTATCGTTTTTGATATGCTCACAAATCCTTTTATACTTTTTCTACTCTATATCTATATTGTGTTGTTGTGTTGAGTTGTTCGCATAAATTAACTTATTGTTTGTTCAATTTAAAAAAGTTATTTATAGATTATTGTTTTCATATATGTAAAAATAAAAAATAACGAATAATCAAAATGATTGTTTATTTAAACTTCAAAAGGACTTGGATTTTAGGTTTTGTGTATGTTCAGAATTAAGGATTTTCACATATATAGTAAATATTCTATTTGTAAACTTTTTATAACAAAGAAAAAACTAGTTTTCTTATATTTTACTCATTTTTCAGTTAATATTTTTAATCAATTAATGTGGCTTCTAACTTTCAAACGGATCAATACTTCCAATAAAGTTATACACCTAAAACTTAACTCAATGTTATCTATTATTGGTATTCATTTTTTATTTATTCTTTTTTCACCTTATACCGAAGCATTATCAAATGTGACAGCTAAAACCATTGTAGGTAGTGCGCCTTATTTACAATTAAAATCAGATCAAGACGGAAATGTAGGGACTAAAATCAAAGGATTGAATGAATTACTTGGTTTTAGAATGCCTACAACAGAAAATAATAACGCATTAAAATTCGTTGATGTAAGTAAATCGATCTCTTTTGGTGGTAAACCCTTGCAAATCCCTGAAGGAACTAAATTTTCTGATATCATTACGATGGTTCCAGCTAATGGTCAGGCAAATGCATTATCACAATTTAAAGTTGGTGATGATGATGGTGATGCCTCCCTTACAGAAAACACAACCATAGAGGGCACACTAACAGCAACCTGGTATGATAATAATAACGTGATAAATGATTTAAGTCGTGAACTTAATTTGTGTGGAGGACCTTACTTTTTAAAAATTGGTGCTCAAAACGTTGCGGTATCGACTAAATACGGTCAACCTAATAAAAATATTTATGGTAGCCAACCCGTTATTACTTACCAATTTATGATTGATGGGGGACCTAAGTTATGCTTTGTTCAACCTGATGATATGGTTGTTTATTATAGTGGTCCTTACATGACTAAGTATCCTAATGGTTATAACCCAGAGGTGTGGGATCCTGGCACAAGCCCATCGTCGAATTATCAACTAGATGGTGGATTTAAAGCTGAACAATTTAAACCAATAACCGGTTCTAAAGATATTACCTTCAAGTTAATCGGCTCGGGAGCCGATCAAAGTCAGTATCGTTGCCAACTAGATAGCAGCAATAGTACTAACTGGGTTACATTGCAATCTCCGGTCGCAAGTAAAGACTTAGGTGCAAATTGCCAAGTACGTTATGATAGTCTCACTAAGCCCACAACACCCTTAACGATTAATATGGAATATAGTGCTGATAAAGGCAAAACTTGGCAAAACATCGGTAAAATTACGCTCCCTATACCACAAAAATGGGCAATAAAAACACGTGCTCCATTTTTATCGAAGTTTGGTTATTATTCTGCATATGATGAATGTAGAAGAATAATAGATGGTCAAGCAATACCCAAAACAACATCCGCTCAGGTTAATGATATGTCAGAAGCAGGTAAAGCTTGGCGACAAAAATATCTGTATCGAAGAGATGAATTGACCAACTCTTTACAAGCTAACACACCAGAATGGACAGCTAACGCAATAGATGATGTCAACAAATATGTCACTGCTCGAGATTTAGGTACTTTTGCGAGTGAATGGGCAAGGTCTTATGGAACAGTTGTGCCTTGGACAGCTGAAATGTATCGTACAAACAAGCCATTTGCTGTAGCAATCACTTCAGGCTATCTTCGGGTGGGAATCGTTGAGGATGAGCTTTTTACTGATGATGATACTAATTACATTTTCTGCCGGGGCGAAAATGGAATCAGCACACTCCCTACAAGATAAAAGGGTTACCTAATAAATTATATGTTGTTAGTCGTTTGTCAGGTTAGATATTGATAATCTGACAAATTGTCCATAACGTGGTATTTAACTACATTACAATTATAGTCAAAATACCACTTAGGTCGTAAAACTGTTATTTCGAAAATCCAGCCCCATTGTCTCAGATTTTATTTTTGCTGAGTCGTCAAACGGGTAAAATTGTTATGTCGATTCATTCATTCGACGCAATAATTCTTCATAAAAAATAATATTATTATCATTTTTGATATGACTTTAATCCTTTATAGTCATTCAACTCCATATCACTATAATCTTTATCAATTGTGTGTTGAATTATGCTTGTCAATTAATTTATTGATTTACAAATTTAAACAATTATTTATAGATTATTATATTCAAATATGTGAAAATTAAAAACAATCAACATTGTGCTGTTATACCGTTAAGTGATAACTAATGTTATAGGTTTGATATATGTTTAAAATTAGGAAATTTTTCATAGATGATAAATATCCTATTTATAGGTTATTTATAATGAAGCGAAAATTAATTTTCTTATTCTTTATTAATTTTAAATTTAATATTTTTAATCAATTAATATGGCATCTAATTTTTAAACGGATCAATCCTTCCAATAAGGTTATACACCTAAAACTTAACTCAACGTTATCTATTATTGGTATTCATTTTTTATTTATTCTTTTTTCACCTTATACTGAAGCATTATCAAATGTGACAGCTAAAACCATTGTAGGTAGTGCACCTTATTTACAATTAAAATCAGATCAAGACGGAAATGTAGGGACTAAAATCAAAGGATTGAATGAATTACTTGGTTTTAGAATGCCTACAACTGAAAATAATAACGCATTAAAATTCGTTGATGTAAGTGAATCGCTCTCTTTTGGTGGTAAAACCTTGCAAATCCCTGAAGGAACTAAATTTTCTGATATCATTACGATGGTTCCAGCTAATGGTCAGGCAAATGCATTATCACAATTTAAAGTTGGTGATGATGATGGTGATGCTTCCCTTACTGAAAACACAACCATCGAAGGCACACTAACAGCAACCTGGTATGATAATAATAACGTGATAAATGATTTAAGTCGTGAATTCAATGTGTGTGGAGGACCTTACTTTTTAAAAATTGGTGCTCAAAACGTTGCGGTATCGACTAAATACGGTCAACCTAATAAAAACATTTATGGTAGCCAACCCGTTATTACTTACCAATTTATGCTTGAGAGGGGGCCTAAGTTATGCTTTGTTCAACCAGGTACGAATTCTATACCAAATATGAATGTTTATAATAAGAATAGTTTTTACATGACTAAGTATCCTAATGGTTATAACCCGGAGGTATGGGATTCTGGTACAAGCCCATCGTCGAATAACTTGCAACAAGGTGGTGGATTTAAAGCTGAACAATTTAAACCAATAACCGGTTTTAAAGATGCAGCTTTCATGTTAATCGGCTCGGGAGCCGATCAAAGTCAGTATCGTTGCCAGCTAGATAGCAGCAATAGTACTAACTGGGTTACATTGCAATCTCCGGTCGCAAGTAAAGACTTAGGTGCAAATTGCCAAGTACGTTATGACAGTGTCACTAAGCCCACAACACCCTTAACGATTAATATGGAATATAGTGCTGATAAAGGCAAAACTTGGCAAAACATCGGTAAAATTACGCTCCCTATACCACAAAAATGGGCAATACTACCTACGCAAGTAAAAGGATTTTCACTTTTTGATAGTTATATGGCCTACGATGAATGTAGAAGAATAATAGATGGTCAAGCAATACCGAAAACAACATCCGCTCAGGTTAATGATATGTCAGAAGCAGGCAAAGCTTGGCGACAAAAATATCTGTATCGAAGAGATGAATTGACCAACTCTTTACAAGCTAACACACCAGAATGGACAGCTAACGCAATAGTTGATTCCAACAAATATGCCGCTGCTCGAGATTTAGGTACTTTTATGAGTGAATGGGGCGGGCCTTATTACTTCGGAACCTATCTTTGGACAGCTGAAATGTATCGTACAAACAAGCCATTTGCTGTAATCGATTATGGTGTGTTGGGAAGCGTTAAGGATGACGGTTTTTATCTTGGTCAATCTCAATCAGCACAAATTTTCTGCCGGGGCGAAAATGGAATTAGCACACTTCCTACAAGATAAAAGAATTACCTAATAAATTATATGTTGTTAGTCGTTTGTCAGGTTAGATATTGATAATCTGACAAATTGCCCATAACGTGGTATTTAACTACATTACAATTATAGTCAAAATACCACTTAGGTCGTAAAACTGTTATTTCGAAAATCCAGCCCCATTGTCTCAGATTTTACTTTTGCTGAGTCGTCAAACGGCTAAAATTGTTATGTGAAAGAGTTGTTTTTTTGTTAACCTCTTGATGAACTTGTTATTATTTAAGTCAGATAAATATTGTCAATAATAAGTAGCCTATCAATTGCGGTGAATAACTCGCTCCATCACTAGTTAATCAGTTAATTGTTATAAATAACCCTAGACCCTATTGTCAGAATCGTTACAATATACGCCATACTTTTATAGTAAAAGGTCTCTTTTACTAGGTTTAACCCAATAAGCGGATGATGTTTTATGGCGCAATATGTTTATACAATGAATCGAGTGGGGAAGATTGTTCCTCCTAAACGTTATATTTTAAAAGATATTTCTTTAAGTTTTTTCCCAGGCGCAAAAATTGGTGTGCTGGGTTTGAATGGTGCAGGTAAATCAACGTTATTACGTATTATGGCGGGCGTTGATACCGAAATTGAGGGTGAAGCGCGTCCACAGCCAGGTATTAAAATCGGTTATTTACCACAAGAACCGAAATTAGATCCAAAACAAACTGTGCGTGATGCAATTGAACAAGCCGTTGGCGATGCCAAAAAGGCATTAGCAAGGTTAGATGAAGTTTATGCAGCTTACGCTGATCCTGATGCCGATTTTGATAAACTTGCTAAAGAACAAGCTGAACTTGAAGCAATTATACAATCGCAAGATGCACATAATCTGGACAACCAACTAGAACGCGCTGCCGATGCGCTACGCCTGCCTGATTGGGATGCCAAAATTGAGAATTTATCCGGTGGTGAACGTCGCCGTGTTGCCATTTGTCAGTTATTGCTGGAAAAACCGGATATGTTATTAATCGACGAACCGACTAACCATTTAGATGCAGAATCGGTGGCTTGGCTAGAACGTTTTTTACATGACTATGAAGGTACGGTGGTGGCTGTAACCCATGACCGTTATTTCTTAGATAATGTCGCCGGCTGGATTTTAGAGCTTGATCGTGGCGAAGGCATTCCATGGGAAGGTAACTACTCTTCATGGCTTGAACAAAAAGATCAGCGATTGGCTCAAGAAGCCGCAACCGAATCAGCGCGCCGCAAATCGATTGAAAAAGAGCTGGAATGGGTGCGCCAAAACCCGAAAGGCCGCCAAGCAAAAAGTAAAGCCCGTTTAGCGCGTTTTGAAGAATTAAACAGTAATGATTACCAAAAACGTAATGAAACTAACGAACTGTTTATTCCACCTGGGCCACGTTTAGGCGATAAAGTGATCGAAGTGAGTAATTTAACCAAGTCGTATGGTGATCGGGTATTGATTGATAATCTTTCATTCAGTATTCCTAAAGGCGCGATTGTTGGGATTATTGGTCCAAATGGTGCGGGTAAATCAACACTGTTTAGAATGCTATCGGGTAAAGAGCAACCTGACTCAGGTACCATTACTTTAGGTGATACGGTGCAATTGGCGTCAGTCGATCAGTTTCGTGACAGCATGGATGATAAAAAAACAGTGTGGGACGAAATATCCAATGGGCAAGATATTATGCGTATTGGTAATTTTGAAATCCCAAGCCGAGCCTATGTTGGACGCTTTAATTTTAAAGGCGTTGATCAGCAAAAACGAGTCGGTGAACTCTCTGGTGGTGAGCGTGGACGAGTGCATTTAGCCAAGTTATTACAAGTTGGTGGCAATGTACTGTTACTCGACGAGCCAACCAATGACTTAGATGTCGAAACACTGCGAGCACTCGAAAATGCGTTATTGGAGTTTCCGGGCTGTGCATTAGTGATTTCGCATGACCGTTGGTTCTTAGATCGCATTGCAACCCATATTCTCGATTACCAAGACGAAGGGCATGTTGAGTTCTTTGAAGGTAACTTTACCGAATATGAAGAGTGGAAAAAACGGACCTTAGGTGCAGAAGCCTTAGAGCCGAGACGTGCCAAATACAAAAAAATCACAAAATAATCATGTTTTGCAGGATTTCTGCTGTTTACTGCAGTGGAAATCCTTTAGCATTGATATCAACTATATCCATATTCGTTAAGCAAATACTTTCCAAGCATTTTTCACCAAACGTGTCTTTTAATTAATTTAAAAGATAGTTTCTAACTTTTTTTGCCCTCATCTATCTATATAAATTTTATCCATTTTTTCATCATATTGAATGATTAACACATAATGATTTTCAATATTAACGCTCAAATAATCATAGCTAAAACGTAATGTAAATTTTGATTCTCAAAATAATTTGAAAAAAAATTAAAGATATTTAAATTTTGGTCGATATTGAACAGGTTATGATAAGGATATCTAAAATTAATATAGAGGAAAACACCATATTTTTCTAAATAAAAACTTTTTAATAATAGGTTGCCAATGAATAGTATCAAACTAGTTTGTTTATTTTTCATCAGTATTATCTTAACTTTTTCTCACCAATTAGTGTTATTTATCTTTTTTAGATGGATTATTCTTTTTAAAAAAATCCCATTAGCAAAAAACAATTTTAGCTCTTATATTGCTGTTGTTAGCTTAATATCTATGATTTTTACGGTTAACGCTAATGCGTTAACTGCGGTGACCATTAACAAGATTAATGGTAGTAAACCTTATTTAACTTTTGATAAAGGTAAAACGAAAGTAACAAGTACAGAAGGTTTGTTAAGTGTAACGTTACCAGATGGTCGTCTGTATGTGTCATCCGGTGATATGGCACATTTATATCCAAATGCGATCGTTAATGATTCAACTATGACAAATCCAATTATTTTAAATAAAGGAGAGTTAGATTTTGTTAATATAAAAACATTTGTTCCACTTAAAAAAGAGGGGAATAGTAATTATCCGAGTGTTGCTTTAAACAGTTTAATCAAATTATATAACTATTGGGGGGATGATGATGGTGATGGCAACGTAACGGCTACCGGATCGTTAACGCTTTCATGGATAAATAAGCAAGGGCAAAATGTTACCAGTATGATTAGTAATAATACAATTACAGCATTAGATCCCTGTGAAGCACCTTATCAACTCAATATTCAAACAACTGATGGTCTATTATCAACCCAGTATGGCATACCGAATACTACGCGTTTTAATGCTGCAACAAGTGTTTACTATATTACCCCAAAGATAGATATGCCTTATGTGTGTTATGCTCAGCCCAACTTTTCTATGGATCAGTCATATGGACCAAATTGGGTGAGTAAGAAAGGATTTAGAGTCGATAATATTGATAATGTTGCAAATAACTTTCCTACAACCGGTTCAAATGGTCTTCATTTTTATTTATTATTAGCAGGTATTACGCCAAATCAAGTTATTGCTGCAAATGGTGCTACCGTTTTCCCTGAAAATGGTAATAAAACCGTTAATTTGTCATTAACTGTAGAAAAGACACAGAATTGGAATGGGCAGCCACAGTTGGCGTTAAAAATTCTATTAAATGGACCAACCCAAGATTCTACTAATAAATCTTTCACTCCCTCAGAGTTTAAACTCTATTCTGATAATAATCATAGTCAGTTGCTTTATAATTTTAAAATCGAGCGTTGGTACATAACTAAGATTGAACAGGCAAATGGTTACGAAAATGCCAAAGCATTTTGTAATAATCTGGGGGCTACCTATCGAATACCAGGAGTTGAAGATTTTACTAATGGAAATGGATATGGCTGGGAGAATGGAATTCCAGGGCAGGGTAACTCTTATCGTCGTCAAATCAGTTATAAAAATGGAGATAAGTGGGTTGGTGGTTTAATGAATGAATGGGGGTATCTGAGTAACACTTCTACTGATTATCCTGCTGCAAAAAATTGGGATGGTTCAGGTATATACTGGACATCACTTGCTGTACCCAATATGTATGGTTTGATCTATGATATTAATAATGGGATGTATTCACAAGGTTATATTGGCTATAATATGCCATCAACATTAACACATCGTGTTGTTTGTGTGTCTCCTTGAAAGCATGAGTAAAATAATTTATTCACGCTATAATACAGTGTTTTTTCATAATTTAACTGCGCCGCCAATCAAATTTGGTGGCGTTTTATCTGATTTATGAGCTTATTGTTTTCAACGTTAAATAAAATCTTTTGATGACTGAATTATTTTGGCGAAAGTATGGGTTAATAAGCTTGGTATCGCATCTATACCTCTAGATTTTGCATCATCACAAACAGCAATAGCTAAATCCGGTTTTGAGCTTTTATGGATGGCTTTTTGAATAATTTTAGATACAGGCATATCGATATGTTCAATTGTATTATAAGCTGCCTGTTTGTACACATGACTAAAGCCATGTTTAAACAAAAAATTCTCGATATCTTTTGCCGGTAATATCGTAAGATAGTCATTCGAATCTTCATTTTGTGGGGTGAGCGATTTAACCGTATCGGCATATTTTTTTCCAGCCATATCGCCATCAGTAATCACATACCAATGGATCCCCATCTTATTAGCATATTTTATTAAAGGTTTTAAACCACATTGCGCAAATTCTAGTAATTGCACACCTTCAGAACCTAGATGATAACCACTTTGTTCGGCTAATTCACGCAACAACCATACTTCTGTTTCACCTTCAACTAATAACCAGCAACGAGCAAAAAGCGCTAATGGTCGACGATAAAGTACATGAAATAAAATACGGCGACTATCATCAGCACTCAGTGAATGAGGGGCAACATATTTTGTCACAATTTGACCGGGTAGACGGATTAACCGATAAATACTCTCTAATGGAAATAATGATACTAAGTCACTGGAGTTTGAGGTAATAATTTTTTGTGCTGGCAGGTGTTTAAGCAGGCGAAAACCAACCGATAAAATAATGGGATGTAATTGGCTTTCAGGTTCTTCTAAAATGAGAATTGGCATCGAGCTAGGTGAAAGGGGATTGTCACCTTTAGCGTAAACAATTGAATCAAAAATACCTAATAAAGCGGTTCGTAAATAATCATCATTAATATTATCTAAAGCATTATTGATACGTTCAAGTGAATTCCAATCTTCACGATGTGGGCTTGTTTTTTGTGGTAAATGTTTATAACGATAACGTTGAGCTGGATCGATAAAATAGTATTCTAACAAAGCACGTGCAGCTTTTAATCCTCGTTGTAATTCCTCTTCACTAATCGAGGCTGAATGTTGCTTTAATTGATTAGACAGTTCATTAATGAAGTATTCTGATAAAGGTTGGTTAGTGATGGGTAAATCATCTGCACTTAAAGTGTTTTTCAATGCCATTACAGGATTAAGATTAAGAACAATAGCAATCAGCAATTTATGATCTTCAATAGTAAAAGGATTATTGTTTTGGTCGACTAGCAGATGCTGAGTTACAATTTTACTATTTTGTTGTTTGGCGGTGATTTGATAAGTTATCCGTCGTAATTGATCTTCTTTAGATTGATAAGTAACAGGCAATAATGCTTGATAAGCTTGATTATTGAACTCGTTGGCATAGGATTGACAATACGTTACTTTAATACTGATATGATTGTCATTAGGTTTATCTTTATCACGATAAAAGTCAGAATCAACAAATTCATAAAATTTATTGTCTAGCGACAATAACATTAAAGCGCTAATTAAACTCGATCGCCCCCATCGGTTTTCACCAATCAGCACACTTGCTTCTGTATTAAATTTTAACGATAATTGACTTACACCCCTAAATCCTACTATATCAATTTGTTCAATAAACATCGTATTTCCTTATTGTTAAAGATTATACTTCTCGGTGCGTTTACGTATTTTTTCTGCTTTTTGTTCTGTATTGCTAATTAATTTATGCTCATCAAGCAAAATGGTTTTTAGGGGTTTATTGAAATAGACTTTCAAAAATAACCAAATATCGCGCTTTGTTAAGCCAATATTCGTTGATGAAAAATAAAGTCCGATCAGATCTTTATCACGCCAGCGTCTAGGCACTTTATTACGTGTTTGAGCTCGGTGTAAATCAATCACTGATAACTTAATCTGTTTTTGATGTTCAAATAATGGTATATCAAGTAAAAAATGACATAAATAACAATCACGATGATTAACACCAGCTGCATGCATTCTTGCTGTCATATTAGCTAAATAGATAATTAGTGAACGTTTTAAATGATAATTGGGTGGCGAAGTTAGCCATGTTTTTGTAAAGTCTTCTAAACTAATGGTTGGGTTTAAATCCTTAGTAACAATAAATGAATGGCGAGTTAAGGGATTTAGGCCCTTTCGACCAAATGCTCGTCCATCCATAGTATTAACTTTGGCTTGTTCTAAACGAGCAATCGCATCCCATTCTTGTTTAGCATCTAAAACAGGCAAACGTAGTGATAAAAGATTTTTAACAATCTCTTTAACTGTTGTACCTCGATGAATCTTAATAAAATAAGATTCATCATTAAATTGGAAATTTAATGTTTTACGTTGTTTTACTTCCCGATAAACTTTTCCCGATATTAATTCAACTTCTTGAAAGGGATCTTTATCTTTCCATAATTGTGCAAAAGGTGATTTAAGTTTAATTTCGTTCATGATTATCACAATCTAAAATAATATCGGCAGCACGCTCAGCTAAGTGGTATAAATCAGTAGTTTGACCGTAATATATAGCATTATTATGCCAGATCAATCGTTGCACTTGATTGGTTATCGCATTGTCAAGCGCGCAATTTAAATCTGCTTGCACAAAAGGTTCAATCAGTACAAAACCAGCATCGGCATCGTAGACATGATAAGCATAACCAGAAATACCAGAGACAATGACTGGTACACCTGCGGCTAAACCTTCAATTAATACCATGCCAGCAGCTTCCTGCCTTGCTGGGTGTAATAATAGATCGGCTGCAAAAAGAAAATCAGGGATATCATTACGGCCAGAATAAAACCTGACTTGATTGCCAATATTCAAAGCTTTAGCCATTTTTTGATAAGGTTGCGCATTATCTTGCCCAACGACTAAATAAATTACTTTTTGCCTCAACTCAATGGGTAAGGAGGCAATAGCATTTAACGAACGATCAACCCCTTTACGTTTAAAGTCAGATCCAATTTGCACTATCACAAAAGCATCAAGCGCAATTTGATTGGCTTGTCTAAATTGTTGACCTTTAAGAGGCGATGCTAACTGGTATTTTCTATCCGATGCAATGCCCGGTGGTAACAGATAAAATCGTGAAGGTTGAGTCTGATAATATTTTTCAAAATCACTAATTTGCTGTTTAGTTAGCACCATTATTTTTGTATGATGAGCGGCATTAAATACTGCATCTTCGAAAGCTAAATAGTGTTGACATCGTTTAGATAATTTATAAAGCAAACCTTTGTGTGCTACTTTTTCGGCAAAACATGTGTCGCCAGCAAAATAGACATCCAAGCCAGGCATTTTGTTAAAACCGACAATACAATCAACAGGGTTGGACTCAAGATGAGCTTTAACCCAATTATAATAAGATTGATTTCGGCTGTGGTTTGAAAAGCCCTTTTTGGCGACCTTTATAACTTCAAATTCATCAGGTATATCGCCTTGCCACTCCATGACATAAACACGGATCTTATGACCACGATCACAACAAGCCTTAGCAATTTGCAAAAAATCACGTTGCAAACCGCCATAAGGAAAATATTTATAGATACAAAAAGCTAATTGCATGCAAATTGCCTCGAGTAATAAAGGGGTATTATATACTCAGTATTGATTGTTGCGCAAAGTTTGATTTTTAGTAGTGAGCCTTATCACAATGCTTAGTACAGACGAGTTTATAAGTATCGAGTAATCTTATTCATAGCGAAATAATCGATAAGTGTAAATCATTTGAATGATGAATCCTTTTTCACAAAGATTCATCACGTTTATTGAACATTCTGTTATCGACAAAAAATTCAATATTATTAATATTACTTCACCCTATAAGCAAAAAATAGAGGTAAGAGGTAACGTTAAATCAATAATGATACTTGTTATAGGATCAGTGTCATTCTATGTTGCAGCTTATGATCAAACTTAACCATAATCTTTTATTGGTATTGAAAAATCAGTTATTTTTAACGGGTAAAAAGAAGTTAATGATGATTAATATCTAATTAAAATGAACGTATATTTAGCTTGAATCTGGTTAAAGCAAGACTTGCTTTTAGACGATTTATCTTGTTTATTCTCAGTTGATCTAAATATCCACTAATTTAGTGAAAGAATTTTAATTGCCAAATATTTAAAAACAAAATAACTCAATCACCATTTGCTTATCGATACAAAGTTAATGAAAGTAAAACGTTTGACCGTAAAAAATGCTTATTAATTCTTGAGATACTTTGATGTTTACAATCTTATGCATTTTATATTATATTGCCAAACCTATTACATATAATCTGGTCAGTAAAATTTAAAATGAATAAGGACGTTTTTTTTAACAATAAATATATTATTTTATTGTTATTTATTGTTGTCTGTTTTACATGGGGAACAACATGGATTGGCATTAAGTTTGCTGTTGAAACCGTTAACCCACTGTTAGCGGCTGGTTTACGTTTTGTTATTGCATTTCCGTTTTTAGTATTAATTACTATTATCGCTAAATCACCAATATTGTTTCCTCGAAAATCATTACATTTTTTCCTGTTATTAACCCTATTTTACTTTACTATTCCTTATTTCTTAATTAGTTTTGGTGAACAGTATGTATCGTCAGGTTTAACATCACTTCTATTTAGTACTATGCCTATTTTTTCTATTATTTTTGCTAAAATAATTTTAAAAGATAAGATTTATTTGAATCAATTAATCGGTATTACAGTAGGCTTTTTGTGCTTAATATATATTTTAGTTTCTGAAGGATTTATTCTTTCGTATACCGATTTTTTAGGTGTTATATCAATACTTTTAGCAGCATTGATGCATGGTTTTTTGTATGTATACTCCAAAAAAGCAGGCGCAGGCATCAATGTATTTACTTTTAATACCTTACCTATCGGCGTCGCTGGAATTGTACTGTGCTTGTTAAGTTTCTTGTTTGAAGAAAACAATTTCCAACTTATTTCTTTAACTAGTTGGCTCGCATTAATTTATTTAGGTATTTTTGCTTCGGTGTTTGGTTTTATTGCTTATTTCTTTTTGTTGAAAAGAATGAGCCCTGTTGTTTTATCATTCATTTTTATTATTTTTCCAGTCGTTGCAATTTTGATTTCCTCTATTTATGAGCATAAAATCATTTCAACCCGTTTTATTATTTGTACAATCATTATGTTATGTGGTTTTGCTATAACTAAATTACCGCTCAGCATTTTTAAAAAGTTAATAACGCGAGGAAAAACAGCAGATAATCAATAAAGATTAACGAATTTTTTCAATAAAATTTGAGATAGCTAAACTGCTGGAATTGAAGCAGTATACTCATTCGGCCTGTGTGCCGAATGTTTTATACCAATTGTTAAACATAATTGCCTTAAGCCGATCTCATTAATTAACAAAAAAGATAACCCGCCGCCTAGTTATTTTTATGGTGATTGAACTCAATATTTCAACCAACCTAAAATCAATGTTAGGCACCTAGATCTTTATCATCACTATTACCACAAAATTACCGAGTTTATTCATTACAAATGATGATTTTGTGATTGGCGATCTCAAATAAAGTAAAAACCTCAAATTTACTGATACGTTTGTCTATTTTGTCACTTTAACAAAATGATGGGTGTAAACCTGATCCCCGGATTGACTTATTGCATCTATAACGACAATTATTTGACTACACTATGCAGTAATTGCCTATGGGCAATAAATTCACTGTAGCTAATCGTTTTCCATCTATGGTTTACTGATAATTGCTGGCAAAATATTTTACAATTAATTAATAGCAATATTTTCGGTTAGTAAATCACTTAATGCATGTTTAACTATCTGGATATTATCCATTAAACTCTTTTATGCTTTAAAACAATAACTGTCACCAATGGCACTTCCTTGCACGCCAAATTGACGTAAATTTTGATCGACAGCATTCATCGATTGCCAATGGTTTTCACACCAATCAGGGGCAAGTAAGGTCGGTTTTCTGGCGTTAGCCGAGATGCGGTGATATAAAATATCCGCTGGGGTTTGCCTGATAACATCACCTGCAATAGCGACATACTGCTCCAAAGATAATACATCAAGCCGGCCTGCACGCCACGCTTTAGCCATAATACTGCCTTCGACAATATGTAATGGATGCAGTTTTAAACCATCCACACCAGAATTAAGCACTTGATCTAAAGTCACTAAATTATCTTGTTTACTCTCTTTTGGTAAACCAATAATTAAATGGGTACACACTTTAATACCCAGCTTACGTGCTTTTTGTACTGTTTGCTGATAATCAGTAAAGGTATGTCCACGATTAATTGCATGCAACGTTTTATCATGTGCGGTTTGTAAACCTAGCTCTAGCCAAACTTCATAGCCTTTAGCTTGATAATTAGCTAATAAATTAAGTGCTTCATTGGGTACACAATCAGGGCGGGTTCCCACACAAAGCCCAACAATATCAGCACTATTTAGCGCCTCTTCATACATATTTTTTAAGATTTCAACTTCGGCATAAGTACTGGTATAAGCTTGAAAGTAGGCAAGGTAACGTTTCGATTTTTTCATTTGCTGAGCTTGTGAAGTTAACTGATCTGCAATCGACTTAACTTGAATTGACTCATCAATAATGGAGGCGACATTACAAAATGTACACCCTCCTTGACCAATAGTACCGTCACGGTTAGGACAGGTAAATCCACCATGTAACGTGAGTTTGTAAATTTTTTCACCATAACGTCGCTGCAAATCAGCGCCAAAGGTATTAACCACTAAATGTAATTGCATAACAAACCCAAAATAAAAATTTTGCCCATTCTACGAAGATAGCTATTGAACATCAAGATATAACAAAAATCCTAATTCAATAATCTGTATTGAATTAAATTTATTTTCGACAAAATCTCTGAGCTTTTCTTAAAATTAGTGCAGACGCCATATTGGCGTCGGAGCAAATCGCAAATTAAGGTTAAAATATAACCAATTTAAGTATTGATAGGTATAAGTAAAACATTGAAAATCAAATCAAATAAAAATTCCCACTGAAATATTAAGTTATCTTATTAAAAATAAATTATAACTATTTTTTGATTGTCAAATGATAATTATTATTATTTGTTGTTGATCATTAACATTATTAGCAATAAGATATCGCAATCATTACAAGTTAGCTAGAGGTGGACTGTGCCTTGCATGATGCGCAAATTAGTTATTGTTTTATTGTCATCAATATTTTCAATATCGTTATGTTATGGAGATATTTCTTTACCCAATCCTCAAACCAAAGATGGAATGGGGCTATTTGAAAGTCTAAAAAAACGAGCTTCAACCCCCGGTGGTGGTTTTCCTATAGGTAATTTATCCGATGATGAATTATCCACAGTGCTTTGGGCTGCAAGTGGCTTAAATCGTGGTAAAACGGGGTGGACGGTACCAATGGCGAATGGTAAAGCGCCTTATGTTCGTTTGTATGTTGCTAGTGAAAAAGGGACCTTTTTATATGAATGGGATGGTCAATATTTACGTGAAATTAATAATAAAGACATCCGTGCCGATATTGCGATGCAAAACTTTACCAAGCGTGCAGCTTATTCTTTAATTTTTGTGTTCGATCAAAACTCCCTTGCAGATACGCCAGCAGATCAAGCTAATGATTTTGCCCAAATAGCTGTGGGTGCAATGAGTCAAAACATCTACCTTAGTGCTGCTGCGTTAAAATTAAGCGCCAGATATATCCATTCTATTAAACCAGATGCCATATCCCAAGCGTTGCAATTGCCTGAAAATAGTAAACCAATTGGTATTATGTTACTAGGAAAATAAAAGGAATAAAAAGTGAAACGATTTCTTGCAGTAGTATTGTTGATAATTACAAGTGTGATTGTTTTTGCTCCCTCTTCTTACGCTGCTGAAAAAAAATATCAAAGCTGGAATGCTATCATTGATGAAATGGATAGCATACTCAATGATTCCTACGATATCTATTTTATGAAAGACAGTGATAGAGCAAAAGAGCGCGTAAATAACGCCTATTTTGGTTTTTATGAAAAGCATGGTGTCGAAAGGGCTGTGATGTCATATATTTCTGGCAAACGTGGTACCGATACCGAATACCAATTTGCTAAAATAAAACGTTTAATGACTGATGGTGCACCAAATAAAACAGTACGAGCAGAAATCGACGTTTTATTAAAAATGCTACATGAAGATGCCAATGAGCTCGATGGTAAAAAAGAGAGCGGTTGGAGTATTTTATTAGCTTCATTTATTATTATTTTCCGTGAAGGATTAGAGGCTATTTTAGTTATTGCTGCTATATCGGCCTATTTAGTGCGTTCAGGCAACTTACCTATGGTTAAAGTTGTTTACATGAGCTCGTTATTTGCAATATTTGCCAGTGTTTTAGCGGCAATTGCGCTTCACTCTATTTTTGATATTAGTGGCGCTAATCAAGAAATGATAGAAGGTGTTGCAATGTTACTTGCCACCGTCGTGCTATTTTTTGTCAGTAATTGGATGTTTTCAAAGGCTGAAGCAAAAGCATGGAAAAACTATGTTGAAGGTAAAGTGCAAACGGCAGTTTCATCGGGTAGTCGTTTTGCATTGGGATTTGCCGCCTTTTTAGCTGTTTTCCGTGAAGGTGCTGAAACTATTTTATTTTACCAAGCAATGTTGGCTGAAGCTAAAGATCATATGGATATGGTGTGGTATGGTTTAGCTGTAGGTTGTATTGTGCTTGCTATTATCTTTATGCTAATTCGTTTTGGTACCATGAAATTACCAATTAGACCATTTTTTATTGGCACAAGTACACTAATGTATATTATGGCTATAGCTTTTGCTGGAGGTGGAGTAAAAGAGTTACAAGAAGCCGATATAATTCCTGTAACGCCGGTTGATTTTGTGCATTCAATCGATATTTTAGGGATTTATCCAACCATTGAAACGTTAATACCACAAATATTTATGATATTAGTTGTTATCATATCAGTGGTTTATTTAAAAGCTAAACATAATAAACAAAACGTTTGATCCATTTAATTTGTTGCTTAAAAGTTGGTTAGATGTTGATTAATGATATTTCGAAGTCAATTTAAATAGCAAAGAAAGTAGTGATTGCTTTAATGATAAGTAATTAAATAAAAGTAAAGGAGTTTTCAATGAAAAAATTAGTACTAGTTGCGGGTATTTCGTCAATACTTGCATTATCATCTGTTGCGTATGCAGCAGCACCTGCTCCAGGTGAACAAAAAGGTTTTGAAGAGTTTCCAATCGGTGATGAAGTGACAGTTGGACCATTACATATTGGTGCGGTTTATTTTCAACCTGTAGATATGGAGCCAGCTGGCATGGGTGGTTTACCTGCATCAAAATCTGATATGCACATTGAAGCAGATATTTCAGCAGCAGAAGGCAATAAACTTGGTTATGGTGTTGGCGATTTTGTTCCTTACTTAACGGTTAAATATAAGATCCAAAAACAAGGTAGTGATAAAGCCATCGAAGGTAACTTTATGCCAATGAACGCATCAGATGGTCCGCATTATGGTAACAATATTAAACTTGATGGTGCAGGTAAATATAAAGTCACATTTACTATCGAAAATCCAGAAAAACAAGGTTATTTATTGCATGTAGATAAAGAAACCGGAGTCGAAGGACGTTTTTGGACTAAACCAATTGAAGTTTCTTGGGATTTTGATTATATTCCTCGAGCATGGTAGTGATATTTAAAAAATAGTATCAGTTATACTTAATATTTTGTAGTATTTATTATGGCGAGGTTTTAACTCGCCATAATAGGTTGTAACCATTAGGCAATTAATATGCTTCAATACCTTATAAAAATCACCGATAATACTTTTGTTCCCATTGTTGTATTAGCACTGTTAAGTGCGATGATAGTTAGAGCAATACCTAATTATAATAACAAAATTTTTACCTTCGGTTTTATAATAGGACTACTTGCAGCATTAATTTATGCTATTTTGAAGCGAAATACAGGTTTTGCTGTTCGTGAGTTTTATGACCTTGGCATCATCACCTTGTGGATGATAATTGCGATACCGTTGTTTATCTGCGCAATACTAAAAACACCAATCAATTGCCAGCTCGGCAAAATTTTATTTACCCTACTATCTGTGCTTGCTATTGGATTAATTGCTGCACAATTTTTACCGAATTTAATGCTTTATCCCTTTGAATTTTCAGTTGGGATGGAGTCTATCTTTAATAACGATTATTTATTCAAATGGGTTGGTTATTGCTTTGCTTTACTCATTGCTGGATTAATCGCTGTATTTACCTTCCGTCTATGTAGGCGTTTATCCAATAAATTCGTTCAAACAACGATTCTGATCGCTTTGCTTATATTTACGATTCAAAATAGTATCAATCTGATCCAAATTTTAATTGTAAGGCGATTTATTAAACCACAAAAATGGATGATGGAATTGGTGATTTTTGTATTAGGTCACGTTAATTTCTTTATCTTTATTTTTATGGCAATAGTGTTGTTATTAGCCATAGCGTTATATATCCAATCCAAAACAACGTCATTAGTTGGCAGCAATCCAGCGCAAATTCGTAAACTTAACGCACAGTTACGTAGTGATAGACGCACTTCGTTATTACTAATTGCTGGTGCAGCAATAACTGCTTATACGGTAACAAGGGCACGTTACATTTTTGAAAAAGGTGTTGAACTTACGCCTGCTGAACCAGTTTCCCCTAATGCGGATGGTTTAATTGTTATTCCATTAGATAATGTCAATGATGGTAATTTACATCGATATGGTTACAAGGCTACCGATGGTACATTAGTTCGTTTTATTGTGATTAAAAAAAGCGAAAACGCCTATGGTGTGGGTTTTGATGCCTGTGATATTTGCGGTGCAAGTGGTTACTATCAACGCGGTAATCAAGTTGTCTGTATTTTATGTGATGTGGTGATGAATATTGCAACGATTGGTTTTTCAGGTGGTTGTAATCCTGTTCCACTTAAGTATGAAATTATTAATGGGAATATGGTTATTCGTCCCGCAAACCTAGAAGCGGAAAAAGCACGCTTTAAGTAAAGGTTACCAAAGGAAGAGTTTATGTTTCGCAGAATGTTAATTAGTGTATTAGTGCGTCAAAAAAAGAAATTATTTTTAATTGCTTTGACAGTAGCACTCGGTGTTTCACTTGCAACAGCCATGTTAAATGTTATGTTTGATGTTGGTGACAAAGTGAATCAAGAGTTAAAGGCTTATGGTGCTAATTTAAATATTGTCCCTCGCGGAACAGCGCTTGTTAGCGAAATGTACCAACTTGACGATAATAATGGCAAACAACAAGCTATGCAGTACATTAAGCAAGATGATTTAGTCAAAATTAAGATGATCTTCTGGGCTTATAACATTGTCGATTTTGCCCCCTATCTAACAGCTCAAGCTAATTTGAATGGCAAACCTATTACCATTGTGGGTACTTGGTTTAACAAACACCTGACTATTCCAACAGGGGATGAAGTTGATACCGGTATGTTAGCCATGAAATCATGGTGGACAATTGAAGGTAACACCATGAAAGATGATAATTTAAAAGGTGTCATGGTGGGCGAAACTGTCGCTAAACAGTGGAATTTAAAGTTAGGTGATACCATCAATATTACCTCTCCACAAACAAATAATTCATTAACGTTAACAGTTAATAATATTTTCCACAGTGGTGGCGTAGAAGATTCACAGATCTATGTCTCCCTGCCGGTGGTCCAAAAGTTAGCAAATAAAGAAGGGCTTGTTGAACGAGTTGAAGTGAGTGCATTAACCACACCTGAAAACGAATTGGCACGTAAAGCAGCACAAGATCCAAATAGTTTATCAAGAACTGAATGGGATACTTGGTATTGTACCGCTTACATTAGTTCAATTGCTTATCAACTTGAAGAATTGATGCCTGATGTTCGGGTTAAAGCGATTATGCAAGTCGCTGAATCTGAAGGTTCTATACTGCAAAAAACACAATTACTTATGTTGCTATTAACCATTTTATCGTTAATTTGTTCGGCGTTGGCGATTTCAAATTTAGTTACTGCCAATGTTATTGAGCGAAGCACTGAAATTGGTTTACTTAAAGCATTAGGGGCAACAAATACAGCGGTCGCAATGCTGATATTAACTGAAATATTGATTATTGCCTTGTTAGGTGGAGTTTTTGGTTACTTTATTGGCTTGGGGTTTGCTCAAATTATTGGTCACACGGTATTTGGTTCATTTGTCGAGCCGAAAATGATTATTATTCCGTTAGTATTAATTATGGTCGGTTTAATTACCTTTGTCGGTAGTTTACCCGCTTTACGAATAATGATGTTTTTACGTCCAACAGATGTATTACATGGTCGATAAAAACAAAGGTAAGTCGCTTATGATGAATAAAAATAGACGCTTTATTATCAAAACCATTTTTAGCTCACTCATTCGTCGCCGATCGCGAATTATGATTGCATTGCTAGGGGTTGCTATTGGTGCTACTGTTTTACTTGGAATGATAACACTATGCTATGATATTCCGCGTCAAATGGGGCAAGAGTTTCGTTCTTATGGCGCAAATTTATTATTTATGCCCGCTAATAATCAACCGACTATGCCACTTGCTGATGTGAAACAAGCAGTAAATTTACTTCCTCAAGACAAGCTTTTAGGCGTCACGCCTTTCCGTTATGATGCTATTCGTAGCAATCAGCATCCTTATACCATTGTGGGTACTAACTTCGAACAAGTGACCAAAACTAGCCCTTATTGGCAAATCGAAGGAAGCATACCTAAAAATCCGAATGAAATCATGATTGGTACCGATATTGCTAATTTTACCAAACTGAAAATTGGCAGTACGATGCCGATTTCGGGTAAATCTAAACAAGATTCGCGCTTTGATGAAGATCTTAAAATTACAGGTATTATTAAAACAGGGCGAGCTGAAGATGGATTTATATTTATTGATTTACATGATTTAGAAGTGCTACTTGAAGAATCCGATCAGGCTGAAGTGGTTGAAGTGAGTATAACTGCTACTGAAGCAGAATTAAAACACTATGTTGAAACAATCAAAAGCCACATTAATACTATCGATCCCCATTTAATAAAATGGGTAACACAATCAGAGTCTTCAGTTTTAGGTAAACTCTCATCATTACTTTATTTGGTCACTTTTGTGGTGTTAGTGCTTACTATGATTTGCGTTGCGACAACGATGATGACTGTTGTGATGGAGCGCCGTAAAGAAATTGGACTCAAAAAAGCAATTGGGGCAAATAATCAAAGCATAGCTAAAGAGTTTTTAGCTGAAGGGTTGGTATTAGGTATCATTGGTGGCATGATAGGTGTAGTTTGTGGGCTTGTTTTTGCACAAGTTATTAGTACTAATGTCTTTGGGCGATCAATAATTATTGAGTTTTATCTTATTCCAACAACAATTATTATTTCTGCTCTTGTTACGGTAATAGCATGTTTAATTCCGGTAAAACGTGCTCTTGAAGTTGAACCCGCACTCGTATTGCGAGGTGAATAGGATCTAAGTATGAATATACTCGAAGTAAAGAATGTATCAAAAATATATGGCTCACTACATGCACTTTCAGACGTGAATTTAGCTGTTGAGGAAGGTAAATGGTTATCTATTATGGGACCTTCAGGTAGTGGTAAAACGACATTGATGAATATTATCGGTTGTATGGATAAACCGTCATTAGGCTCAGTAATTTTTGATGGGCAAGATATTACCCAGCTTTCTCTACCCCAGTTGACCGAAATCCGTCGTGATAAAATTGGATTGATTTTCCAACAATTTCATCTGGTTTCATACTTAACAGCGTTAGAAAACGTAATGGTAGCGCAGTATTATCACAGTATGGTTGACGAAAAAGAAGCATTACAGGCTCTAGAGCGCGTTGGTTTAGCGGCCAGAGCAAAACATTTACCAAGACAATTATCAGGCGGTGAACAGCAACGTGTTTGTATTGCTCGAGCATTAATTAACTATCCTAAACTAATTTTAGCCGATGAACCAACCGGTAATTTAGATGAAAACAATGAAGCAATGGTTATGAATTTATTACATCAACTGCATGAAGAAGGGAGCACTATTATAGTGGTGACTCACTCACCTGAGGTATCTCGGCATGCTCAAACTACAGTTGTACTTGAACACGGTAAAGTGGCAAGTATTATTGATAATTAACCATTAAATGAGGTTTATTATATGAAAAATCGCATGATTTCATCCCTGTTTTTTATCATGCTAGGCGCATTATTGATATTGTTTCCAATGTATATTTTACCTGTTTGCCCTTTACCAGAACCTTCAGCTATGCCGGTTGATGCAATGAGCCAAGCAGCAGGTAGTGAACATATGCATAGTGCACCCGCTAAAATTATGAGATGTTTTTGGACGTTAAGAGCAGAACTTGGCATCGGTAGTTTAGTCATAGCCGTTGGAGTTTTAATGCTATTTAGCCGCACGATATTTGTTCGTATGGGATTAACAATGTCATTAGCTTGCATCTCGTTATTAGCAGCCGCGATTCCAACTATTTTAATTGGTGTTTGCCCTAACGAAATGATGCGATGCAATATGGGCGCTAAACCTGCTTTGGTTTTACTCTCTGGATTATCATTTGTGGTATCAATCATCAATTTAGTCTATTTAAATAAAATATCCAAAAGATACGAGTAACAAATAAGCTAGCAAAAATATGACTAGTTTAAACAAGTTAACGCTTAGAATTTATCATTATAAATATTAATAGATAAATAAAGAGCTCAATAATTGCAGGAAATTAACATGCAAGAAAAGCCGATTACTATTTCTCATTTAGCATGGAAAAATATTCAAAGACGACCTTTTCGTAGTTGTTGTTTGATTATTGTTATTACCCTTTTTTCAGCCACACTATTTGGTGGCAGTGTATTAATGAAAAATCTTAGTCAAGGCATTTCAGGCATGGCCGATCGGTTAGGGGCTGATATTCTTATTGTGCCTTATGGTTATGAAAAGAATATGGAAGTTGCTTTATTACGGGGTGAGCCAAGTAGTTTTTATCTAAAAGTGGATTTAATTGATAAAATTAAAAATATTAAAGGGATTGAAGCTATTTCACCGCAGCTTTTTATTGCTTCATTGAACGCGGGATGTTGTACGACTAAAGTACAGCTAATTGGCTTTGATGAGCAAAGTGATTTTGTTATTAAACCATGGTTACAAACCCAACTAAGCCAGCCATTAACCGACAATCAAGTTGTTGTGGGTGCTAAAATTACTTCACAAGTAGGTGATGAGATCCTATTTTTCAATCAGCCTTTTAAAATAGCAGCTAAAATGGATAGCACAGGCATGGGTTTTGACACTTCAGTTTTTATGACAATGTCAGCTGCGCAAAAACTAATGAAAGAGGCTAAATTAATAGAAGGTGATGTTGATCATTTTACTGATTATGCTTCTTCTATCTTTATTAAAGTGAATCATGACTATCAACCTAAAGATATTATCAATCAAATCATGCCAAAATTTGCTATGGACTATAATATCGATTTTGTCATGACTAAAGGGATGTTAAGTAATATTGCAAAATGGTTAAGTGGATTTTCAACTATTGTGTACAGTTTATCGGCTATTTTTTGGGTGTTAGCTATTATTGTGATCTTTGTTATTTTTTCATCCTCATTAAACGAACGTAAACGCGAGATCAGTTTATTACGCATACTTGGGGCATCACGCCGTGATTTGATTAAAATGTTATTAAAAGAGTCATTAATAATTAGTGCATTAGGTGGTATTGCTGGCATTGTGATTGCTGCTATATTGATTTATGCTTTTAGTTTATTAATTTGTCAATCAATTGGTTTGCCATGTGTCAATATTTCGTTATTTGATGCAATAATATATGCCGTAATTGTGTTTATTCTCACAGTGATTATTGGTCCGCTATCTTGTATTTATTCTGCCTTATCTATGACTAAATTTGATACTTACAGCACTTTAAGAGAGGGGGAATAATGTTACTTAGCGTTAAAAATCTGCGTAAAGATTATCGTCGCGCACAACAAACTTTTTCAGCTGTGGATAATATTAGCTTCAATATGGAACAGGGTGATTTTGTTTGTATTATGGGTAAATCCGGTAGTGGTAAAACGACTTTACTTAATATGATTGCAGGGTTACTGACGCCAACTCAGGGCAAAATTACCATTAATGATACTAATCTTTTTGAACTTAATGATGAGCAAGTTTCAGCATTTCGAAATCAGAATATTGGTTATATTCCTCAAGGCAGTAGTTTATTACCTAATTTGACTGCGCTTGAAAATATACGATTACCTTTTTATCTAACTAAGCGCGCCAATCAAACAAGCCTAACTTATGCACAACAACTGTTAGAGAAAGCAAACGTGAGCCATCTGCAAGATGCTTATCCAGCAAATATGTCTGGTGGTGAAATGCGGCGTATTGCTATTTTACGTGCTTTGATTTGTCAGCCACAAATCGTGATTGCTGACGAACCCACAAGTGATTTAGATGACGAAAGCTCGACTGAAATTATGCAACTATTAACCGAAATTCATCAACAAGGAACAGCGCTATTAATTGTGACACATGACCATGATGTTGCAAATTATAGCCAAAAAATAATGAAGATGGCAGCTGGTCGATTGGTCGAATAGTTTGCATATATAACATAAAATATGTGTATTACATGAAAAGTGGATTGCAGCCCATTTCTATCATGATTTTATTGAGCTTTAATAGTGGCAATCCCACCAATGAATTAATATCATCACCTTCTAACTTATCAAATAACGTAATCCCTAATTCATCGCATTTAAAGCTTCCAGCACATTGTAGTGGCATTTCTTTTGCTATATAGGCATTAATTTCTGCATCGGTTAAATGGCGGAACGTCACTTTAAAAGGTTCACATATTGTGTTCGATTGTCCACTAGCGGTGTTAATAACCGTCATACCCGTGTAAAAATAGAAGGATTTACCACTACTGTTACGTAATTGTTGGCGGGCGTTTTCAACAGTATGGGGTTTACAAACAATTTTATCCTCTAAAACTCCCACTTGATCAGATCCTATGATTAAACAATTAGGATATTGAGTTATTAATGATTGTGCTTTAAGTTTTGATAGGCGTATGACTAGTTGTTCTGCTGATTCATTCGGTAATGGCGTTTCATCACAAATAGGTGGAACACATTGAAAAGCAATAGCTAACTTTTCTAATACTTTTTTTCGAGAAAGTGACGTTGATGCTAAGATTATTCTCATTTAAGTTCTTCTTTTATTATCCAAGCTGAGGGATGGCAATTAAAACCGATATGACCGTAATACTCTACCGCTTGCGGTGCTGCCAGCAAAGTAATCGCACAATCTAAACCTGTATAATTTTGTACCTCTTTGATTAATTGTTTACCAATACCTTGTTTTTGGTATCTATTATCAACTGCAAGATCAGCTAAATAAGTAATATAAACAAAATCGGTTAAGCAACGGGCAATACCAACAAGGGTATCCTTATCCCATGCAGTAACAATTAGATTTGCATTATCTAACATAGCTTGAAACCGCTTATGATCATCAATAGGGCGGCGTTCACCTAAACTGCAATTATTATATAGCGTAATAGCTTGTGTTAATGTGGGTTTAATATTACATCTGTAAATGATATTAGTCATATGCCTCCAATTTTAATTCGATCATACGTAGATAATGATAACGACTTATGATTTAGAGAGTTAACTAAGTAATTATCACCAACCATTGATTGTTTATTATGTTATCGCTTTATTATTTAACAATCAATTAACTAAACCAGCTTAAAGTTTAAAGTAACATCTACACTGTTATAACAATGACGTTACCTATGGCATTAATAAAAATAATGAATATGATTTAATCGAAAAATAGGTGTAAGTTTATTGAACAGTCATTGTAAATGCTCAGGAAATGTCTTATGCCTTTAGTTACTTATAAGATTGCTAAAACAGTATGTGATTTTGAACAAGGGAAACAACTTTTTTCTGAATATGCTAATCTTTTTTGTCCAAGTTTGTACACGTTAACTATGGAGAATGCATTTAAATCCATTGTACACACTGCATTATACCCTAAAGGAATGTTAATACTTGCTCACATCGGTGTTTCGACTTCGGCAAGCATTGCAGGTTGTATTGGTCTTCGCCATTATGATAATTCCACTGCTGAATTAATACATAAATATGTAAAAAATGAATATAAACAACTTTGTATTGGTCAAGAGTTGATTAAACTTGCTGTGCAACAAGCAAAATTACTTGGTTATGAAAAAGTTTATACCAACATTTTATCGGCAATGACAGATGTCGTTGCTTTGTATAGAAAACTTGGATTTCAACTGTGCAAGCCTCATAACCTTAATTCAGCTAAGGAAGTGATTTTGATGCAAAAAATCATTCGTTAATCAATTAAAAGCGAGTATGATGAATGAATCAAGAGCTATTAAAAAAAATAGGTAAGTTATAAATTTTTACACAGCGAGGTAACAGTTATGTATAAAAAAATTTTGGTTCCTATTGATATCCTTGAGGACGAATTAACCCAAAAAGTCATTCCGCATTTAGAATGTTTAGCGAAATTATCCAATGCCAAAGTTATTTTTTTTCATACTTTACCTGTCGCATCGGCCATAGTTAATGCCTATTCATTTGGATTTGATGAATTTAAAGATCAAGCAACCGTACAAACCGAGCAAGCACTACACAGGTTAATTGATTCGATTAATTTACCGCGTGAAAATTTATCATTTTCAATTGCTTTTGGTAATCCACGAGATGAAATTCTAGCTTTAGCTGACGAAATCAAACCTGATCTTATTATTTTAGGATCAAGGCGACCAAATATTACCACTCACCTTTTAGGATCCAATGCATCGGGCGTGGTACGAGGCGCTCAGACTTCAGTATTAGTCGTTCGTTAGTTTTATTTTATGATGTCCTTTGATGAGGACATCTGTGTTTTTTGGTCCAAAAATACTGCTCCTTAATTTTTGTGTCTAAAAAAGTTTATTGCTTCACATTTTGTATTACACAAATTTCAAGTTCTGCACATTTTGGATATTTTGAACGGGCAGTCATCATCTTCAACGAAGATAACCTATGCATCAACAAGCACAAAACAAGTTTTATTTGCAAATAGGCAAAGCACCACCATTGTATCGAACTTCCACGTTTAGTTTTAATTTTTAGACCGTTATTCAGTGGGTAACACTGTGTAAATCCGCAAACTTTCACTCTCTTGTCTTAAAATTTTAGTAAAAAGAGGTTGATTTACGGGTATTCCAAATTTGTCACCTTCCGGAATATTTTATTTTTTATGTCTAACAATAAAACAGCAATGAATATGTTTGTTACGTTTAAAATCTAGCGACTGGGTCTTGTCGGTAATGTCTTGATAGGTCAGTCCTAATTTTAGCATGCCGTCAGCATCCATTTTAAATCCGCGTTTATTATTGGAAAAAACAATCGTGCCGTTAGGTCGTAATAAGCGTTTTAAATCAGTCATCAATTTTAGGTGATCACGCTGCACATCAAACGTATCATGCATTCTTTTTGAATTTGAAAACGTTGGTGGATCGATAAAAATTAAGTCAAATTGTTCTTCACTTTGTGCTAAATAAAGCAAGCAGTCAGCTTGAAATAAACGATGCTTTTTACCTGTTAAACCATTTTGTTTTAAATTACGATCCGCCCATTCTAAGTAGGTGCGCGACATATCAACGGTAGTTGTTGATTTAGCGTTGCCAAGCCCAGCATAAACACTTGCACTGCCTGTATAAGCAAATAGGTTGAGAAAATCTTTACCTTCACTCATTTCGCCAATCATTTTACGTGCTAAACGATGATCTAAAAATAGACCCGTATCTAAGTAATCAGTGACATTGACCCAAAATTGGGTACGACGTTGGTTAATAGCATATTCATGCACTAAAAAGTAATCTTGTTTTTGTGCAAGTTTTTGGTATTGCTGTTTACCTTTCTGTTTTTCACGGGTTTTTAACACTAATTGATCGGCATTAAGTTCAAGTACTGACATAGTGGCATTGATAATATCAAACAAACGTTGTCTGGCTTTTTGTTCTTCAATAGTTTTCGGCGCAGCATATTCTTGAATTACGACTTTATCTTTATATCGATCGATTGCAACATTATATTCCGGCAAATCAGCGTCATACAGACGGTAACATTCTAACTGTTGTTGTGCCGCCCATTTTTCCAGTTTTTGTTTATTTTTACGTAATCGATTAGTGAAATCCAAAGCTGGTAAAGTTGGTGAATTGAGTGATTGTGAATTATCTCGTTTAGCAATAACATAATTTTTTTGCACACAATCTAAAGGTCCATTTTTGGCTTTAAACTGTTTATCGGCGCGCATCTGTAAGCAATCTAATAATTGTGGTGCACCACTGAATAATGATAATCGCCACCCACCAAAGTTTTGTTTAATTCGTTGACCTAATGCCGTATGTAAGGCAATAAGTGCAGGTTCGCTTTCTAAGCGTTCTCCATAAGGTGGGTTACTAATAATCATCCCTGTAGGCGCTGTAGGCAAAGGGTTGGTGAGTTGAGTGACATCTTGCATAGCAAAAGTAATTAAATCACCTACTCCCGCTTGAATTGCATTTTGTTCAGCGCGCTGAAGAACAACCGAATTATTATCGTAACCGATAAATGGGGTCGTGCTTTTGCAAATATTGTGTTTAGCAGCAAAAAGTAGTTCATTCCAGCGTGTTGGGTTGAATCCTTTCCAAGCAAAAAAGCCCCATTGTTTGCGATGTAGTCCTGGTGGAATTTTTGATGCGATCATTGCTGCTTCGATTAGAAGTGTGCCCGATCCACACATAGGATCGATTAATGGTTCATCGTTTTGCCAGCCAGAGCGCATAATGATTGCGGCAGCTAAGCTCTCTTTTAACGGTGCTTGCCCAGTTTGTTGGCGGTAGCCTCGCTGGTGCAAACTGTCACCACTTAAATCTAAAGAAAGTGTAACGCGATTTTTATTAAGATAAGCATAAAGACGAATATCGGGATCTTGCTTAGCTACATTAGGTCGCTCATTAGTATGCCTTGTAAAATGGTCAACTATGGCATCTTTAATCTTTAAGGCACCATATTGACTATTGCGAATAAAATCATTTACGCCAATAAAATTAATCACAAACGAGTTATCGACCGCAAAAATATCCGTCCATTTAATATTAACTACACACGAATAAAGATCTAAATCGCTATAAATATCAAATTCGGCAATAGGTAATAAAATACGTGATGCTAAACGAGACCATAATAACGATTGATATAATGTTGTTTCGTCAGCATTAAAATAGACGCCCGATTGCACAATTCTACACTCGCTAGCGCCAATTTGTTCCAACTCTTTTTTTAATAACTCTTCCAGACCTCGTGAAGTACTGGCAAATAATGTTTTCATGCATAATCCACTTAACAATAAAATTGTAGGCATTATACCGACTAATAGTAACTGTGGGAAATAAAGCTCAAATAGAATAATAAAATGACTAAATAATCGATAATTTTATGAAAAAAATAATCACTCAATTAAATCGTTAGTTATAAGCTTTTAGCCAACATTGAATGTAATAACAAAAGCCATGATTAAAACGCATTACTTTTTCAGGTAAATTAAGTCAAATCACTGCAAAATTTATGGGAAATAATCAATTTTTTGTTTATTAACAATTCGAAGTGTCAAATCTGTGATCGCGATGATTAATGCTGAACGAATCATTTGTTGATAGCGATTGTGAAACATGGACGATTTTAAGGTGTCAACAATACCCGATTGCTTGGCCTTTTCGTGTTGTGATGCCCAATTAGGTGGCAGTACCATGTCATGTAATAAGCTAATTGGTCCTAGAATTTCATCATCTAGGTAGGAGTAGCTTTTATCATCTTGTTCAAGTTCTTCTAAAATGGCAATTAATAGTTCTATGTCTTCATAATCTTCACGGCTGATAATGCCTAAAGCATACAGTAGTTTTAAGCATACAGAGGTGTCATTAAGTGGTCCATTTTTGCCCACTAACGAGGGGATCACAAATTTTATGGCATGCGGTTCTTTACGAAAAACTTTTAGAATTAATTGATTAACACTGTCATTAATTAATTTAATTGCAACTACCAGCAAGTTGTAAATATCAGCTTGCTGGTTAAGTTTTTCAAGTATCGTATCTTCTTGTAATATCGATTCGGGCATTAGAGGTTAAATAAATTGATGATTTTGCATTGCAGTATAAATTTCTTCAATCTGCTTAACAATAGGATTATTAACATCAATACCTGAAAGCTCGGAAAAAGCTTGTTTTACACCTTTTTCTAAGATAAGTTTGGCCAACTCGACTGCTTGTTCATCATCGTTGTTACGGTAGTTAAGTGCTGCTGCAATACCAATAAGTAAATTTGTATTTTTAACTTGATATTCAACGGTTCCAAGAAGCGGTTTAATTAAACGATCGCCGGCACCCAATTTGCGTATTGGTTGGCGTCCTACTCGAGCAGTATCATCGTGTAAATAAGGGTTTTCAAAACGGGTTAAGATTTTTTCGATATACGCCATATGTTTTTGTTCATCAAAATTATAACGTTTGATTAATACTAAACCACTTTCTTCCATTGCTCCGCGAACAATTAACCGAATTCGTTCATCTAAAATTGCATCACGAATGGTGCTAATATTATTATAAAAGCCTAAGTAAGCGGTAATAGCATGCCCCGTATTTAGCGTAAATAGTTTGCGTTCGACAAAAGCCATCAAATTATCAACTGGTTGCATTCCGTTAATTGATGGAATGGTGCCAACAAACTGGGTTTCGTCCACAATCCATTCAGAAAAAGTTTCAACGGTAACTTCAAGTATATCGCCTGTTTTTGATGTTGCAGGCGGTACTATGCGATCAACAGCAGAATCCACAAAACCAATATGACTATTTACCCATTGATGTAGGTGCTGAGGTAAGGCTTTAACAATTTCTTGCTTAAATTGGCTAGTACCGCGTACCATGTTTTCACAAGCAATGATATTGAGTGGTTTTGTCTGACCTTGTTGGTGTCGGGCAATAATACCTTGGGCAACAGCAGGGGCAATTCTTGTTAAAATTTGTGGGCCAACCGCTGTCGTAATTAAATCGACCTTAGTAATGTAGTCGATAACTTCTGCTGATGTACTATTAATAGCATCGACATTTTTAACTATTTCTGTCGTCGATTGCTCGCCAACCACATTTACCGGATATTCATGGCGCTCAGCAATGGCATCTATAATTTGTTGATTTACATCAGCAAAGGTAACATGTATGCCTGTGTCTGACAGTAATTTTCCGATAAAACCTCGGCCGATGTTGCCGGCACCAAAGTGTAATGCTTGCATAATAATAACCCTTAACAATATATTTAATAATCAATTTATTAGTTGTAATTTCATAATAAATGAATTACACCTTGTTTTAGCTTAATATCGCTAAAACTTCTTCAATACTATTTGTACTAGCCAGTTTAGCAATAATGCTTTCATCATCAAGTGCATTAGTTAGTTTTGCAATGACACTTAGATGCTCATTATTGCGAGCGGCAATACCAATGACTATTTTGGCTTTATCACTTTCTTCTTCACCAAATTGAACACCCGATGGATATTGGCAAAATACAATACCTGTTGTAATGACTTCATCTTTGGATTCGATAGTACCATGTGGCACAGCTATCGATTCACCTAAATAAGTAGAAGTTAATTTTTCACGTTCAAGCATTGCTTCGATGTAAGCGGGTTTTACATATCCATTATCCACGAGTTTTTGACCTGCAAAACGAATCGCTTCTTCTTTGGTGTTGGCTGTTAAGTTTAGAAAAATGTTTTTTTCGCTTAGCTTAAATAAGGGTTTATGCCCAAACGATTGTGAGTTGTCGCTTGATACAGTCGATGATTTTTTATTGTTAGCATGGATTAAATCATTAACTAATTGAGTATACAATTCACTATCTAAAAAATTAGTTAATGATATGTGATGTGCGTTAGGGGCATATTGTTTGGCTCGATCGGTGAGATCTTTATGAGTGATAACAATATCGACTTCAATCGGTAAATTATTAATCGCGGTGTTGCTGACATTAATATCTAAATTAGCATCCTGAATTTTTTTTCGTAAAACGCCAGCACCCATTGCGCTTGAGCCCATTCCAGCGTCACAGGCAACAATGATTTTTTTCACTTGAGTTAAATCTAATTCACTATTTTTATTACCTTTTGCTTCACTTTTCATTGCCGACATATCGGATTTTGCTTCATCAAGACTTTTCGTTGCAGATTTAGTCGTTTTTAATAGAATTGATGCAACCACAAAAGTAACAGCCGCCGCCGCAAGTACTGAAACACTTACACCAACAATCGAATCTTTGGGTGTTACAGCAAGAACCGCAATAATAGATCCAGGGGAAGCGGGAGAACTTAATCCAGCACCAAATAACGTTAATGTAAATACCCCAGTCATGCCACCTAAAATCATGGCAATAATTAAGCGAGGATTCATCAACACATAGGGAAAGTAAATTTCATGAATACCACCAAAGAAATGAATAATTGCCGCGCCACTTGCTGAGCCTTTAGCCGCGCCTTTACCAAATAACATATAAGCAACTAACAAACCTAAACCAGGACCAGGATTTGCTTCGATCAAAAAGAATATTGATTGAGCGTGCTCAGCTGCTTGTTGAATTCCTAAAGGTGAAAATACACCATGGTTAATGGCATTATTTAAAAATAATATTTTAGCTGGCTCAACAATGATTGAAGTTAATGGTAACAAATTATGCTGGACCATAAAATCGACACCTTGCGCTAATACACTTGATGCGACAACAACAGAAGGGCCAATTGCAAAAAATGACAATAAAGCGAGTAACATGCCAATAATACCGGCCGAAAAGTTATTCACTAACATTTCAAATCCACTTTTGATTTTACCATCAACAGCTTTATCAAAATGTTTAATGACCCATCCTCCAAGTGGACCGACTATCATTGCACCTAAAAACATTGGAATTGACGAACCGACTATAACGCCCATTGTTGTGATTGCACCAACAACCGCACCTCGTTCACCATGGACTAATTTACCGCCTGTATATCCAATTAACAGTGGCAATAAATAGGTAATCATAGGTTCAACTAATTTAGCTACGGTCGCGTTTGGAAACCAACCGGTAGGTATAAAAATCGCGGTGATAAAGCCCCAAGCGATAAATGCGCCAATATTGGGCATCACCATATTACTTAGGAATCGCCCAAAATTTTGGACTTTCAATTTGATGTTTGCACTTGTCATAATTTAAATCTTTCCTTATTGATTGATATAATCATTATGCAGCTATTGTAGAAGGATATCGTTATTTGATTCATCCAAAAAAATTGACAAATGTGATCAGGGTCACAGTGTTTGTATGGGGCTATTTTTTATTTTTGTGATTAAGATCACAATTTTTGTGGAAGCCATAAGGGGTATCGGTAAACTATGTTTAAAGCGTAAGTTTTATTAATGCATCTTTGTAAGATTAATTGTATAATTTTTATAAATTTAAATAACAAAAAATAATCAGAATCGAATTATGCAAAAATTTTTAATCAGTTTAAGTTGTCTTTTTTTATTTAATGGATTGTGCTTTGCAAACGAAATTAATCCTATCCATATTAATAATAGTTATAATATCTTTTCCGATCCTGAATTCATGCCTACTGAAAAAATAATAAAAAAACAGATAATTACAACTTACGCTCAAGATAATGATGGCCCGTTAAAAACAATTTACCATGCAAATGAGCAAGGTTTTTTTGAAAAAGCTATTACCAGTGATGCACAGTATAATATTGATGTTGATTATTCCGTTCATTCAATCAAATATCTTAATAAAAAACTTTGGTTTAAATTAAATGAACAGCAGAACATTACTTCGATTGTTGATGATAAGCAACAAAATGTCAGTTCACTTATCTATAATCAGTCAGGTCAACTTATTGAGAAAAATACTGATGATGCGGTTTGGCAACAACCGTTAAAAAGGCGATATGAATACGCAAATAATAAAGTTGTTCGTTATACTGAATGCTGGGATGATGGGTGTAGTTTAGGTGAATATTCCTATAATCCAGCAGGTTGGTTAATAAAGGTAAAAAGTAAGAGCATTGATGATGATGTGAATAATAGTCAATCTAAAAATAATCAAACTGACAATTCGAATTCATACAATATCAAATGTACATTTGCTAAACATAATCAACACGGTGATTGGACATATGGGTATTGCATAACGCCCGATGGTGTGACCAATACTACTTTTTATCGTAAGTTAGAGTATTGGTGATTTTGTTATTTTTATATGACTCACTGATTGGTTAACGACCAATTCAATTTTGGCTTTGTAGCAGGCAAATATGCGTTTTTATCAGGGGAAAAAGTGGTTTAATTGTTATAAAGATTTTTTTGGGTAAGTGTTTTCAATCTTTATCTGATTAATTTAATAAGAGAATGTAGGTTTTGATGATATCAAAACCTACATTAATTCCTCATATTTTATATAGCGAAACTTACTCTACTGTTACCGATTTTGCCAGATTTCTTGGCTGATCGACGTCTGTTCCTTTAATTAATGCTACGTGATACGCCAGTAGCTGTGTTGGAACCGTGTAGTAGATTGGCGCAGTGAGTTCTTCTATATGTGGTAGGTTGATGATGTGCATTGTGTCATCACTGACAAATCCTGCTTCTTGTTCGGCAAATACGTATAGTTGACCGCCTCGCGCTCGAACTTCTTCGATATTGGATTTTAATTTTTCTAGCATTTCATTCGTTGGTGCCATCACGATGACAGGCATATCTGCATCAATGAGTGCTAATGGGCCGTGCTTGAGCTCGCCTGCTGCGTAAGCCTCGGCATGAATGTAGGATATTTCTTTTAGCTTTAAGGACGCTTCCATGGCTATTGGGTATTCGTCACCACGTCCTAAAAATAGCGCATGATGCTTATCGACAAATTGCCCCGCAAGTTTTTTGATTTCTGGCTCTGTCATTAAAACTTGTTCTATACGATTTGGTAAGGTTTGTAGTGCATGGACTATTGCTTGCTCGGTGCTTTCGGCCATGTCATTGAGTCGCCCAAGTTTGGCAACTAATAAAAGGAGTACGGTTAATTGCGTCGTGAAGGCTTTAGTCGATGCTACGCCAATTTCAACCCCTGCTTTGGTAAGGAGTACCAAATCTGCTTCACGTACTAGTGTTGATGCCGCCACATTACAAACAGCTAATGTGCTTAGGTAGTTATTTTCTTTCGCTAACCGTAGTGCTGCTAGGGTGTCTGCGGTTTCGCCTGATTGGGATAGGGTGATAAATAGGCTGTTTTTGCGACGAGCAGGCTTACGGTAACGAAATTCTGAAGCGATTTCGACGTCGCAAGGTATACCCGCTAAAGCTTCGAACCAATATCGCGCAACCATGCCGGCATTATACGCTGTTCCACATGCAACAATTTGTACATGTTCTACGTGTTTTAAAATGGTTTCAGCCTTTTCACCAAGTTCGGATAAGTCAACTTTGCCATGTTGCATACGACCTTCAAGGGTATTTTTAATGGCGTTTGGTTGTTCATAAATCTCTTTTTGCATATAGTGATTAAAACCAGCTTTACTTCCGGCATCGTATCTAGCATCAGATTCAACACAAGGGCGCGTTGTTTCGCGAAAGTTTTTATCTAATATGGTCACGGTGCGATGTGTTACTAGTGCGATATCACCTTCTTCTAAATAGATGAATTGACGTGTAACCGGCAGTAAGGCAAGTTGATCGGAAGCAATGAAGTTTTCACCAACACCACAGCCAATCACGAGAGGGCTGCCTGAACGAGCCGCAACCAAAATATCGGGATTACGTGTATCCATTATAACGGTGCCGTAAGCACCTCTTAATTGAGGTATGGCTTTTTGTACTGCTTCAAATAATGAGCAACCTTCAGTTGATATGATGTCGTGAATTAAGTGGGCAATCACTTCTGTATCAGTTTCTGAACGAAATTGGTAACCTTTGGCAATGAGTTTTTCACGTAAAGGTTCGAAGTTTTCGATGATACCATTGTGAACAACAGCAATAAAATCTGATACATGTGGATGGGCATTGCGTTCGACAGGTTCACCATGAGTTGCCCAGCGGGTATGGGCTATTCCTGTACTGCCTTTAAGTGGATGGGCTTCAACCGCATCTTTTAATGCTTGTACTTTTCCTACACGCCGAACGCGTTGCAGTTCGCCTGTTGGTGAGATAATAGCAAGTCCTGCTGAGTCATATCCTCGGTATTCAAGACGTTTTAATCCTTCCAGTAATATTTCAGCAATATCACGTTTGGCGATAGCACCCACAATTCCACACATAATTTATTCCTTATTGTTTAACTTTGTTGGACGTTTCCAACCAGAAATCTGTTTTTGTTTTACTCGGCTTATTACCAATTCATTATCCTTAACGTTGGTGGTGACAGTTGTGCCGGCAGCAATAGTGACACCTTTACCAATGTTAACTGGAGCAATTAGCTGAGAGTCGGAGCCGACAAATACGTCATCTTGTATAATGGTTTTAAATTTGTTTGCGCCATCGTAATTACAGGTGATGGTGCCTGCGCCAATATTGACGTTGTTGCCGATTTCACTGTCACCAAGATAACTTAAATGCCCCGCTTTGCTTGCTTTGCCTAGATGAGCTTTTTTGAGTTCGACAAAATTACCTACATGGGCTTGTTCATCAAGCTGTGAACCCGGTCTGAGTCGAGCAAATGGACCTATAGTGCATTGCTGTGCGATGGTTGAATCTTCGATTATGCTGTAAGGACTTATGATTGAATTGTCGTCAATAGTGCAATTTTTTAAAATACAACCTGCACCAATGGTGACGTTATTGCCTAACTTTACCTGCCCTTCAATGATAACATTACTGTCGATGGTGACATCCTTACCGTGGGTAAGTGTACCGCGTAAATCAAAGCGGTTAGGATCGAGTAATGTTACACCCGCTAGTAATAAGTTTTGTGCTTGTTGATGCTGGTATTGGCGTTCTAGGGTGGCTAATTGTAAGCGGTTATTTACACCTTCTACCTCAAATTGTTGCACGGGGTGAGATGTCAGGATAGGGTAGCCATCTTGATGTGCCAGCGCAATGATATCGGTTAGGTAATATTCTTTTTGGGCATTGTTATTGGTTATTTGCGATAGCCATTTTTTAAGTAGTTTACCAGTAACAAGCATTATGCCGGTGTTGACTTCATTTATTTTTTGTTGCTCTGGTGACGCATCTTTTTGTTCGACAATGGCAACGACTTGATCATTTTTCCGTTCTATTCTGCCATAACCTGTTGGATCATCAAGTATAACCGTTAATAGTGCTATGCCTTGTTCTGGTTTGCTGGTAATTAAGTTTTCTAAAGTTTGTTGTGATATGAGCGGGGTATCACCGTATAAAATTAAAATGTCTTGGATATCTGCAATATGAGGAATAGCTTGTTGTACTGCATGTCCCGTACCGAGCTGCTCTGCTTGATAAATAAGGTGCACAGGTTGATTTTTGAGTGCGTGTTCTAATTGCTCTTTTCCATGACCATAAACAATATTGATCTGATCGATATTTAGTTGTTGAACTGTGTCAATAACATGTTGTAACATCGGTTTAGCGCCAATTTTATGTAAAACTTTAGGTAGGTTGGAGTACATCCGTGTGCCTTTCCCTGCCGCCAAAATAATAGCACTAAGTTTTGGAACTGAAATCGTCATAATCTGTCCGGTTTCTTTAATTTTGTGTAAATTTGTTTATTACTATAATCAAAGTTTTTAATGAAATCACCCCGAATTTATTAATTTTTATCATGAAAAAAGTAATAGTGAAATTTGCCAATGTCTTATTAGATAAGGAAGCAATGTTATGAGTCATGTTGTGAAAGTTTTATTACTTTATACTACGCATGAAAAGCAAACCCTCAAAATCATGCAACGCATAAAAACACAGCTTGGTGATAAATGCGACTGTGATGTTATTCAACTTTTGCCTGATAGCCATATTGATTTAACTAAATATCAGGCAGTTTTGTTGGGATCTTCAATACGTTATGGTTTTTATAGTAAAGTGATGAAGCAATTTATCGATGATAATTATCAGCAATTAAATACCATTCGATCTGGTTTTTTTGGTGTCAATGTGGTGGCTCGTAAGCCAAATAAAAATACGCCAGAAACCAATTTATATACTAAAAAGTTTTTAGCTAAAATTGCCTGGAATCCGACCATTAAAGCGGTTTTTGCTGGTGCACTTTATTATCCTCAATATAATTGGTTCGATCGTAATATGATTCGCTTTATTATGTGGTTAGGAAAGGGCGATACTGATGTGACTAAACCTGTGATTGAATATACCAATTGGGCAAAGGTTGATGAATTTGCCGCACAATTTTATCAGCAAGTCTGTGCTCCATCAGTTTTAGATGGTGTAAAACAATAAGATTTTTATTGATTTTTTACCAATAAATAGTCTGATAAATAAACTTTGTGATATAGATCAACATTTCGAGTAAAAAGGTGTACAATATTGCGCCTAAAGAATCTGTCTCCTAATTGGGATTTTAATTGTGATTGAAAATTTAAGAAATATAGCCATTATTGCGCACGTTGACCATGGTAAAACAACATTGGTTGATAAATTGTTGAAACAATCGGGCACGCTTGATAATTTGCGTGGTGATGATAACGAGCGAATAATGGACTCAAATGCGCTTGAAAAAGAGCGTGGTATTACTATTTTAGCTAAAAATACGGCTATTAATTGGAATGGGTATCGCATTAACATCGTTGATACCCCAGGACATGCTGATTTTGGTGGTGAAGTTGAACGCGTAATGTCGATGGTTGATTCGGTATTATTGCTGGTTGATGCAATGGATGGCCCTATGCCACAAACCCGTTTTGTAACACAAAAAGCGTTTGCTTATGGGTTAAAACCAATTGTTGTTATTAATAAAGTTGACCGTCCAGGCGCACGACCTGATTGGGTTGTTGATCAAGTCTTTGATCTATTTGTTAATTTGGGTGCAACTGATGAACAGTTGGATTTCCCAATAGTTTATGCTTCAGCATTAATGGGTATTGCAGGTCTTGATCATGAGCATATGGCGCAAGACATGACACCATTATTTGAAGCAATTGTGAAATATGTTGAGCCACCAAAAGTCGATTTAGATGGTCCATTCCAAATGCAAATCTCACAACTTGATTATAATAATTATGTTGGTGTTATCGGGATTGGTCGTATTAAACGTGGTCGGGTTAAACCAAATCAACAAGTAACAATCGTTGATAGTGAAGGCAACAAACGTACTGGTAAAGTAGGTCAAGTTTTAGGTCATTTAGGCTTGCAACGTTATGAAGCTGAAGTTGCCGAAGCGGGTGATATTATTGCTTTAACTGGTCTTGGTGAATTGGGTATTTCTGATACAATTTGTGATAATAGTTGTGTTGAAGCTTTACCTGCGTTAACCGTAGATGAACCAACAGTTACTATGTTCTTTAACGTAAATAGTTCACCTTTTGCCGGTAAGGAAGGTAAGTTTGTCACATCTCGTCAAATTTTAGAACGTTTAAGAAAAGAACTGGTTCATAATGTGGCACTTCGTGTTGAGGAAACGCCTGATCCTGATGCATTTAAAGTGTCGGGTCGCGGTGAGTTGCACTTATCTGTGTTAATTGAAAATATGCGCCGTGAAGGTTATGAGTTAGGTGTTTCGCGTCCTAAAGTTATTTATCGTGAAATCGACGGTAAAAAACAAGAACCTTTTGAACAAGTAACGCTTGATATTGAAGAACAACATCAAGGTTCAGTGATGGAAGCACTTGGTTTGCGTAAAGGTGATCTAACTAATATGTTACCTGATGGTAAAGGGCGTGTGCGTTTAGATTATGTCATTCCTAGTCGTGGTCTTATCGGTTTTAGAACGGAATTTATGACAATGACTTCAGGTACTGGTTTACTTTATTCGACTTTTAGTCATTATGATGATGTTCGTCCTGGTGAAATTGGCCAACGTAATAATGGTGTGATGATTTCTAACGGTACCGGTAAAGCATTAGCGTATGCACTTTATAGCTTGCAAGACCGTGGTAAGTTGTTCTTGGGTCATGGTGCCGAAGTGTACGAAGGTCAAATTATTGGTATTCATACACGCTCTAATGATTTAACTGTTAACTGTTTAACGGGTAAAAAACTAACCAATATGCGAGCATCAGGTACTGATGAGGCAACCACGCTTTCACCACCAGTGAAAATGTCATTAGAACAAGCATTAGAGTTTATTGATGATGATGAGTTAGTCGAAGTTACGCCATTGTCTATTCGTTTACGTAAACGTCATTTAACTGAAAATGATCGTAAGCGCGCATTTAGAAGTAACAATAAAGACTAATTGTTGAGAATGCTAACAGCTCAATGGGTTGTTAGCATTTATTCTGCTTAAATTGAAAACCTCGCTAATTAGCGAGGTTTTTTCTTGCCTTAACTCTGGCTATTGCATCAGCAATGGATTGTTTTCGATCTTTTTGACTCGTATCACTTGTGTTTTTAACTTCCATTGTGCGCGGAAATAAGATCGTTGGTGGTACCAGTTGATTGTGATTTAACCGTTGTTGTTTTTTTTGTGTTAATTGTAACTCTTCACTTTCGGTTAATGCCTCACCTAAAGTACTTAGGGTAATACAGTCGGTAGGGCAGGTATTGATGCAATTACTGCATGATGTACATAACTTCGGCAAAATGGTATGTAATACTTGTTTGCTGCCAACAATTGCATCTGTCGGGCAGACGCGGATGCATTTGCCACAACCTATACAGTTTTGTTCATCAATAAACGCTTTATATTGTTGTTTGGTTTGCATAATCACTTCTTGCATTAACTTAAACCTACAATATTACCATCTTTGTCAATATCGATTTGTCGATAAGCCGGATTAGTCCCAAGCCCTGGCATAGTCATCACATTGCCTGCGTAAACACGAATAAATCCCGCCCCTGCTGAAATTGCTAAATGGCTAATGTCAACGTCAAAGTTGGTTGGCACATTTTTTAAGTTGGCATCAGCACTAATTGACATTGGTGTTTTAGCAATACATAGCGGTAGATGATCGAGCTTTAATGCCTCAATTTCTTTGATATTTTCGATTGCTTTAGCTGATAGGTTAGCTTTGTTAGCACCGTATTTTTTCACCATAGTTTGGATTTTATCAATTAGTGGCATTGTGTTAGGGTAAGGTAATTTAATTTCACTTGGCATCTCACACGCTTTAATTACATGGTTAGCTAATTTTTCAGCACCCTTGCCACCTTTAGTAAACACTTCGCTAACCTCACAAGCAAATGCGCCATGTTCAACGGCATATTTTTGTAAGAATGCGAGTTCTTCTTCGCTATCATGTGGGAAACGGTTAATCGCAACTATGACTTGTAGCCCATAACTTTTGGCATTTTTGATATGCCATGCTAAGTTAGCGGCGCCAATTTCAAGTAATTCAACATTAGATTCAGAGATTTCTTTTGGAATTGCTTGACCCGGTTTAATATTATATTTACCGCTGTTGGATTTTAAACTTCGAACAGTTGCCACCAATACCACGCAATCGGCTTTGATACCTGCTTGACGATATTTGATATTAAAGAATTTTTCCATTCCCATGTCAGAACCAAATCCAGCTTCAGTAACCACATAGTCGGCAAGTTTTAATGCAATGCGGTCAGCAATCACCGAGGAGTTTCCATGTGCAATGTTAGCAAAAGGACCTGCATGAATTAACACCGGCGTATTCTCAACTGTTTGCATTAAATTTGGATTAATAGCATTTTTTAGTAATACAGTCATTGCGCCAGCTACTTCAAGCTGTTCGGCAGTTATTGGTTGGCCTTGCGTATTATAAGCTAATATAATGCGACCAATACGAGCACGCATATCCTGTAAATCTGAGGCTAACGCTAAAATTGCCATTAATTCTGATGCAGCTGTTATTTCAAAACCATCACGTCTTTCAACGCCATTTAAGCCTCCACCAACTCCAACAGTAATATTGCGTAAAGCACGATCGTTGTGATCGATAACACGTTTCCAAACGATACGATTGACATCAATATTTAATCGGGCTAACCCTGTTTGTGCGGTAAATTCATCACCTAAACGATCTTCATGATATAAACGAGAGTCCAATGCAGCAGAAGCTAAATCGTGAGCCGCAGTAATTGCATGAATGTCACCTGTTAAATGTAGATTTAAGGTTTCCATGGGTAATACTTCGGCTTGCCCACCACCGGCGGCCCCACCTTTAACGCCAAAAACGGGACCAAGACTTGGTTGACGAATACAAGCAATTGCTTTTTTCCCAATATAGTTTAGACCTTCACTTAGTCCAATAGTATTGACGGTTTTCCCTTCACCTAAAGGCGTTGGCGTAATGGCTGTTACAAGGACTAATTTACCATTTTCTCTATTTTGGTTGGCGTTTATAAGTGATAAGTCAATTTTTGCGACATATTTGCCGTAAGGTAGTACAAACTCCTCAGGAATATTAGCTTGCTTGGCGATTTCGGTAATTGGACGTAAAGACATTTTAATTCTCATATAACAGTAAATTAGGCTATCAGTATAAATAATTTGATTTGCCGAATAAAGCAACAATTTTATCTTTGTTAATTTTCGGCACATTCCTTTATTATATTGTTATAATAATTGTAACATTCACTCTAAGGATAATTGTTAAATGAATTTTTTTTCACAATATGCACTTTTTTTAGCTGAAACCGTGACAGTGGTAGTCGCTATTTTAGCGGTACTGATTTTTATTATCAGTCAACGTCGAAAATCGGTAACAGCAGCAGGACGCCTATCTGTTAAAGATATCAGTGAAGAATACGAACAAATTAAAGATGATATGTTAGTCTCTAGCATGGATGAAGTTGAGGCTAAACAGTTTAATAAAGATCTAAAAAAACAGAAAAAAAATGAGAAAAAACAAGCAAAATTAGCGATTAAACAAAAGAAACAACAAATAAAAAGCAGTGAACAAACGACAGATACCACGGCTGTAGACAGTTCAGCTATTGAAGCCTTAAGTGAACCACAGCAAAAGTCCAAGCCAAAGCTATTTGTGTTATCTTTTAATGGCAGTATGGATGCACATGAAGTTGAAGAATTACGCCAAGAAATTACTGCGGTTTTAGCCATTATTAACCCCGAAGATGAAGTTGTCGTTAAGCTTGAAAGCCCAGGCGGCGTCGTTCATGGTTATGGTTTAGCGGCTTCACAACTATTACGTTTTAGAACACGTAATATTCCTTTTACCGCCGTTGTTGATAAAGTAGCTGCAAGTGGTGGATATATGATGGCATGTACCGCCAATAAAATAGTCGCGGCACCTTTTGCAATCGTTGGTTCAATTGGTGTGGTTGCGCAAATTCCAAACTTCAACCGTTTACTTAAAAAGCATGATGTCGATATTGAATTACAGACCGCAGGTGAATACAAACGTACATTAACGATGTTTGGTGAAAATACGGATGAAGGTCGTCAAAAATTTAAGCAAGAGCTGGAAGAAACCCATCTATTATTTAAGGATTTTGTGAAAGAATATCGGCCTAATATCAATATAGATGAAGTTGCTACCGGCGAACATTGGTTTGCTACTCAAGCTAAAGATAAAGGTTTAGTTGACGAAATTAGTACCAGTGATGACTTTATCTTATCGCATTTAGATACCCATAAAATTATCTCGGTCAGTTATCAACGTAAGCAAAAACTCTCTGAAAAATTGTCAAAAAACGTGGTAAAAAGTATGGAAAGACTATTTTTTAGACAAGGAAATGGGCTGTAAAGCCCTTTTTATTTTCTACAATTTTTATTATTCAACAAAAATATATCGCATAGTAAAAAACTACATACGAGTTAGCCTTATATGTAAGGGAAACTTCAAAAGTAAGATATTTATATTTAACTTATTTGTTCAAATAATATTTTTTGAAAATAGTTTTTCGGATAAAACATTTTTGGAAATAAACAATTATGATTATGTTAATTGTTTATACTGACTGAGTGAAAACTTTTCTTATTTTCTTTTTTATGTAAAGTATCAAAGAAAATATTTCTATTCGTTGTATTTATAGGGTTATAGTTGCCTAACGATTAACGACGGTCAAACAAGCAAAAGTGTAGATCTTATAAATATCGTAGTGTTATAAAAAAATAAGACATTGCATTGTTATTTTTTTATAAATAATATCAATTATAAAAATTAACTTTCTATTCTTGCAATAGCAGTTTAATATATAAACGTATTCATAAAATTGAATGAATATTCTTTAAGTCCCTTTTTATTTCTTTTCTTACATTCTTAATTCATCTTTTTAGCACTTGAGGACAATTATTATGTTTCAATGGCTTTCACACTGGATTTTAAATGGGATTCAACACTCACCCGAAATTCTTTTATTTCTTTCTTTGAGTTTAGGATATTTAATTGGTGCTATTCGGATTGGTAAATTCCAACTGGGTGGTGTTGCAGGTTCGTTACTGGTTGCCGTTGCATTGAGTGTTTTTGGCGTGACAGTTGATGCTGGCGTTAAGGCGGTTCTTTTCGCGCTCTTTATTTATGCGGTTGGTTTTGAAAGCGGACCACAGTTTTTTCGTTCGCTTGGTGTCAAAACTTTGCGTGAAATCTTTTTAGCGTTATTTATTGCCGTTGCAGGTTTAGCGACAGTTGTTGTGTTAGCTAAAGTGTTTAATTTAGATAAAGGTCTAGCTGCGGGGCTTGCTGCTGGTGGTCTTACTCAATCTGCCATTATGGGCACCGCATCTGATGCATTAAGTCAATTAGGGTTAAGTGTTGAAGAACTTCATAAAATGCAAGCTAATGTCACTATTGGTTATGCAGTAACCTATATCTTTGGTTCTTTAGGCGCCATTATTATTTGTGTCAATATTTTGCCAAAAATCATGGGAAAAGATATTGCTGATGACGCTATAAAAGCACAAGCAGAACAATTGCATGGTTCTTTATTGTTAGGTTCTAATCAAAATTTAGCACTATCAGATATTACCGGTCGTTTATATCGCGTGACGAATAAAATTGATCAGAATGTTAGCGAAATTGAGAAAACAGTTAATGGTATAAGTATTGAAAAAATAAAGCGTGGCAATAAAATTATTGAAGCCACACCAGACACAGTTATTGAAGTTAGGGATATTATTTTAGTTGTTGGCCACCGTGATGCAATGATTCAAGCAAGTGATCTTCTTGGCACTGAAATTAATTCAGTATCGGGTATGGATGTTGTGATGAATACTCAAGACGTTGAGATGCGTAATTCACGTTATGTTGGCGAAAATTTAACACAAGTCCTATCATCGGAAGAGGTTATTCAATTAAAGCATGGTATTTATCTAATTGCAATTCATCGAGATGGCGAGTCATTGCCATTAAATAATGATATTTATTTAAAATTAGGCGATGTGATAACCATTTATGGCTCTGATGGTGATCTTAAACGTGTTGTTGATAAAATTGGTGCGCCGATTACTCGTAGTGAAAAAACTGACTGGATTTTCCATGGTTTAGGATTGGTTGTTGGTCTTATTATCGGTTTAATTGTTATCCGTGTGAGCGATATCCCAATTACATTAGGCGCTGGTGGTGGGGCTTTGTTGTCAGGTTTGTTATTTGGTTGGTACCGTTCAATTCATCAAACTGTTGGTAACATTCCAAGTGGTGCTATTCAATTATTGAAAGATTTTGGCTTAGCTGGTTTTGTTGCTGTAGTTGGTTTAAGTTCTGGTTTACAGGCAATTAATACCATTGAAGAACAAGGATTATCGCTATTTTTAATTGGAGTGGTTGTTACTGTCTTGCCTATGTTATTAGCTATTTACTTTGGTAAATATGTCCTTGGCTATAAAAATGTAGCGGTATTTGCTGGTGCATTGGCGGGAGCTCGTAGTGCTAATCCAGCTTTCGGTGAAGTGCTAAATAAGGCAGGAAATTCTACACCAACCAATTCTTTTGCTATTACTTATGCTTTAGCTAATGTTTTCCTAACTTTGTTAGGTCCATTAGTTGTGGCTTTTGTTTAATTGGAATATAAAAGTAAAGGTACAGATCATGAAAAACACAACAGACTTTTCAAAGTATGCCAATTTGAGTCCTTTTGAGTTAAAAGATAATTTAATTAAACTTGCACAAAGTCGTGCAGATCGCGTTATGTTAAATGCCGGTCGTGGTAATCCTAATTTTCTTGCTACTTTTCCTCGTCAGGCGTTTTTTCAATTAGGCGTGTTTGCTATTCAAGAATCAGAAATGTCTTATTCTTACTTGAATGAAGGGGTAGGTGGCTTTCCCATTAAAGCCGGTCTAACTGGGCGTTTTGAGCATTTTATTCGACAAAATTACCAAACGCCTGGTGTTGCTTTTTTAGGTAAAGCATTTTCTTATATTCGTGATCAGTTAGGTCTTGATGAGAATAAGTTTTTGCAAGAAATGGTTGAAGGCATCTTAGGATGTAATTATCCCGTTCCCGATCGAATGTTAACCTTAAGTGAGGAAGTGGTAAAATCTTATGTGCTTGAGCAAATGGGTGCGCAGTATTTACATCGTGATGAATTAGACCTTTTTGCAGTTGAAGGTGGCACAGCTGCTATGGCCTATATATTTAATTCAATGAAAGAGAATGGATTAATTGAAAAAGGGGACAAAATAGCTATCGGCGCGCCTATTTTTACCCCATATCTTGAAATACCGAGTTTAAATGATTATCAACTCGTTGAGGTACTAATCAATTCAGATCCAAATCTAAATTGGCAATACCCTGAATCTGAATTACGTAAATTAGAAGATCCATCCATTAAAGCTTTTTTCCTTGTTAATCCGTCTAACCCACCTTCAGTTAAAATCGATAATAAAAGCTTAAAAATTATTGCTGATATTGTGAAAAAACGCCCTGATTTGATCATTTTAACTGATGATGTTTATGGGACTTTTGCTGATAACTTTCAATCTTTATTTGCTATTTGCCCTAAAAATACCATTTTAGTTTATTCATTTTCTAAATATTTTGGCGCGACAGGTTGGCGTTTAGGAGTAATTGCGCTTAGCCATGATAATGTTATCGACAAAACTATTAGAGCATTACCAAGTAAGACAAGAAAGATTCTTGATAAACGTTACAGTTCAATTGTTACCGATCCTGAAAATCTCAAATTTATTGATCGCTTAGTAGCAGATAGCCGAGCGGTTGCCTTAAATCATACTGCCGGTTTGTCAACGCCACAGCAAGTACAAATGGTTCTTTTTGCGTTATGTGAAATGATGGATGCCGATCAAAGTTATAAGGCGACGTTAAAGACGATTATTCGTCGCCGTGCGGCTTCACTTTATCAGCATTTAGGTTTGAAACACAAAACAGATGAAAACAATGTCGATTACTATACGCTAATTGATTTAGAACATATTTGTCGAGAACTTTATGATGATAAGTTTGCTAAATGGATCTTAAAAAATAAAAATCCTTCTGAAATGCTATTTAGAATTGCCGATGAAGCAGGAGTGGTATTGCTTCCAGGTAAAGGATTTGCGGTGCAGCATCCGTCTGCGCGTGCTTCCTTGGCCAATTTAAATGAGTATCAATATGCCGCAATCGGTTTATCAATGCGTAAACTGGCTCAGGAATATTATGATGAGTATAAAACAAAAAGTAAGTAACTGATAACATCAATTTAATCTTAACAAGTTAACAGTGTTAGGCCCTGACTTGATAGTTAGGGCTTTTTTATTGTCTGTATTCAGTTATATTTTTTATTTCATTTAAAATTATATTATAGATTTTTTTAAAATCTTAAAAAATTACTCTGAATCGATATTAGTATCAAACGTCAATTTGTGTGTCCGTCTTCGACAATAACTATAAATTTATAGAGTGTTTAAAACTGCGTTAAATGTGATGATAAACATATCTGTATCAGAAAATTCAAATCTATTGCGTTGTCATTAGGCGATGTTTTTTGATACTTCGTTATCATTGTGTACTAAGTTTGGATAATATCTAGGTCTTATCTATTATTAAAACAAGATTAAATCAATTTCAGGGCGTTTTATTGAAAGCAATTGATTTATCTAAAATTGAAAAATATTTATTACTTATTCAATTATGCTCTACTTTATTAGCTTACCAATTATGTTATGACTTTTTTTGTTATTGCGTAACGTTATGGTTATTTTTTAGTTTTGCTATTCTTTATAATTATTATTTTTAAGTACTTTTATGGTAAAAGATCAAAAAATTATTTTAGAACATAATGTAAAGATTGAATGTATTATTTTAATAGATTAATTTGATAATTCATCTATTGAATAAATGCCATTATTTTTCACAATTTTAATGTTTTTTATTTATATAAATAATGAGGTAGTTAATCTTTAAAATCATTGCGATGTTTGATTTCAAATTCATTTTTACAATTCTGGTTGCAATATGCTAATCCATCAGGAGTTGGATTGTTGCAATTACGGCAGTATTTGTTAATTTTTTGAGCAAATACATTAGAATCATTTAAGATTGATTCTATATCCTTTTCAGGACTGTTTTTTATTACCATACAAATTATCCTCAATAATGAAATAAGATTTTCAAATTCAACGATGATTTAATAACTTTATTTTGTTATTCAGTATCTCGCTCAGATTAACTGTTTGATAAAAGACTGGTATTTTTGCTAATAAGGAAAATTGTAAATTAATGTAATCTGTATTGTATATCTGTTTTAATATCAACCTATTCTTTTATATCTGTCTCTGTTTTTTAGCATGAATACTGAGTTGTTTATCATCTAATTTATTTTCTGTTAATTTAATTAAGCTACATTAATAAGCATTTTTATTTAATAACATTAGTGAATGTTGTTTAAATTCAAACTGTGCTTGAGAATAACAAATATCAATAATAAATTGGTGATATATCTTTGCATCAACACTATGGTTGTCTAATTTTAATTTAAGTAATGCCAATATTTGCCAATCATTCTCATTACTAAAATTGCCCATTAGCTCATCAGCACGTTTATCAATCCATTCCTCTTGAGCATCTTGTTGTTCGATTTTATCGAGCATTTTGTAATAACTCGCTTCGTAGCTATTTTCGACTAATTGTTGCAACTGACGCATGATTCACCCAATTGTCATTAATAAAAAGCAATTAACAAGGCGACCAATCCCATAAAGATTAATATTAGATTGGCAAAGTAGATAAATCGGATTTCGTGTTTAGTCAATTGATAATCTTTGTCAAATCTGTTTTTGGTTTTAATATTAATAAAATCTCTATTAATCATGATATTTCCTTAAAAAAGGCCCCAACATGTTGGGGCGAAGGATGTGGTCTGTTCGCAGTCTTTCCCGCTGTCCTTTTCCTAACAACAGTGTGCGTGAGTGCTGATAGGATAAGATATGGCAGTATTAATTGTGTTATGTGTAATTAACACTGCCATCAGCCGCAGTTTACCGTCATGCCTGTGACATGTATCAAAACCGCAGTATGTTCATATGCCCCTGCTAGCTACTTGAATCTTGTTAACACATTAAATAACTCGTAGTCTTGTTTAATGACGCTGTTAACTTGATTGGTTTTGATGTGGTAATGATAATATATGTTATCATTAGTGTCAATAATTAAAGTTATTGATTTGTGTTTTTTGGTTATTATTTGTTATCGCTAAAGGCAACGCTACATTATTGAGGTGAAACGGTCTCAGCCCAATAACGGGCTGTGGTGGGGAATTTGTTATGTTATCGATTATCATCATTGCCGGTGCGGATTGACATGGAATGATGAGCGTTTTATCTA